>DYFG01000064.1:0-5003 GCA_020725315.1 Nitrosotalea sp.
ATAAGCTTTACAAAAAATATTACATATGAAAATTGTAGGAGTTGGGATATATATGATAGCGCACCCGAGAGCCAAAGTTTTACCAACATCTTCATTTACTCTTACAAGCAGGATGGTGAGGAGGGAGGGAAGTAAATAGGATGATATTTTGACTATGCTAACTTTTTTATTTCTTTCATATTTGCGTTCTAAGCGAATTTTCTATCGCGTTACTATTTTCCTATTAGTTGTCCTTATTCCTTCCATTATATCGCACAAACGAAGCTCATTTTGGTCTTACCTAAAAAAGATTTTCAGCGTCTTATTCGCTTGAATAAAGGTATATAACTGCTTGTTAGGCCTCAACTCATCAGCACAGTTATCTACAAAATGGAGATATCAGGTCCCTAACTCCCAGGAGCAAAGATACCTCTTTTGTTCTTCTGTTAGTTCTTCTATCTCAACACCCAACGACTTCAGCTTCAACAAAGCCACTTCCTCATCTATCTCCTTCGGCACCGAATATACCTCGTTGTGGAGCTCTTCGTGATTTTCCACAATGTACCGCACACATAACGCCTGGTTTGCGAAGCTCATGTCCATTACCTCAGGGGGATGCCCATAAGCCGCAGTGAGATTCACAATTCGACCTTCAGAAAGTAAATAGAGCTTTCTGCCATCTCTCATCCGGTATTCAACCACATTCTCTTTTATCTCCATCTTCTCCACCGCCCTTTCTTCCAGATCGTTTATGTTTATCTCGACATTAAAATGACCGGTATTGGCAAGAATCACACCATCCTTCATCAATTCGAAATGCTCGCCCCTTATAACTGAAATATCGCCGGTAGCAGTGATAAAGAGGTCACCAATTTTTGCCACCTCCCTCATCGGCATCACCCGGTATCCGTCCATAACTGCCTCCAGTGCTTTCCGTGGGTTTGTTTCCACCACGACCACAGATGAGCCAAGCCCTCGTGCTCGTAGCGCCACGCCCCGTCCACACCAGCCATATCCAACTACTACCACGACTCTGCCAGCGAAAAGAAGATTTGTCGCATTCATTATCCCGTGAACGGTTGATTGACCGGTTCCGTATCGGTTATCGAACATCATCTTCGTCTCTGCATCGTTGACCGCAATTAGAGGGAAGCCCAACTTGTTCTCTTTCGCTCTTGCGCGATGCCGTATCACGCCTGTGGTTGTCTCCTCGCATGCACCCTTAACGTCTTTTATCAGTTCTTCACGCTTGGTATGAATCCAGGTAATCGTATCGCCGCCGTCATCGAGCACCACCGCAGGATTTATTCCAAGTGCTTCATTGATACATCTATAATATTCCTCCTCACGCTCGCCTCTGAAAGCGTATGTCCTTATTCCAGACGAAGCTAAAGCGGCGGCTATCTCATCTTGAGTAGAAAGAGGATTCGCAGCTGCAAGTGCCACTTCTGCACCCCCAGCTCTTAATGTCAGGATAAGATTTGCCGTTTCCACCGTAACATGGAGGCACGCCATTACGTTCACGTTTTTCAATGGTTTCTCACGCAGGTATCTCTCCCTTACCAAGTTCAAAACGGGCATTCTCCCTTTAACCCATTCTATTCTCTTCTTTCCGCCTTCTGCAAGATTTAAGTCCTTTACGATACTATCTCTCATTTGACCACCCTATTCGATATGTGCTGAACCAATGAATTCTACTATATAAAAACCTTTTTATCTTCTTATAAGTTATCCGAGAAGTAAAGATGTGCGGGCAACGGGGGAAAAGGGAAAATGATAGTAAAAGAGATAATTAATGAAAGAGTCATGACCCTCGCAGAAGCCAAGGACATCTTGACTGCTCTAAAGAGAAGTGGGGCGGGAAAGAAAACGGAAGAGGGGGAGGAAGAGGAGGAGATAAGGTATGAGAGGCGAAAAGCCCATGAGCATACAACAAAGTTTGCGAAACTTGGAGCAGGAAAGTCAAGGACTCTTATAAACGAACTTCTTAGATTAGAAAAAATGAAAGAGGAGATTGCGGTACGGATTGCTGATTTGATGCCCAAAAGTGCAAACGAGGTACGTGCAATCTATGCGAAGGAACGATTTACACTTACCGAGGCGGACTTAGAAAAGATACTCGATTTAGTTACAAAGTATGAATGAGCGAAGTTGTGGTTGAGCCTATTTTGGGGGAAGAGTGGATGAAAGGGTATGAACATGAAAAAAAGAGCAGGATAGAGAAGGAAAGGGTGAGTGAGAGGGTAAAGACACGAGAGACGCATGCACGAGTCCTCGATTATTTACCTTACGGACATCCTGATGACTCTCGTCCTGTATATCAGAAGAAACCACTTGTTCAGGCTGTTGGCGAAGCTAAATTCGTCTTAATGGAGCTTTCACCAAAGAAGAATAAAATTCCTGCGATGCATGAGCGGGTATATCTTGGAGAAGGCGAGCGGGAAGTAATAGATCATGTCATTAGGAGGTCGAGATATAAGGAATTAACGCCGACTGCGAAGGTAGAATTACCGTATGTATTGGAGATTATAGTAAAAGGGGATGAGAAAAGGTTCATACAGGCGTTTAACGAAGCAAAGCCTATCACCACGAGATTACATACACTTGATTTGCTACCGGGGATAGGAAAGAAATTGATGTGGGCGATATTGGAAGAGCGGAAGAAGGGAGAGTTTTCCACCTTTGAAGACCTTACAAAAAGGGTTAAGGGGCTTCATCATCCTGAAAAGATACTGGCAAAGAGAATAGAGGAGGAGATAGTGGAGGAGAACATCAAATACAAAATGTTTGCTCACTAACCTGAAGATGACAATTGAGGTTGAAAAAACCTATTTTTGGAGCTATTTCCAATTTATTATTTGCCACCAGAATGAGGAAAATAGAGGGCTTATCATTCCTGGCTAGAGGCGTGGTAAAGGGTAATCAGATAAGGATCACCAGACTTCCTCTTCTTTCCGAGGAGCAGATAGATCAACAATATCTTCGGTGGTTTGCAGAAATTTATCGATGTACCTCATGCCTGGTGGAATCTTTAAACCGGGATTAACCCTGGTTCTTACGAGCCTGCAACCCCTGCTGATGTGGACCGCGTTGCCGATCACAGAATTTGATTCGATATATGTAGGGCTTTCCCGGATCGATTCGACGACAACTTTCCGACCTATAATGCTCTCAGATACACGGGTATAATCCCCAATCTGTACCGCATCCATAATTGCGGACCTCTCTACGTTTACATGCTCACCGAGTACGCAAAAATTGTCGATGCTTGAATCAGAGATGTGAGAATAGTCGCCGATCCTCGTATGCCTACCAATCAGAGCAGCCCCTTCGATGAACAACTTTTTCTCGTTATATTTCCTAATGAGCTCCTCCCGCCTCTTGATCGATTCCTCACTGTAGCCCTGAACCCAAATGTTTCTGCCGGGTGCAATTTTTTCTTCCAGGATTCTTATATCCATCGCCCCATGAAGAACCTCATGCATGGTCTTCAGATATCGCTCTGGAGTACCAAGATCATACCAGACGTTCAGCTTATACCCATAGACCGGGAATCCGTTATCCACCAGGTAGGGAATGAGGTCAAACCCGAAATCGAGCCTATTCCTCTCTTCCCTTATCTTTTTGAGCTCCTCACCTCCAACTATCCTTCTGATCTCTGGTGACAGGAGATAGATGCCCGCATTGGCAAGATTACTTGGTGCTCTATCTGCTGACGGCTTTTCGATAAACCGCTTAATCCTCATATCGTGATCTAACTCAGCTATGCCATATTCTTCCACATTTTCCACCTCTGATAGGGCGATGGTCAAAACTGCTCCCTTTTCTTCATGTGTTTTGATAAAGTCATTGAGACCAATGGTGAAGAGGTTATCCCCCTGTATAACAAGGACGGAATCACGAACATCATAATATTCCATGTTAAGCCTATAAGAATCAGCGCTCCCCAAGTCATCCAGATTAGGCTGATGTTTGATGTGCACCCTCGGTTCGATCTTATATTTTGCTGAGAACCCAATTCCCTCTCCATACTGATCGAAAAGGTTCGTATAGTTAGTATACCCACGCGCTCCAAAGATGAAGTTTCTTATACCCTGTTCAGCCAGCGTCGCCATCGAGAACTCGATTAATTGCCGATTCAAGAACCTGATGCACGGCTTTGCTATATCATGTGTTAGAGGCTTTAACCTCTTCGCCTCGCCACCGACGGGAATAAAACATCTCAGCCTCTTTACATCCATAATTCCAATAAAGCTTAAACGAAGGTTTATATTTTTAAATATATCGATCTGTTAAAGATAACCATCTTATAACCCGGCTTAAGAGAGGCGTATCTCAAGATCAGGATTAAAGAGATAGACAAATGCATCTTGGGGATTGTAGTACAAGCCAACGGCTCTTATCTCCACTCCCGATGAATGCGCATCCTTAAGAGCTTCGTAGAGCTTCTCATCCGCGCGTTTATTCGGTTTAAACGCTTTGACCTGAGGCAGTGCCGCGATAAACAGCAAGACTCCTTCTCCCCCTTCGTTCATATAGCGAGAAAGCTCTTTGAGGTGTTTTCGCCCCCTCTCCGAAGGACAATCGGGATACAGAGCATACTCTCCGTCCCTTAAAACAGCACTTTTTACCTCGAGATAAACCGCTTTTCCAGAGCATTCCACGAGATAGTCTATGCGCGATGCACCGAGCGTTGCGTTTCTCTTAAGAATGCGACATCCCTCAAGCCACGGAATGAGGGTTCTCTCAACCGATCTTTCAAAGACTTTCATCTGCAGGTGGGTATCGATGAGAGCTCCCAACCCGCTCTCTTCTATCGCAAACAGCCTGAAATCTGTCTTGCCCTGATTATGCGTTCTCAGACAGAACGCTTTTCTTCCTCTGGCCAATAACTCGGAAAGCCTTCCGGTGTTGTTTATGTAGGCACGATGATACTTTCCTTTGATCCCTACCGTTACAACGAACTTGTTAAGGCGCTCGATTATTCTGCATTCCTGAGGATTGGCAATCCTGCAGACTTTACT
>DYFG01000064.1:5103-8858 GCA_020725315.1 Nitrosotalea sp.
TAAGGCGCTCGATTATTCTGCATTCCTGAGGATTGGCAATCCTGCAGACTTTACTACCCGTCAGTTCTTCCACCATAAGATTTTATAATTTGTGCTTGAAATGAATAAGACATGATTAGAAATACAATCCAAAAAATTGAGGGAAAAGGTTTTTAATCTCCTATTCGCTTCGCTTTTTTGCCCTCATTTTTTCGGGTAGTGGATAGCTTTTGGCAGAGCCCCATATTCATCTTCTTATTACTGAAGGATTCTTCGTTTTGTAATCCTCCAGAGCTATTATCTTATTTCACATCAAAGTAAGCCTTTATTCTTTCCACACATTCCTCGACACCCAATTTCTCTTGCTCCCCGGTATTAAGATATCTGAGCGTTACTTTCTCTTCTTTTAGCTCATTTTTACCCACGAGCACGGCAAATGAAGCGTGAATAGCATTAGCATAAGATAACTGGGCGCTTAGACTCCTGTTCATCACGTCTATCTGCGTGGTGAAGAATTCCCTCAGCTTAGACGCTATTTTTATTGCCTCTTTAACCACCCCGCGATCATTAGTATCCCTCTCTCGGACCGGTACTACTACTACTTCCTTTCTCTTCAGGTCCCTGGTTTCTAAGCGAAATAGCTCTGCCAATCGGTCAAAACCAAAGGCAAACCCCGTTGAGGGGACCTCATCACCCCCGAAGAGAGCAGCCAGCCGATAGGATCCGCCACCACATATCTGATTCTCCGCGCCTAACACGCCACCAGCTTCGTAAATCTCAAATACCATCCCTGTGTAATAATCCAATCCACGCGCTATTCCTAAGTTTAATGTGTAAGCAACGCCGTAATAATTAAGCATCTCTAAGAGCATCTCCAGTTCCTTTAACGCATCGCTCTCAGGAACGATTATGGTATGGTCATGTGCTTCTTTTAAGGCTTCCTCTCCTTTTAAATCGATCAAACGTAGTAAATCGTCAATCACTTCCCTTTTCACTCCGATTTCGTTCATAAACGCGATTACCTCTTCCCTTTCGCCCTTGTCTATCAACCTCATCACTTTGTTTATCTTCTCCTCTTCTACCTTCGCATCTCGCAATTTCTCTCTTATCAGACCAACATGACCGACGTGAAGCTCTGCTTTTATGCCTAACGACTTCAGGATAGAAAAAGCGAGTGCGATTACTTCTGCCTGCGCCTCTGGGCGGTCAGAGCCTATTAACTCAACACCAAACTGCCAGAATTCTCGATACCGAGCCTTTTGAGGCTCCTCATACCTGAAACAATTACCAAAATAGTACACTTTGATCGGCTTCGATGCCATCTTCAGTTCGTTAACATACATTCTTATCACAGGTGCGGTCAACTCAGGTCTCAGTGCTAAATGTCTACCACCCTTATCCTCGAACTCGTACATCTCCTTTAAGATCGCTTCGCCTGATTTCAGTGTGAAGAGTTCTGCGAGCTCGAAAGTAGGTGTACCTATCTCTTCATAACCCCACCGCTCTGCGAGCTCACGCATTCGCACCTCCAATATCCGCCTCTTCCTCATCTCCTTGGGCAGGAAATCCCTCGTACCTCGTGCTCTTTCGATACGCATTCTTCACTTTACTGTTACTTTGCCTAAGAATTTAAAATAGCGAAAGAATAACATTGAAAAATTTTTATAGCAAAACAAAATATGAACATAGAGGAGGTGAAGATAAGTTGAGACGTGCCGCCTTGATAGGGATAATTTTGATAGTGGTAATAGTATTAGTAGGTGGAGCTGCGTATTTGTTATTTCCCACTGGAAAGCCGGAAATACCAGAGATTAAGAGCGTAACGAACAGTTGGGGAGATATAACAGCAGATAGTAGTGGAATAAAAACGACCATAGTGGTGAATAACCCAAATACTTTTCCTATACCGATAAAAGGGGTAGAATATCAGATCTTTATGAACGATGTGAGGATTGGTTCAGGACAGAGCGTTGGCGAGGCTTCTCTTCCAGCAAAGGGCGAGCATGCAATAACCATCATTACGGAGCTGGAGAATAAGAAAATACCGGAGTGGTGGGTAACGCATATAAGAAAAGGAGAGAAATCGGATGTTAAAATAAGTGGGAATATCGTGTTTGACCTAAAACTCGTAGAATACAAATATCCAATAGAGCAGATAATAAGCACGGTAAGGACAAACATCCTCGGTGGTAAGAGAACTTTTGAAATAAATGAGAGGGGCATGGAGCCCCAGATGAGGTCAATAGAGAACTCATGGGGCGAAGTCACTGATGATTATACAGAAATCGAAACGAAAATGGTATTGTATAATCCCCACCTTGTTCCGATCTATATCCACTTAATAAGGTATGAAATAGGTATGAACGAGATAAAAATGGGCTTAGGGCTCTCAGAAGAAACTATATTGCTAAAACCACGAAGTGATACCGAGATCAGATTTGATACAGAGCTTGATAATCATAAGCTCAACGATTGGTGGGTAACGCATCTCAGAAACGGAGAGAGAACTTCGCTGGAAATAAAATCAGAGCTTGTATATACCGCGGCAGGGGGGGAATTCACCATAGAACTGCCGGTGCAGAAGGAGACTATGGAGACGAATATTCTTGGAGGATGAAACGAAGGAGTTTATTAATAAATGGAGAGTGCCAGCTGGATGGTAGGAATAGATTTAAATTTGCTTTCGATGCTTTGGCTGTATTTTCCGGGTTACTTGCAATAGCTCTTTGTTTGCGGGGATTTAGAATAGGAATCGCGGAGGAATTAAGGAATATCTCTAATTCTTTAATCAGAATAGGAGAACATGTAAAATTGATTGAACCGATTAAGAGCCTATCAGAAAAATAGAGAATAGGGTATAATGTTTGGGTCCATAACACGATATTAGGAGGGAACGGAGATGGCTGATGAGAGTCTGGGCGTTGGCCCTGAGTACCACATTCCTGATGAGCTGTGGGAGAGGATAAAACCTCTGCTCCCACCTCCCAAGCCGAAGAAGCCAGGACGCCCACAGATGAGTGATCGTCAAGCAATGACGGCAATCTTCTACGTGCTGAGGACCGGCTGTCAGTGGAAAGCGCTTCCGCACACTCTGGGAGCACCCAGTACGGTACACGATCGCTTTCAGAAATGGCGTGAGGAAGGCGTATTTGAGAAGATGTGGCATGCTGGACTACTGGAATATGATGAGAAGAAAGGTCTGGATTGGGAATGGCAGGCAATGGACGGGGCAATGACCAAGGCACCGTTGGGGGAAAAAGGAACGGGTCCTAATCCCCTACTGATCGGAGGAAAAGCGGCACAAAGCGGAGCTTGTTGACAGAAGGCAATGGCATTCCTCTTGCTGTAGATGGTGCTAACCGCCACGATATGAAGCTTGTTGAGGCCACTCTGAAAGCCATAGTCATTGAGCGACCTGAGCCAACAGAGGAAAAAACACAAAACATGAGCATGGATAAGGGCTATGACTATCCAGAGGTTCATGAGTTGGTAGCTGCCTGGGCTTATACTGCCCACATTCGTGCTCGTGGGGAGGAGATGGCCGCAAAGGAACAAATCCCCGGTTATCGAGCCCGGCGCTGGGTCGTCGAGCGGACCCATTCGTGGTTGAACCGCTTTCGACGGCTGCTCATCCGCTGGGAGAAGAAGGTCGAAAACGGCAATGCTCCATTTCGCTTGTACTTGGATTACGTTTCGAGCGGCTGGACTTTTTGGATAAGCTCTTAAATAAACTTGTTTTCTACTCAAATATCTCTTTGGGTAACAAGCTATTTTTG
>DYFG01000065.1 GCA_020725315.1 Nitrosotalea sp.
GTTTATACCATGCATTTGCTGATGGTATGCTATTCTTCTGACTTTATCTAAGATTTCATTTGCAAATCCTCAGTAGTTATTTTCCCTCCACTCTTTTCTGCCGCTAGAATAGCTTTAATCATCGGGAAAACCGTTGTAAAGCCCTTTTCCTCTACGGCTAAGTAAAGCATAATCCCTAAGGAGGAAGCAAACATATTTGGACTTGTGTCACTTGTTCTTATACCATCCATTAAGCCGTCCCATTTACCGTTTAACCCTATCCAATCCGTAGGTCTGTCAGAAGGTCTTAAACTGTGACGTTCGATTTTTAAGAACCCCGCGCCTTGTAAATTTCGGTATATTTCGTGGGCTTCTCTCCTATAGCCGGTTACTCTGTTATTTACTCTTGGTAAAGGAACAAGCCCTCTTTCCAGCAACGTGGCTCTTTTTTCCATTATATCATAAAGACCCATTACCTTAAATTCAAGTTCCCGATCTCTTAGTTTCTCACGAATTTCTTTTGCCTCCTCCAATCCCTGAAGAATCTCACGAATGAGGACCGATATAGCAGTTTCATAATCAATTGGTTTTACGTAGCAGACCGCTAAGCTGGATATCCCTAAAACCCCAGAAGAATCACCGCTTTCCATAAACCCTCGAAGTGTATTTAATATTGCCTCAGGCCAGCATTTATGCCAATATACATATTCTGCCTCTGTTGGCATTTTTTATCCCTCCTACCCAAAATAAATTTTTGTTGCTTCTTGGATATGTTTTGGAGCTATTGTCAACTTCCCCTCATTGTTTGCTAATTTTTCTGCTTCACGAACAATCCACCCAACAAATTCGTCAAGGACAGCGTTCAATTCTTCAATACTGCTCTCAGTGATACGGGTTTCTTTTCTGACTTTATGCCTCTGATAATACGTTTAAGAGTAGCCTTGGGAAAGGCGGGTTTCACAAGGTTTTGATATTGTGACATATTTTATTCTGAAGATCATTGTTACATATAAAGGTATAGGGTTATAGCAAAAATTGCCGCTCTTTAGTCTCTGCTATTCGATTCGTGGAGGAGATGGGTGAAAAGGAATGATAGAGATGAACGCTTTAAATAACTTCATCTCCTATGCGCCCCACCCACCAGCTCGCCAATATTCTTATAGCCATGCGCCCGAAGATACTCCTTTAATTCCTTTTTTAGTCTCGAAAAAATCTCAAGCCCTTCAGTTACCAGTGCACTCCCCACCTGGAACAAACTCGCTCCGTTCTTCGCATAGTCTATCACGTCCTGAACGGTGAATATACCGCCAACCGCGATTACCGGTATCTTCAACTCCTTGTAGAGCGCGAAAACAATCTCCTTACCACCAACCGTCAGATCCTTACCGGATTTACCGCCATAGCCGGTAGGGTTGCCCAAAAGAGGTATATCGAGCGTCTTGTCCACTGGTCGTGCGAGTACCGTATTAATAGCAGTGATCACATCAGCGCCCGCCCTCTGTGCCCCCAGCGCTAATCCTACCGGTGCACCGATGTTAGGTGAGATCTTCATCGCAAGTGGTTTTGGATACACAATCTCTTTTATCACCTTTATTATACCGCTCAGCAGCTTAGGATCATTTTCAACCGCGGTGAACTCGGTATGTGGACACGAGGCATCAAATTCGAAGATATCCACAGGATAGGTACGAGCAATCTTCGCTACTGCGCTGCATTCCTCCACACTGTTACCAAAAATGCTCAGTACCAGGGGCACATGAGCATACTTCGCATCCTCTATCTCCAGCCCGTAGTTCTTTATCCCGGGATTTGGGAGCCCCATTGCGTTCACATAACTCCGTGGAGAGAGTTCAATGAATGTAGGGTTGGGATAACCTTCTCGTTCATACAGCCCAATTGATTTGGTCACGACAGCTCCCGCACCTGCCACGGCATATCGGTACAACAACATCCCGGAAACGCCAAACCCCGCTGCATTCGCTAGTGGATTCGGGAAATCAATCCCGCATACCTCCGTTTTCAGTAATGGCTCGTATTCAGGCGTGAAATGCGGAGGAGGCGTTGATAAGAGCTCACCTTCTTCCCCCACGATCACATTCGGGATAACGGGGATTCTTTGACCACTCTTTGCACGCGTCCATCTGCCAAATTCCGTTCGGTCAAGTTCTTCCGCAGTGAAAACAGGACCGTCTTTACAGATCCGATACCCGCCCAGATCACACGAGCCACACGCACCACAGCTGCATTTTATTATTCGCTCTACAGAGACCTGCGTAGGGATTTTATTCCGCCTCGTAATATTACAAACGCGCTCCATCATCAGTTCTGGACCACAGGTCAATACCTGCTGAAACTGTTCACCTGATACCAAGAGCTCTTCCAACAAGTCTGTAACTAATCCTTTATAACCCCTCGAACCGTCCTCTGTAGCAACCCGGAGATCACAGCTTAAATCGAGGAATTCTTGCACGTATAAAAGCTCGGCGCTACTTTGTGCGCCTTCTAAGACCATAACGTGCTTACCTGATTCTTTCGCTCTGGTCGCGGCAAACCGCAACGGTGCGGCTCCATATCCGCCTGCGACCATGCAAATCCGCTCGCCATTAAGTGAGAAGCCTGCGCCATAAGGACCCCTTAATCCAATCAAATCACCCACCCGTTTTTGATGCAGGCTATGAGAACAGTCCCCGACATCAGCAATTGCAAGTTCCACCGCTCCCCCTGGCGGTGCTCGCGCGATTGAAATAGGTATCTCGTCTATCCCGGGATCCCAAACCATCACGAATTGACCTGGTTTGCTCTCTTTGGCAATGAGCTTCGAGTGAAAAGTAAATGATTTTACGTTAGGGCTTTCTTTTTTTATCGCTTCTATTTTATGCAGTGTGGGGATATTGAGGCTCATTTTAGCTGTTGTTATTAACCGTAGAGAATACTGCCATTAACTTTTTATCATGTGTGTCCTCAGGGGTTTATCTTTTTTCTCGAATTTAGTTATCCGCGTATCACCAATCAACTTGTAAGCAACATGAGAAATAGTAACCCTTGCGTATGCTGTTTTCACGTTATTATGCTCGCGCTCTAAAGTTAACAAGAAATCCTCGACACTATTAAAATCATCAACTACTTCTTCGCGTAGCAAATGGACTAAATACTTATTTGCTCGCTAATGATAAGAGATATGTCGATTCAGTGAAATCCTTCTTAAAGAAAGTTGAACAGGGCTTTTACATCGGCTTTTTCAATTTAACGGTTTTTGATGAGACTTTGTTTAATTTTACAAAAATCCAAGTGATCAAGAGATAGAGTTATATAAGCCATAGCCACCATAGTTAACGTTCTAAATCCACGATAATATGACCGAAGCATTAAGACAATTTGTCCAAACATACTATATCCATCCGATAACCCATGACACCGGCTACAATCCGGTAAATACGATAACGTGGGCGCTCGTACTGGTAGTATGCCTCTTTTTGACATTGAAATTACTGAAGAAGCTCGGAATAAAGATAGACCGCCGTTTTATCGCCTTACATAGTTGTTGGTGCGAGCCTCCGGGTAATGGAAGACGCAGAAGTAGTTCCCCTGCCTCTGAGCTACCTGCTGATTACTCCGTTAATCTTCTTTCTTATCTTCTTTTGCTGCGTGGCTATACTCATACTCACGGTGATAGTATCCCGCTCAACCTGGATAGGAGATTACGATTACACGCTGATTTTTGGTCTGATCGGAGTTATATGGCTCATCGCAAACCTGATATTTCTCCTGGTAAAGGAAGACATTATTTTACCTTGGGTTCTTCTTGCCGTCATCGGCATTTCAGGGCTCCTCCTCAGTGTGATATACGCAATTGCAGCGAGATTTGGTGCTCATTTTCTCACTGACAGGTTGAATGCCGCTGTGTTAGCTGCTCATCTACTCGATGCCTCTTCCTCCTTTATCGGAATTGATATACTGGATTACACCGGAAAACATGTTATAGAAGGACTTATCGTGACGTATGCGGGCACCGCAGCCGGGATGTATCCGCTCAAGCTTGGAATACTTGCCCCGATATTATATCTCCTGGATACACAATTCACCGACGAGGCGGAAAGGGAGCTGAAAAAGCCCGTATTGTTGGCTCTTATCGTTATTGGGCTTGCACCTGCCGTGAGAAATACACTCAGAATGATGTTAGGGGTTTAATCACATACCTAACTGAGGCAAAAAAATCCTTTATCGGAACAATAGCTTATACATACTTCGCTATTTTTACGAACTCCTCATGCCTTAACTCTTCCGGCCTCTTCTCCAATTCCGGAAGCGCTAAACCCCCAAAAGACTTAAATATACTGCTCATCTTCTTCCTTCGCTGACCAAACGCCGCAGTGACCAACTCAAAAAACTTCTCTTTATCCTCTAATTCTTTCTCCCTCAATCTCACGATCGCTGTTGTAACTGGCGGAGAAGGATAAAATGCATCTCGGTGAACGAGCTCAAGAATTTCGACGTCTGCGAGCGCCTGTGTGATAACTGATAGCCGCCCATACAATTTCGATCCTGGTTTCGCATCCGTCTTCTGCGCAAACTCTTTCTGATACAACAGCACCGCAAGCCCGAAGCCACGGAGCAGCAATTTATACGTGATTGGCGATGATAACGAAAAAGGTATGCTCGCAACGACTTTATCAAACGTTGGTAGTTCTACTTTCATAATATCACCTTCCAGTAGCTCTGTTTTACTCTTCTTAGTACACTTTAGCACCTCACACAGTTCCTCGTCCTTCTCCACCGCATACACCTTCCTCGCTTTTCGTTCCAACTTCTCGGTGAGACCCCCCACTCCTGCTCCGATCTCCAGTACGACATCACCACGCTCCACTTCTGCATACTCCACCATCCTCGTTGCCACGCCGTCATCAATCAGGAAATACTGCCCAAGACCTCTCGCAGGTTTTATACCTCGCTCGATAAGGATTCTTTTGACGTCCATTTCACATCTCACCTATATTTTCATCTCACAACCAGGTCTCCACACTATCTCCCTCTCTCTCGTCTTTAAATCACTATAATCGCCGTTTAAACACTTTTTCACCATATTTATCAAATATTCCGTCCTCGAATGAAGATACAACCGTGCGTCTTCATAAATTCTCTCTTCACTTGCTGCTATCGCACCCGCATATTCTCTCAGTATGTTCCTATACGTACTCAAAAATCCACCCTTGAAGTCCACGTCTCTCCTGGTTATTCGTTTTATCTCCTCAACAACTCCGGGATGGGGAGGTAAAAACAGCGGCACGCCTAACAAACTATACCAGTCAGGGTCGCGCTCATAATACGCCTTCAAGAACGCGTTGATAGCAAATCGTTGCATTCTCCGTGCTGTTAGCTCTTCCTTCTCCTTGAGATAGATCGGTGCTGTGAGTTCCAGAGGGAGTCTCTTTATCTTTATCCGCGCCGATGGCCTTTTTTCCTCTATTCGCCGCCGCGTCTTGTCCACGAGCTCCGAGAATAACGCTGAATATCCCGTTTTGTGTATATGCGAGTGCGTATCCTCATGAACTGGTCTGGTGACCATGAACCTTAGAACTGTGAGGTCATACGCACGATACCTACTTCTTATCAGCCCCACCCTTGTCTTTCCCAGCTCATAATTCTCAATCAAGATGTAAGCGGTATCCGTCGTTATCACGAACTCTGAAAAATACTGATTCGTTAGATGCCGTTCGATAGTCGTCCGTCCAGCATGAACAGCTTCATGCAATCGTTCCCCTATCCAGGCTCGTGCCCCACTCATCCCAATTGCTGATTCGAACTCAGGGATAAAGCCTTCAACCTCCTTGAGCAGTGATAAAAAGGATTCAACAGATATCCCATTCGCCAGATTAATTGAGTAGAAAGGTTCTTCACCTGCTTGTTCAAACGTTAACTCCGACGAATCGGTCAATCTTAATTTCATTGCCTTACTTGTGGACGATATTTTAGATAGAATCTAATAATGAATGCAAATTTAATGTAAAATAAGTTTGCACCATCTTTAAATTTTCTAGTTCTGCTACATTTGTTCAAATTGTGACAGGGGGAATGGATGATGACCAAAGACCGACATGTCTTTGAAACGCTCGGAAAAACGAAGGTTGTGGTAGAAAACGGTAAAGTAGTAGAAGTTGGGACTCCTCTCCTCAGGTATTGTCGGTTATGGGAGAAGATACGCGGGATAAAGGAACTGAACGAGCGTGTCGTAAAAGAGAATATTGAATTCCGTATAAAGGATTTTGGGATGTGCACCGCGGAGAGAGTAGTAGAGATGGATGCTTTCGTTGGTTTCGGAGCTTCAGAGACGTTTATGACTGCACTGCGGAGAGGATTACTCGATAGCACCGTAACGGTTTGTGAAGGTACAGGCACGGTAATCACTGCTAATCCTGCACTCGTGCAGGGAATAGGGGCACGGCTCAGCGGTGTAATTGAGACAACATCGGTTGAAGGGATAATAAAGAAGATAAAGGACAAAGGTGGTCAAATACTCGCCCCACCGAGGATAGACCAGGCAGCAGGCTTACAGATGGCGCTTGAGCTTGGATACGAAAGAGTGGGGGTTACCGTCTCCACCGTGGAGGACGCAAAGCTCTGTAGAACTATCAGTGAAAACGCTGTTGTATTTGGTGTGCATCTCACAGGCATTTCCAGAAAGGATGCTGAGGAGTTCTGTGAAATCGCTGATCTGGTTACTGCGTGTGCATCTCCTCACCTAAGAGAACTCGCAAAAGAGAAAGCTCTGGTGCAGGCAGGAACCGCGGTCCCGATATTCGCACTTACGCCCATAGGTAAGGAGTTGCTTTTGGAACGAGCAAAAGAGGTCAATGATCCATTATTGGTGAATACCATGCGGTTGCCCGTTCTTCCAGAGGAGAAACAACCTAAGCCGTTGGTGTAAACTCGTTGTGGACGTGATTCTTGTGTACCCACACACCCCCCTATTTCCGATGGAAGTTAGACTCATGCCGAGATAGGCTAATGATCCCTTCTTTCCCAAAAATGTAAGGTCTGAATTCACAGATGACAATAGCGAGTGGAAGGCTGTGGGATATGGCGTAGAGCCTACAATATCTTCAGAGAAGTTGGCTAAGAAGTCAAGTTAGCAAATCCATAGCACATGACTCATCTGTAATTTCAATATATAAACCTTTCACGGTAGCTTAATTTTTCCATGCCTTCAGGAAGGAGTTTCTCTCTTTCAGCGTAATCCTGGAAATCTTCTATGGTTTTCCTTGCCCCTTTTTCGTCTATACTACTAAAAAGCTTCCTTCTAATCACATGGCATATCTCCTCTTCCTGTAAGTTGCTGTTCCATTTCTTCCCAGATTGTTATCCCTTTGGGGCCAAGGACCGTGCCATCAATCACAACTACATTTGATTTCCAATCTTTTGACTTATGATAAAGTGCAATCGGTGCTCTCCCTTTAAACACCTCCCAGAGGTCAGCAGCAAAAACATCACATCCATTGTAAGTCTACCTTCCAGACAATTTTATAATCTATACCAAAATAAAAATGAGCAATCTTGTCTCGCATTCCAGCCATATCTTTCCACGGATTTTCTTTATATTTAGCCCGTATTGTCTTAGGTATGTTTTTTGTGGCTTCTCCTATCATCTCTATTTTCAATACCACAGCACTTCGAGTTTTATCGTTATTATAAAATTCATTGAAACTCATCTCTCCAACAAATCTCTGGATGTCTTCCATAGCATCTAGTATGTCTTTAGCAAACAACCTATATACTCGTTTCATATATAAATCACCTCTTCTAAAATTCTATCCTTCAGTTCAGGTCTTATTGCTTCTTTCCTTACTAGATCAACTTTTTTCTTTAGTAATCTTGAAATGTGCCTCTCAATCGCTATAAACTCAAGGAGGCTGGGAATATCCTCTTCTTCAAACTTAACAAGAATATCCACATCACTTCCCTTTTTTTCTGTTCACCTCTCACAAAAGAGCAAAAAACACCTATCTCTTTTATCTTAAATCTCTTCTGGAGATATTCTTTGTGGACATTAATCCTCTCTATGATTCCTTGTAAATCTTTTACAGCACAATTCTCCATTCAAATAACCTCCTTTGTCCATGTACCACTGTTATTTCATCTAACAACTTTTCTTTACTGGAGAGGAAGCCATCCAGAAGTTTCTTCTCTTTGCTTTCCATTGGCAATGTTTCAGATATTGCCTGGTCAACCCATTCCCTGCTTAAGTCTGTTAGGGTTCCATGGTATATAATTTATTACTTAGTGTCCCACCTCCATTAAATCATGATTTTCTTGATGAGTTCTAAACGTAAGTAGTTCTTCAAGTGTCCATATGCGATCTGTAATCCCAGCTCCCATCATAGGATATGCATCCACTTTCTCCCCTTCTCATCGAGTTTAACTCGTAATCCTTTATGCATCTTTACGAAGTGGTAATAGCCGAAGGAGGTATTCAAGGAAGCTTTTAACAATTTCTTTTTCTTTGAGAAACCCAGAGTTTTCCTCGTTAGCCTCCTGTTCCTCTCCCTCATCGTGAGATTGTTTCGCTCAACGAAGGAGATATTGATCCTTAACTTCGCATCATTTTAGGGAATACATCAATCTCTAATAGTTCGTTGAGTTAGCTACTTTTCTCGGAATCTCCGAAATTATAGTCATTCCGCCAACAAACTGCAAAAGTTTTGGCCAAAGATCTTTTGAAAAAGGGGTGAAAATTTTTTAAGCCAGCCTTTGGCATAACCTG
>DYFG01000066.1 GCA_020725315.1 Nitrosotalea sp.
TGTAATGGCGAGTCGCTACTTCTAGCTCATATTATATAATTTTTGGATGGTCTCGTGCTAAAGAAAAGGTTTTTATAAGGAATGGTGAGTAGATAAATAGGGTGGAGAACAGTAATGGCGAGATTTCCAGAAGCCGAGGCGAGACTCCTTCGGGTGAAAATATGCATGGATTGTAATGCACGAAATGCACTGAGAGCGACGAGGTGCAGGAAATGTAACTCGAAAAGCTTGAGGCTGAAATCCACGCATAGGGGTAAATAACTACTTTTGATGAGATGAACTTTTCCACAGGGAGATCAAAGGTTAGGAAGAAGGCTCTATGAGCAGGAGGTTGAAAGATTCCTCAGGTTGTGTAGAGACCAAAACTATTAGCGATTTATCCATGAACTTCAACGGTGGAAAAGATAAACGATTAAAGAGACGGTTATAACTTTTATTTATATTTATATATGAAACAGGGCGCTGCGAGGTATGAGAAAGGGAAAAGTAATAGCGGTAGCGGGAAAAGGAGGAACAGGGAAAACAGCTATTGCTGCTCTCTTAATAAGGGAACTATTGAAGTCTAAGGGAAACGAAAATATTTGCGTGCTGGCTGTGGATGCGGATGCTGATTCTAACCTGCCTGATTCACTCGGCATATCATATGATAAAACTGTTGGAGATATACGGGAAGGCCTGCTGGAAGAGAAGCAGCAAGACACTACATTAGACATAAGGACACAATTTGAGTGTAAAATTGCAGAGATTGTAGTGGAAGAGGAGCGCTATGACCTGCTGGTCATGGGTCGACCCGAAGGACCGGGCTGTTATTGTCCCGTAAATCACATAATACGAATGATTATCGATATTCTGACGAAGAACTACGATTACACGATCATAGACTGCGAGGCAGGGTTGGAGCATCTCAGCCGGAGAACCACAAGGGACGTGGATGTCATGCTTGTGGTACTGGATACGACCTTGAAGAGCATAAAAACAGCGTTAAGGCTGAAAAAGATTGCTGAAGAGATTAATATTGAGGTGAAGAACCTGATAAATATAGCGAATAAAATACCCTCTGGCATTGAGAAGATGATAAGAGAAGAAGCGAAGAGATATGGCCTCGAAATAGAAGAGATAATACCCTTTGATCCATTAATCCCTGAATATGACTTCAAAGGGATACCGATTGTGGATTTACCTGATGATGCGCTATCCGTTGCCGCCGTGCGGAGAATAGCGGAGCGTATACGGTGACCGTGTGTGAACATCGTGCTGAACAAAACAGATGAAGATCGTTATTAAGGGAACGGTGCAGGGTGTTGGTTTTCGTCCGACGGTGTATAGAGTAGCAACCTCGTTGGGTTTGAAGGGCTATGTACTTAACAAAGGCTCGAACGTAGAGATAGGTATCCAAGAAAATGGTGATAAGGAAGGATTCTTGAACTCGTTAATGAAAAAATTGCCTCCACTTGCCGCTATTGACGAAATAGAGGTGAGGGACGACCCTATCAAGGGGTATGCAGATTTCGAGATAATAACGAGTTCAGAGGGAGAAAAGACGTCTGTTACCCCGGTAGATACCGCAATATGTGAGGACTGTGCACGAGAACTACTGGACGGGGATAATCGCAGGTATCTCTATCCATTTATTAATTGCACCTCGTGCGGAGCTCGATTCTCAATAATTATGAATGTCCCGTACGATCGAGCGAATACCTCAATGCGTGACTTTACGATGTGCGAAAAATGCCTCGGTGAATACACAAACCCGCTGGAAAGACGATTTCATGCGCAGACGATCTCCTGTCCACGCTGCGGCCCGAAATACACGCTCTATGGCCGAAAAGGGGAGGTGCTGGATGAGCGAAATCCGATAGAGACCTTCGCCCGGTTAGTTGACGAAGGAGCAATAGCAATAGCGAAGAGCTGGGGTGGCATGCACCTCATATGCACCTTTGACCAGGCGAATCGGCTGAGGAAGCTCTACAGAAGACCCGCAAAACCGTTTGCCGTGATGTTCAGGGACGTGAACGCCATCGAGAAATATCTGGAGTTAGATGAGCGGGAGGAAAAATTGCTGACCTCTGCACACAGGCCAATTATGCTTTTAAATAAGCGATCGTCCTCGGATGATTTATCAGCCATCTCACCGGAATTAGGAACTGTTGGTGCATATTTACCATATTCGGGTCTCCATTACGTTCTGTTTCATTACCTGGGTTCAGAGGGGATTATCATGACCTCTGCAAATGTCTCTGGAGAACCTATGGTCATCAGAAACGGGGATGCATTCAATCTAAACGCTGATTACTTCCTCTTACATAACAGAGAAATAGTGAACCGGGTGGACGATTCGGTAGTTCGGTGCTATGATGGTATGAAATTTTTCCTGAGGAGGTCGAGGGGCTTTATCCCAACTCCTCTCAAAGTCCTGTATAAGGATAGGATTTTGTCCTTAGGTGCGGGAGAGAATGTCACCTCGAGTATCTCAAAAGAGGGTAACCTTTATACCACTCAATATATCGGTAATACGTATCATTATCCAACGGTAGATTTTTTAGCATCTGGCACGGAGCAAATGATGAAGCTTTTAGGTTTACCAATGGCTGACCTTGATGCGATTGGGGTAGACCTGCATCCACGCTATCCAACGAGGCGGTATGGTAAAAGGCTGTCTGAAGAATTTTCAATTGAATTAATTGAGGTGCAGCATCATTGGGCTCATGCAGCTTCATTGATGCTCGATAGGGCTGTGGATGAAGTGATTGCATTAACCTTAGATGGAACAGGATACGGTGTGGATAAGAAAGCATGGGGTGGAGAAGTCTTACAGTCTCGCTATGACTCCTTTGAACGGGTGGGGTCTCTGGAGGAGATACCTCTAATCGGTGGAGAGATGGCGATAAAAGACCCAAGAAGGTTAGTATTTGCGATTTTTTCGCTTTTAGGAAGAGATACCTATACGGCTCATTTAGTTAGCGAACAGGAAGCGCGTGTGATGGAAAAGCTTTTGAAGAACGCACCAAAAACAAGTAGCTTCGGCAGAGTGTTAGATGCTTTGTCATGCTACCTCGGCATCTGTCAAAGGATGACGTATGATGGTGAACCTGCAATGAAACTCGAACGATATTTAGCAGAAGGAGAGCCGACGTATGAATTTGAAACGCAAGTTGAAAGCTGTGGGGCTACTGCCCCACGACCCCGCAAGCCCTGTAAGGGCTTAGATCGTAAAATCGTTCTGACACTGCCGTTGTTCGATCAACTGGCAGAGTATAGGATAAGCACGGAAAAAGATAAGGCGGACATTGCCTATTCCTTTGTATATGCCCTGATTAAGGAGATGGTGGAGATTGCAGCGGATGCTTGTGATGCTACTGGCATCCCCTCTATTGGGATAACAGGTGGGGTTTCGTATGATGTGCCGATTGTCAGAATGGCAGAAGCGTTGGTAAAGGAGAAAGGATTAAGGTTTTTAACTCATGACAAGATACCGAATGGTGATGGCGGAATTTCGGTGGGGCAAAATGCTATTGTTGGGCATTTAAGGAACAGAGGCTAATTAATAGCATGAGTATAAGAAAAATGCCAAGGCAAAAGAAACTGATAAGTGATCCTCAACAGATGTTATTTATGGAAGAGGCTATAACAGTGAAAAGTTTCTATCCTGCTCGTTCAAAGGGACAAGAAATCGAGGAGAAATTTAAGGATATCATACATGAAGAATTAAAGTTAGGTTCCCTTGTCTCGTATGTAGGAAATAAAAGCATCCCTTTCTTGAGAATTTATAGGTACAAAGAAGCATTCGCCTTCAATTTTGTAAAAGATTTTTTGAGAAGATTTGAAGCAGGGCCCGATGACTACATATTTGACCCTTTTTCAGGGTTAGGAACAACAATGTTTACATCCATGCTTGATGGTATTCCCTCAGCAGGAATTGACAAGTTACCCATAGCCTATTTTATTTCAAAAACTCTGCCAATGCTTCTCTTGCTAAAAGAAAATGAATTAAAAGAAATGTGGAAAACCCTTCTACCAAGGATAGAGAAAAATGTACCTGTGGATGTAGCGATGGATGTTCCTATCATGGAAATTGCATTTGATGAAGAAACGTTTTTAAGACTGAGAAAACTGAAATCTACTATTGATGATTTGTCTACTTCTTATCGTGATATTTTCCTTCTGCTTTTCTTCTCTATTTTAGAAGAATGCAGCTTTACATCTAAGGATGGACAATTTCTTAGATTAAAACGGAATAAAAAAACGTCTGACCCTATTGACGCGATGAGCAGAAAGGTTGCACAAGTAGAGGAAGATATCCGTCGGATAAAAATCCTTTTTCCTCGCCCATCTATTAATGAGGAAACTATGCCAGATGTATATCTTGGAGATACAAGAGATTTATCCGATATAAAATTTAAAAAAAGACCAACAATCATCATAACATCACCACCTTATGCTAATAGATATGACTATACAAGGTCTTATTCTCTTGAACTCTGCTTCCACTTCGTTAAGAACTTTGAAGAACTCAAAGCAATTCGTTTTGGAATATTAAGGTCGCATATAGAATCAAAAATACAAAAGGGTGAAGTCCCTCCTCACCCTGTGATAAAAGATGTGGTCGAGATCCTCAATAGGAAAAAACTGAACAATCCTAAAATACCGAGTATGATTACTACTTACTTTATAGACATGCAAAAGGTTATAAAAGAATGGTTTAAAGTTTTAGCCCCTGGAGCGAGAGTGGCGATGGTAGTGGATAATGTTAGATTTGAAGGAGAATTAATCCCTGTGGATTTAGTTCTT
Source organism: Nitrosotalea sp. (assembly GCA_020725315.1). GTDB lineage: Archaea > Halobacteriota > Syntropharchaeia > Alkanophagales > Methanospirareceae > ANME-1-THS. Next base: position 4,789 of record DYFG01000066.1, read on the forward strand.
TCTGAAATGGCTGAAGGAGTCGGATTTGAGGTTAAAGAAATTGTTATAGCTCGTTATAAAGGTAATAGTTCACAGCAAATGAGGAAGTATGGGAAAGTGCCCGTGAGGGAGAGCATTGTGATTTGGGAAAGGTGAAAGATGTCATCTAACAAGGAAAAAGAGAGTTGGACAATTGACCAGATCACAAAAAGTGAGTTTTTCCATCAGAAACTTCATGAATGGGGATTATTAGAAATTGCTTATGAACTTGAGAGTATAAAAGGAGAAGACCTTGAATGGAATTTAGAAGATTTAAATATCACTACCAAAGCTTGGAATAGAGTGATTCATAGAGGTATTAAGCCCATAAGGGTGTTCGCTCATCCTGAAGTTCTACAGCAAAACCCAAAGCGAGTGGGCTATTATAGGATGCTTGCCATGGTTTCTCAAAAGTCAATGGCAAGGGTTGGATTAAGTGTAAATAGATACGAAGGGGAGCAAAACCATCTTGATGATAGTGCTGCATCGGAGATATCAAGGCATTTGAATAAAATCGTCAGCATACTCATTGAACATGATGAAAAGGTAGATGATAGAGAGTTTGATTTATGGAGGGGGATGGCTGCGGGTTCGCAAGCTCAAGGCTCATGGCAAAATACGAAAGGAGATAGGGCTGAGTTTGTCATTAAAGAGTTGATCAAGAGAAGAGTACGCAAGAAAGGATTGGTAATTGAGGAAATGTCTCATGGGAAAGGTGAAACTCTAAAATTGAAGGATGGAAGGCTCTTAATATTAGGAAGTGAGCCGGACATTGGAATCTATAAAGATGAGTTGATTCAAATAGCTGTAGAAATAAAGGGTGGTATTGACCCCGCTGGTGTTCTTGAAAGGTTTGGAGCGGCTTTAAAAAGCTTGAGAAGGGCTAAACAGGAAAATCCAAATTCTGTAACAATATTGATAATGCAAGGAGTTTCATTAACATCTAAAGCTGAGGAAGAAATTGAGAAGAGCAAAACTATTATTGACCATTTCTTTACGATTGAGGATGTAATAGGCAATGAGGATGTTAGAAAACATCTCTTTAAAATATTGAAAATATGAAGAGCGCCACTTCATGTAACAGAGCGTATCTGGCTACGAGCCTTCGGCAGGCTTCAGATATACACAGAGCATCAGGTAAAAGGTTATAAGCTTTGAAGAATCAATTGAATGAAATTAGGTTCTATAAAATGGAGGAGCATGAAAAGAAATGTGTTTGGCAATACCAGCGAAAGTGGTGGAGATTAGCAAGGGCAAAGAAGGGGAGAGGAGAAAGGGAAAGGCTGATTTCGGCGGGGTATCGCGTGAGGTCGATCTATCGTTGGTGGATGCAAAGGTAGGCGACTACGTCATTGTCCATGCGGGGTTTGCAATCGCGATATTAGATGAGCAGGAGGCGCGAGAGACGCTTGAGTTGTGGGAGGAGCTGCTTGAATAATGTTCAGATATCGAGAGGAGGGATTAGCAAATCGGGTAATAGAAAAATTAAAAGTACTGAATCTCGACCTGCGTCTGATGCATGTCTGCGGCACCCATCAAGATACAATGGTGAAGTTCGGTTTGAATTCGATGTTACAAGAAGCGGGCATAGAGGTGAGGGCTGGACCGGGCTGCCCGGTTTGTGTGACGACGACAAAGGAGATAGAAGAAGCGATTCTTTTAGCACGAAAAGGGAAGGTGGTTGCGACGTTTGGTGATATGTTCAGGGTTCCCGGGCCCCAACTTCCGCATCGGTCATCGCAGATACTCCGCCGGAGAATTTCTCTATCCTCTCTGCGCACCGACTCATCCCACCTGCGATGGAAGCGTTAATAAAAATGGGCGAGATGAAGATAGACGGGTTCATCAATCCAGGTCATGTATCAACGATTATAGGAGAACGGGCGTATGAATTTATATCCACTCGATATAAGGTGCCGCAGGTGATTGCAGGCTTTGAGCCGCTGGATGTGCTCATTGCCGCTTACCTGCTCGCGAGGCAGATACGCACTGGTGAGGCAAAGGTAGAGAATGAATATGCACGAGTGGTGAAACCTGAGGGAAATGAGAAAGCGAAGCGAATAATGGAAGCGGTTTTTGAACCGTTTGACGTAAGCTGGCGAGGTTTTTCCGTTATACCGGGCAGTGGACTTAGATTGAAAGAAGAATTCGCGAAGTATGATGCGAGGAAACGATACGAAGATGATTTAAGCGAGTTGTCCTGCGATTATAGAGAGCCAGAGGGCTGTAGATGTGGAGAGATCCTGAGGGGGCTGGTGTATCCAGCGGATTGTCCTCTGTTTGGTACTGGTTGCACGCCACAGCATCCTATCGGACCCTGTATGGTCTCAATTGAAGGCTCCTGCAATATACTGTTCAGGTATGGAAGACATAGGATTGGTGTTTGAGTAACAGCGAATAAAAAATAAGGATGGGGACGTATGCACGAATGGTCATTGGCGGAAGCGGTGATCGCAACCGCACTTGAGGAATCGAGGAAAGAAGGGCTGGAAGAGATTACCGAAATAAAACTTAAGATAGGTGAATTACAGCAATTGGACGTCGAGATATTCAAATTTGCCTTGGATGAACTTGCCGAAACCCTGGATGAGGGCTCATTGCTGAAGGAGATGAAGATAAAAATGGAACCAGAAAAAGCGATCTTCAAATGCCGCGTTTGTGAAAAGGAATGGGATTTTGGTGAGACTGGGCTGAGCGAGGAGGAGTATGAAGCAGTTCATTTTGCGCCGGAGGTTGCTCATGCGTATATCAGATGTCCATCGTGTAAGAGCCCTGACTTTGAGGTGATTCAAGGGCGAGGTGTCTTGATACAAACGATAAAAGGGAAGAGGTAACTCAAAATGGTGATGGATCCTCGCTTAAGCGTTATTGATACACGATTGGCTAGAATAAAGCGATTAATCGCGGTTTCCGGCGGTAAAGGAGGAATTGGTAAGAGTTTAATCTCATCGTTACTCGCATTAACATTGTCCCGATTGGGTTATACGGTTGGGCTGCTGGATTTGGATTTATCCGCACCCTCGACGCATGTGATACTTGGAATAGAGGGTGTGTATCCGAAGGAAGAGAGGGGAATCGTTCCGCCTGAGGTTCATGGCATAGAGTTTATGAGCATTGTGTATTTCACCGGTGATGAGCCCACGCCACTGCGAGGTACCGATATCTCTAATGCGCTGCTGGAATTGCTCGCCATTACACAATGGGGTTCACTCGATTTCCTGATTGTGGACATGCCGCCTGGCATTGGAGATGCCTCACTGGATATCATACGGTGGTTGAGGAAGGCGGAATTTCTCGTGGTGACCACCGGTTCAAAAGTAGCATTAGAAACGGTAAAGAAAGTGTTAAAAATGCTCAATGAGTTGAATAGGCCAATTATCGGTGTCATTGAGAATATGAAGCTGAGGGACTCTTCGGTAGTGAAAGAGGAGCTCAAAAAATTCGAGGTACCTCTGTTAGGCGCAATAGAGTTCGATATGAACCTTGAGGACTCAATAGGCGATGCAAATAGGTTATTAGAGCGCGATGCTGCCGCACGTCTAAAAGAGATTGTCATGAGAAATCCAAGGTTTAATCTGGAGCAAGGCAGGTAATGAAAGGATTCATTTCATCTCCAGTTCCTTTACGGATTTTTACTAAAACTTCCCAACTGGGATAAAGGCATATTTCCTCTATACTCTCATATTTTGCAT
>DYFG01000067.1 GCA_020725315.1 Nitrosotalea sp.
AGCGTAATATCCAATTGTAAACGAACATCAGCCCCTCTAATCGGTCTTTCGATCCCTTCTTGTGTCCCAAACAGGGTATCAAATATTCCGCCTCGACTCGAAAAGCCTGGACTCGATGCAGAGCCAAAGAATGATTCAAATATAGCGTTTCCAAAGATGTCCTCAACGTCACGATAATGCGTGAAGTGAGTCCAGTCGAAACCTCCGGGACCAAAAGCTTCATCCACTACCCGTTCCCCAATTTGGTCGTACTTCGCACGTTTATCCTTGTCCACCAACACTTCATATGCCTCTGAAATCTCCTTAAATCTCTCTTCCGCCTCTTTTTTGTCACCTTTATACACATCGGGGTGGTATTGCTTTGCCAGTCTTCGATATGCTCTTTTAATCGCTTCTTCGGTAGCGCCTCTGCTAACGCCGAGTATCTCGTAATAATCTTTCTTATTCCTCCTCATCCATCACCTTATATTCAGCATCCCTGGGGCCTTTTTCTTCCTTAGGTCGTTGCTGATACTGCGCTCCTGCTTGTTGGTAGGCGCGCGTTGAGATATCATGGAATGCACGTCTCAGTTCCTCCATCTCAGCCCGCATTTTGTGGACATCTTCGCTCTTTACCGTCCCTCTGAGTCGTTCGATGATTGCCGTGATTCGTGTCCGCTCGTCGCTCGTAACCTTGTCGGACAAATCCCTGAGCGATCGTTCGGTGGTATATATAAGAGTCTCTGCCTGGTTCTTCGTCTCAACAATCTCACGACGTCTTTTATCCTCCTCTTCAAATCGCTTTGCATCCTCCATCATCCGCTCGATCTCACTTTGCGATAGTTTGGTCGAGGCTGTGATCGTGATCGCCTGTTGCTTTCCCGTTCCCAAATCCTTAGCGGTGACATTTAATATGCCATTGGAATCGATATCGAAGGTAACCTCGATTTGAGGCACACCCCGTGGCGCAGGCGGGATACCCATCAGATGAAATCGCCCCAGACTGGCGTTATCTCGTGCAAATTCTCGCTCACCTTGTAGAACGTTGATCTCAACACTCGTCTGACTATCTGCCGCAGTCGAAAATATCTCACCCTTCCTCGTGGGAATCGTGGTATTTCGTTCGATTAATTTGGTAAATATGCCGCCTAACGTCTCAATGCCCAAGGAAAGTGGCGTGACATCCAAAAGCACCACATCCTTCACTTCTCCGGTTAATACGCCCGCTTGTATTGCAGCACCCATCGCCACACATTCCATCGGATCAACACCACGCTCTCCTTTTCTACCCACGTAATCCTCGACAAATTTCTGGACTATCGGCATCCTCGTCGGTCCACCAACGAATATAACCCTAGTGATCTCCTCTGGAGTGAGTTTCGCATCTTTCAATGCCTGATCAATTGAGCCTTTACATTTATCAACAATCGGTCGTACGAGTTCCTCCAGTTTCGCTCGTGTGAGCTTCATGACCAGATGCTTCGGGCCCGTGGCATCCGCAGTAATGAAGGGCAGATTGATCTCAGTCTCAAGCACATTCGAGAGTTCGATCTTCGCTTTTTCACCTGCCTCTCTCAACCTTTGCAACGCCATCTTGTCGTTCCGTACATCTATTCCAGATTCCTTCTTGAACTCCCCTGCCACATAATTCACGATTGCGGTATCCATATCCGTGCCACCCAATTGGGTGTCGCCACTCGTGGATATGACCTCGAATACGCCTTCGCTGAACTCCATAATCGTTACGTCAAGGGTGCCACCACCAAAATCGTATACCAGGATCTTCTGATCTCTCTCTGTTTTGTCAATCCCATAAGCAAGTGCTGCGGCAGTTGGCTCATTAATTATTCTAACCACTTCCATGCCTGCAATCGTACCTGCATCCTTTGTCGCCGTCCTCTGATTGTCATTGAAGTATGCCGGTACTGTCAAGACCGCCTTGTCAACTTTATCGCCCAAAAATGCTTCTGCATCGGTTTTTATCTTCTGGAGTATGAAGGCTGTTATCTGCTGCGGCGTGTACTCCCTGCCATGAACCTTCACTTTATAATCAGTTCCCATCTTTCGTTTAATCGCTGTTATCGTACCTTCTGGATTGGAGACCGCTTGTCTTTTCGCAGGTTCTCCAACCAGCCTCTGTCCATCTTTTGTAAATGCCACATAGGAAGGGAAGGCTTTACCGCCAAGGCTCGTCCCTTCGGCACTCGGTATTATCGTGGCCTTACCACCTATGAGCGCAGCCGCAGCCGAATTGCTCGTGCCCACATCTATACCTATTGTTTTAGCCATTTTTTAGCCTCCAAATCCTTTCTATTTACTAATTAGTATCTCCTTTATCCCTTATAAAAGTTTACTTTACAGGCTGCGGGTTTTGAGACACTCTCATCCTTTATTACCTTCGAATCCATAATTTAACTATAACCATGAACGAAAACGAGCATGAGGGAAACGAGATGCGAGATGATGCCCGTGAGCGTGTGATAGAAGTCAGCGTTGAAGACGAGATGAAGAGCTCGTACATAGACTACGCAATGAGCGTAATTGTGGGGAGAGCTCTTCCTGACGCTCGTGATGGGCTAAAACCGGTGCATCGTCGTATATTATACGGAATGCACGAACTCGGCGTCACCCATGACAGACCGCATAAGAAATCAGCACGGATAGTAGGAGATGTTTTAGGGAAATACCATCCTCACGGTGACGTTGCCGTCTACGATACCATGGTGAGAATGGCGCAGGATTTTTCTTACCGGTACCCGTTGATAGATGGTCAGGGTAATTTCGGGAGCATAGACGGAGACGCTGCTGCTGCAATGCGATATACCGAAGCGAGGCTATCAAGAATAGCCGAGGAACTGCTGGTTGACCTCGATAAAGATACCGTCGCATGGGGTCCAAATTTTGATAACACGCTCAGAGAGCCCGATATTTTGCCCGCAAAGCTCCCTAATCTCTTGATAAACGGCTCTTCCGGTATCGCTGTTGGTATGGCTACTAACATGCCACCCCATAATTTGGCCGAAGTGGTGGAGGGCATAATAAAAGTGATAGACGAGCCAGACGTGAGTATTGGAGAGCTGATGCAGATAATAAAAGCTCCTGATTTCCCCACAGGCGCAATCATTTCTGGCTACGAGGGCATAAAACAGGCTTATGAAACTGGTAGAGGCAGCATAAGGCTAAGAGCAACGGTGGAGATAGAAAGAACGGCAAAGAGGGAGCGAATAATCGTCAAGGAGATACCATACCAGGTAAACAAAAGCAAACTGGTAGAGGAGATAGCTGAGTTCGTCAGGAGATACAAGGTGGAAAGCATTACGGGGTTAAGAGATGAATCGGATCGTAAAGGATTGAGGATTGTAATAGAATTGAAACCAGGAGTTAATTCCTCGATTGTTTTAAACAAGCTTTATAAACACACGCAATTGGAAACCACGTTTGGTGTAATCAATCTCGCCCTCGTGGATGGCGAACCACGGATATTAACGCTCAAAGAGTTGATCGAGTGTTACATCACGCACAGGAGAGAAATAACGATCAGGAGACTGCAATATGAATTAGATCGTGCAGAGAAGCGAAAGCAGATAGTAGAGGGCTTGATCATTGCAATAGCGCATATAGACGAGGTGATAGGGCTTATAAAAGCTTCAAGCGATAGCAAAACGGCAAAATCCGCTCTGATTGAGAAATTTGAGCTGAGCGAGGAGCAGGCGAAAGAGATACTGGAGATGCGGCTCTCGCGATTGAGTGCTTTAGAGCGTGAGAAAATAGAAACCGAGCGATCAGAGCTGGAGACGAAGATAACGTGGCTAAAAGAGGTGCTGGCAAGTGAAGCGCGAATACTTGGCATCATAAAAGAAGAACTGATCGAGCTGGAGGATAAGTACGGCGATGCGAGAAGGACCGAAATAGAGGAAGAGGTGATTTTAAGCGCGCGCGATTTTATAGAGGAGGAAGAAGTCATCCTCTTTTTTACACAGCGTGACTATGTGAAGCGATTACCGGCGAACATTTTTAAGCAGCAAAGAAGGGGAGGAAAAGGAATTGCCGTGATAGATAAGAGAGAAGATGATGCGATCGTGAATTTCATACGTGCGTCCACAAGGGAACGTCTGATCCTCTTCACCGATTCTGGCAGGGCATATCAGGTGAAGACCTACGAAATCCCTTCAGGTAGCAGACATGCAAAAGGGAAACCCCTGTTGAACATCCCAGGACTGAGCATAAGCCAAACGGAGGCTGAAGAACGGGAAAAATTCGTAGCCGCTATTGCTATACCTGAGGAGGTAGATAAGGGTATAGAAACTAAAACCGAGGATTCATTTATCGTCTTCGCTACCAAACGAGGCGTGGTAAAAAGGAGCTCACTCGTTAAGCTGAGGTCTATACGCGCCACGGGGATCGTTGCCGTTAAGATCGATCGTATCAAGGGCGATTCGTTAGCTGATGTGGCGTTGATTGAGCCCGTACACTCCCACATAGGCGGAGAGCGAACTGGTATAATCATAGGCTCTAAGAATGGAAAGGCAATCTTGTTCCAGGAAGAGGAACTGCGGGAGATGGGCAGATATGCATCAGGAGTAAGGGGGATGAGGTTGGAAAAGGACGATGAGATAGCGAGTATCGATGCCGTTGATCTGAGTCTGAGTTCTTCAAAGGTCGTTACGATAACAGAGAAAGGTTATGGTAAAAGAACGAGGTTGAATGCGTACCGAGAAACACATCGGGGTGGTAAGGGTATAATTAGTATGAGAGTTGTGGAAAGAAATGGGAACGTGGTATGTATAAAGCAAGTAAAGAATGACGATGAGTTGATGGTTACCACTTCTGACGGGATGGTGACACGAATTTCTGCCCGAAGTATTCCCACGAAAGGGAGAAATACGCAGGGTGTGAGGCTGATGCACGTAAATGATGGCGAGCGTGTAGTAGCGGTAGATGCGGTTCAAAAGAGCACTTAGATTGTAATTACTCAATATCCTGTGGGTAGAAATCCTAAATACTAAATCCGGCGTACACTATCACCGTTACGATGCCGGTCTCTTTCTCCTCTTCACTCGTTCGAAAAAGCCTCGCTGTTCCATTATCTCCCTCGTCTTACCGGTTATTACCACCTCAGCTTCCTTCAGGTCCATCATGGTCTTACAGCCTGTTAGGAACATGGCAACCGTTAATTCCTCTCCCATTTCTTGTATCCTTTTTATCACGTTATCCGCACGTACACTTTCCATCACGAGTTTAAGGAATGGTAAAGCTGCACCACAGAGATCAGCACCTAAAGCCATGCTTTTTGCAACATCAATCCCATTTCGTATTCCACCGGTGGCGATTATAGGAATGGGAAAAGGAATTGCACTGCACTCCACTATGCTCTCAACCGTAGTGATACCCCAGTCCCATCCAAAAAGGTTCCCTAAATGTTCACTCAATTCATCTCCTTCTGCTTTCGCCCGGTATATCTCCGCTGCGGCTAAACTTGTTCCTCCCAAGCCCCCGACATCTATTGCTGAGACTCCTGCATCGTGTAACTTCTTCGCCACCGCGTAACTTATCCCGCCCCCTGTCTCCTTTACAATGACCGGCTTTTTTATCGCTTTGCATATCTCTTTTATCGCAGTAAGGCAACCCCTTGCATCTATGTTACCTTCGGGCTGAACAGCTTCCTGTAAAAAGTTGAGGTGTATTGCAACAGCATCTGCATCGATCATCTCTATAACCCGTTCAACTCCTTCTATCCCATACTCCTTCACCTGGGGAGCACCTAAGTTCGCGTAAATAAACGAATCAGGCGCAACATCACGAACCACGCGGAACGAGTCCTCGTGCTCCTCGCCTTCCAGTGCAGCTCTCTGAGAGCCCACGCCCATACCCACGCCGAGAGCTGCTGCAGCTTCCGCAAGAACTTCATTTATTCTCCTGGTCTCCGGATGACCACCCGTCATCGAGGCTATAATTATGGGATAGTTAAAGGAAAAACCTAAAAACTCCGTCTTCAACTCTATCTCCTCTTTATCCACCTCTGGTAACGCAACATGGACAAGCTTAACGTCGGTAAAGCAATTCTCTCTCACTTCCACTTCCTTTTCCGCACAGATCCGGAGTTGCTCTATCTTTCTCTTCGACGTTTGGTTCATTCTTTTTATCTAATCCCTCTCTTTCAAAGAGAATTTATCTGACTTTTCTTAAATTTATTTCTCTTTGTAAAAAATAAGTAAAGGAAAGAGAGATGCCTTTAGTAAACAGATATATAAAGCCCAGAAAATTTTACCTCGAAACGTTCGGCTGCACTGCCAATGTGGGTGACACGATGAAGATGCGCGCTATTCTAAGGAATAATGGGCATGAGCTTGTAGAAGAAAGTGAAGCCGATGTTGTTATCGTGAATACGTGCACGGTAACGAAGAGAACTGAATTAAATGTGATAAAGAGGCTGAAGGAGTTGAAGGACGAGAGTAAAGAGGTGGTTGTAGCAGGTTGTATGGCGGCAGCACAGCCTGGATTGGTGAAACGTATTTTAGGCGAAGATGTGACACTGATAACACCACGAGATATTGGTGATAGTTATAGTGAGGAACAAGGGCTTGATTTTGACGGTGTGGTTGGTATCATTCCGATAGCAGTAGGCTGCGTAGGGGAATGTTCTTATTGTATCGTAAAGCGAGCGAAGGGCGATCTGAGAAGCTACAAGCCCGAAAAGATATGCGAAGCGGTTAAAAGTGCGGTGGAAAGCGGTGCGAAGGAAATAAGAATTACTGCACAGGACTGTAGTGCCTATGGCTGGGAGAAGTTAGGTACATTAAAGCTCCCCGAGTTGTTAGAAATGGTGACCTCGGTGGAGGGTGATTTTAAAATACGAGTGGGCATGATGAACCCATTTACCGTGATTCACATCTTAGCTGAACTCCTTGAAGCATTCGACTCCGAGAAGATCTTCAAATTCTTTCACGTGCCCGTGCAATCTGGTTCTGATAAGGTGCTGAGAGAGATGAGAAGGGGTTATAAAGCTGCTGATTTCGTTGAGATAGGAAAAAGCATAAGAAAACGGTTCGAATATAGCACACTCTGCACTGATTTCATCATTGGATTTCCAACAGAGACGGAAGAGGATTTCTTCTCCTCTTTGAACCTATTAGAAGAAGTAAAACCTGAAAAAGTGAATATAACGAGGTTTTCTCAAAGACCGGGAACGGAAGCATCGAATTTAAAGGATTTGCTGGAGCGAGAGAAGAAAAGGAGGTCGAGAATCTTCTCTTCGCGTTATCGCCAGATTATTTTCGAAAAGAATAAAGAGTTGGAAGGAAAGGAACTCCCTGTTTTAATAACGGAGAAAGGGAAGAAAGGGGGCGTAATAGGCAGGGACATTGCGTATCGAATGATCGTACTAAAAATCCTTACAGGGTTTTCGGGGTCAACGGGGCGGAGCCCCGTTTATAATGATTTGCCACTCGGTGCCACGTATACGGTGCGGATACGGGAGGCAAAGAGCACGTATTTGATGGGAGAAGTTGTTGTGTAAGGTTTTCCCCCGAAGATACCCCTACGATCTCATATCCTATGGATGTAGACATTCCTCCAATTGCGTGGGTGTGACAACCTCATCGTCAACGACCATGCACCTTCTATTTTGCATCACCCGCATGTTGCTAAATTTGAGCAATATTATCTATCGTCAACTATATAGTTTACAAAGAATACTGTTTTTAGGGGAGGAAAGGGGGTAATAATAAATATAAGTAAAGCGATGACGAGTAGGAAAAAGAATACTCATGATATTCTTCGCCTCACCACTTGCTCTGATCTGCGGAGGGATATCCTTATTTATTTGGAGAACGGTAAGAAACCGCTAAGCGAAATACGAGATGCGCTGGGAGTAAGCTCTACAACAGCTATACATGCATTAAGAGATCTTGAAAAGGATACCCTCGTTCTTCAAGGTGAAGATAGAAATTATGCGCTGACAAAAATCGGTGAGCTTATCGCATTAAAATTGACCGATTTCATAGACGCGATAAAGGTATTGAAAAAGCATAAGGACTTTTGGCTTACGCATGACCTCAGCGGAATTCCAGAGCAGTTGCTTGGGAAGATTGGGTGGTTGAGTAACTCAAATTTAGTAAATATAGATGCATTAGATATAATCAAGGCGCATACGAATTACATGGAGCTCCTCACGACTGCGAGGTGGATAAAAGGGGTTTCTCCCATATTTTCGCCTGAGTATCCAAAGGTATTCGAAGATTTGGCTACGCGTTCCCTTACACAGCTTGTAGTAACAGAAAGGGTGTTGAAGAAAGTGACCGATGCTGTAGGTTCAGAAACTACTAAAAGTGTATCTATTCAGGTTTTTAAAGTTTTTGCTATCCTCTAATTTCGAAAATTATTTA
>DYFG01000068.1:0-5833 GCA_020725315.1 Nitrosotalea sp.
TTTTCCACCTCTTGCTTTTTATAGAGGCGGACTTAAACATACCATCAATTACGAAAAGCCTTATCATCCTTATCGCTCTCACCTCTCTCGCTGTGAATCCAGATGAGAGCAGATCAATGTCTTCCAGCGATAAAAGGGTGAGTTTGACGGGGACTATCTCGGTATTAGAAGCGTTCTTCCCGTAGTTTTGCCGCTCTTCGCGCTTCACTCCAAGCCACAGTACCTGCCCGGAATCGATGTTCATTACGTAATCCCGCCTCTGCTCAATCAGCCGTAAGAGATCGGAGGCAAACATAATCTCACCTCAAGTTTTATATACTCGTGATACATAAATATTTATAGTAAGAATGAAAACAAAAACAAAAGGAATTTTTCTACCGCCGATCAGGGTAAGTGCAGAATTGATAAAAGAGCTGGACGGTCTGGTGGAGAAGTTCGGGTATCGTTCAAGGTCAGATTTGGTAAGAGAAGCTATCGTAGACAAAATATCTGAACTCAAAGGCATGGAAATCATACAGATTCGTAACATCTCAAAAGAAGAGGCTAAAAGAGAGATAATAGAATACATAAAAGGAAAGAACAAAGTCTATGCATCTGAGATAGCAGATGAACTTAGATTGGATCTCTCTCTTACATTTGAAATAATAGATGAACTTTTTAAAGAGGAAAAGATTCATCCTATATCTTAGGCAGGAGATGAGCATATTTCTCGATCCTGATTGAGCCTGCCTCTGATTGAATGAGCCACGTCATCCAGCAGAGCTCTATTGCTTTATAACCTGTTTCCAGAGCAACATGCTCAACCTCTTTTATAAAATCAATATCACTACGTGGCATATTCAAGCCCACTTCCTTAAACATCTTCTCCATAACTCTTTTAACTATCTTGTCTGGCATCACGGTATCAATCCCAGCCATCATTCTCAAATATTGAAAGGTATTTATTCCCACACCCTTGATCCTACCAATGGGGTCTTCTTCCCAAATCTCAAGCTCGGTGTTTTTTGCCCAATGAATGAATGCCGCTCGGTCATCTGATTTGAGCTCCTTTTTAAGCTCAGCGAGATACGATGCGATCGCCTTTGCCACTTCCCATGACCTTCGATTTCTCCAAACTGACCTTAGAGTCTCACTGTCACTACTTGCTAAATCCTCAACGGTTTTTATCATCCCGTTATCAATAAATCTCCTCTTAAATTCTTCTACCCTTGGCACCACAGCTTGAAAGTAATTTAAACCGAGGGAAGTAAAAGACGCATCAACTATCATCAAAACCACGCTTCCATCCCACCGTTCGGTTCTTAAGCAGCGGTCACAATACCCCCTCACCTCAGGAACTTTTTCCATGTAGCTCGTAACGACCTTTTTGAGATTTAGGTTAGCCATTTTTGCAATCGCTTAATCATTTTTCCCGGAAAGCGAATAAAGGCATTATCAAAAACTGTTCTTGTTTCACCCATCTTATTTGTACTGGTAGTGAACCTGAAGAAACGGAGATTTATCGTTTAAGAGAGATGAAGGAATTAACAAACTTAATAAGCGTTAATACGAGCTATTCGAAGGAGAAAGTAGTGAAGATTCTTAAGAGGGGCGGTTACGACTGTCTTTTTATTGATTTTTCCCGAAACCAGGAGGGTTTTATGAGGGCGATAGTAGAAGGAGCGGATCCTGAGTTAGTGGTAGAGAAGATGAAGGATCTGGGGCTGGTGAAGGAACCAGAAGATACACAGGATTATAAAGCGGCTAAACCATTATTTGAATTCTTACCGTCGTTGGAAGCTACTCGTACAGCTCTGTACTGTTATAAAGAAGATGCATCCATCGTTCTCTCCAGAGATATCGCGGTGCGGATCTTACTGTTAACGGCAAGAGCGAGGATAGGCAAGATAGAAGCGGGCGAATGGAAGGAGGTTATAAAAGAAGATATTTATTACGGGATAGAATCAGCGAGAGGTGAAGCGGAGTATGTGGCCAGGAGAGCGGGAGTGAAGGATATCTGTATGGGTGCATCAGAAGAGCTCTTAGCCTCTCTTTCTTGCTTGGGCTTTAAGGTAAAAGAGGTCATAGTTGACGAGCCATGCAAGCCTTTAGACATTTTAAGTGAGAGAATAAAGCGAGAAATCCTCTACGGGGAATACGTAGAGGACGAAGAGGTGAGAGCGTTAGTGGAAGAGCATTTGAACTTTGTGGAGATGATTATAGAGAGGGGGTACGAAGCTGCATACAAAAGTTGGAGTTCGCTGTAAGTAGTGATTGTTTGCCAAAATTCAGCTCCTTGGACTTCATTTAGTTACACAAATGTGAACAAAAGCAAAGGGACGAAACCAATCCTCCTCTACACGAGACTTTCTATAAATTCCTTCTCAAGAACCGGAGCGGGAATAATATCCAAAAACATGATTCCAGATAGCCTCAAGATTTCCATGAATCTGCGTACATCTTCTTCTGATAAGCCGTAAAGTTCCATAAGCTCACTGAAAGGCGTCAGTAAGATGGAACTGCCAGCACTGGAAATTTTCCCTTTAGAAAATCTTGTTGAAGATACATCGCTCAAAAATCTTCTGATAAGCAGTGGAGCATCGCGTTCGGATATTTTCTTCCCTGCAATTTCTTCTCTGTTGACATGCCTCAGGTAAACTTCTTTAAAAACCTCATAAAAATCCATTTCAATGGTATCTAAGACCCATTTATACTCATGGAAAGGGGTATGCTCAGCTAACGCGGTAAAAAACTTTTTCCCTGCGTCGATCGCTTCTCTCAGCCTCTCATCCTTCAGGAAAATAGCGAGATAGGGTCTCAATCTCGCCTCAATTAATCCCTCCTCCCTGCACAGAACAGGGATATCAGTCGAAAATCGCACCTTAAATCGTAATATCAGTAACGTTATGTAGACACCAAGTGCTTTTGCATCGTTGTCTATCCATTCCTTTCCAAACCATGGTAGAGTTTCCTTCATCACTTATATCTTGACCATTTACTATGATATTGCTTTAGCGTGAACCCGCGGATTAAGTCGTCATGAGAAAGAGTGATACCACTCTGTGCAGCTCTTGTAGCTTCTGAGAACGGAGATGCAAGATGCGCTCTTGACCTACTCCGTATATCCGGAGAAATTGCAGAACGTTCTGACTCAAAAAGGGTGTGTGAAGAACATGTGCGGCAAGCAAGCGAGAAATTAGAGATGAATAGATTAGCTGAAGTGGTAAAGACACTACCGCTCCAATCCAAGATTCTGCTCCTGACCGTCGTGGAGTTCTACCTCCAGTTATCGCTGAGCCCAACCAAATTGAGGATCGGGTATAGTGATAAGGGGAAGCTTTATATAAGCCATGTTTCCTATCAAGATGGTAATAACAAAATTTCCTCATATTTTAAAAAACGAGCATAAACATTACCAATTGTATGTTATTCTCGACTGTTGGTCAGCGCATACAACCAGTAAACTAAAGGAAAAATCGAATCACTAACTATCTTCACGCTGAATACCCTAAGAAGATATAACCAAACATTTATGGTGATTCGTAGTTAAGAAATCCTCCCAGGTCTTGGTGGTCATAGCAGGTGCAATTCCTTTACCAGGACTTCTGTCATATCCTCAGCCTGCCTGGCAGCCAGGCGGAGCCAGCGGGAGATGGTCTCATATTTGTTGCAGGTTATCTCCTCAGCAGCACTACGTAAGCGACTGCCACGATTATCACTGCAACGACTATTGCTATTACGATGACCAGTGGCACCACCGGAAATGGTGGTGCTGGCGTTGGTGTTGGCGTTACAACTGGCGTAGGTATAGGTATAGGCGTTGGAGTTGGGAGAGGTGTAGGGGCGGGCGTAGGCGGCACTACTTTTACCGCGAACAATGTAAATAATGTGAAACTACCTACCTCTGTAAATGCTTCGTTATCTTTAACTGTTGTTTCGAGTGCTTCCCACTCACCATTCTTATACTTATATATCACCGGTGGCGCATCCTTGAAATCCGCAGGGTCAAATTTTATGAAGAGTGTAATGGGCGGGTCGAACGTTGCTCCATCAGGCACGAAGTTATATGCATACTTAACACCTGTAACATCTCCAAATATAGCACCTTCAGGTATAGAAGGTAATTCAAGTTCATATTTATAAATTCTTACTTCTGATAATGGATTACCTGCAAAATCCTTAGCTATCGTTCCTTCTGGTATGACCACCTTCGCACCCCCATCTGCGGAAGTTGCAGTGGTTGTAATTATAACCTTGCCCTGCCACGTAGTGGTAAGCCATCCAACACCCGGGGGAGGACGCGCTCCAGCGACAAAGGGGGGCTTTATCGGGAGGAAGAAGATATAATAGGGCTTCGGGTTTGAGATATTTGTAGGGACAATAAACTGGAAATTATATAAACCGCTGTCATATCCGATGTGGGCTGCTTCTATTGGAACAACGAATACGAGCGAATTTCCATCCATCAAGAAACCAGTTCTGAAGTATGTAGATGGTGAGCTGTTAACGAATGTGTAAGCGGTTGGGGCTTCGATGGTGCGTCCACTAACGGAGAATGAGGTATTTACGGTGAAAGTTCTTGAGCCGGAATCAGAGCTGTCACTTCCCGTAATCGTGTCTATTGCTGATAGCTCACCAGCTCTAAGGTTGTCTATAGCGGAAGCGGTTGGGGAATCTGTTACGAGTATAACTCCACCACGCCATGCAGGTAGGAATTCGATAATGGTTATTAGCGGTCTTATTGTCCCTATTTTTCCCCTCGCACCGATATCTGTGGAGAAATAGTTCGGATATTCGATAGTCTCAGCATATATGTTATAAGTAAAGCTGATGGTTCCATAGTAACCTTGCCAGTGTTCTGTTATCTGGGTTACATTTGTGAAGTTAACCTGAGCTATAAAACCACCTCTTGCTTCGTGTTGGCTTTGTGCAACTGGAGCGTTTATACTTATGAGAAATATTCCAAGAATTACGGACATAATAACCACTATTTTTGCCTTCATAGCCTCTTCCTAATTTCTTTAAGCTCCTCCACCATTCTTTCGTTTCCACTCCGTATTTCTTCTGTTATTTTCGTATTCCCACTCCGTATTTCTTCTGTTATTTTCGTATTCCCACTTCGTATCTCGTTCACCATTTCTTTTGATATTCCATTAATCTGAGTTGTCAAGTTCACTATCTCTTTTGATATTCCATTAATCCGACTTATCAAGAATAGACCGAAAGAGATTATAAGTGCTTCTACAACTGCTCGGTAGCCCATTATTTCTACTATTATCCCTATTGCTACAATTATACCACATAGTATTGCCATTTTCCATGTCTTCATTATCTATCACCTCAGCTCCACATATATGTCCACTTTACCGCCAATTGTTGTATTCAGAGCGCAGGGTATACCAATCTCGTAATCATGTATCGGTTTATCGGCTAAGCCGAACTTATGTGCAATATTACATATAAACACCAGTGTCTGGCCTCCATCGTAATAATTTTTCGTTCCGTCATCCATCCACAGTATTCCGGTAGTGAAATTCGCACTCTCTACGTTTGTATGATTTATCATGTTCGTGCTGTTAACGATTGGCACATTAGGAATGTTTGCTCCACGAACGATGAAAGAAGTTCTGTTTGGAGCATAACTTTCGTTACCATCTGGCGCAGGGCAAAACAGTTGCGTGATATTGTTATTCGGGAATTCAGTGGCGTTCTTACTATCAATAATCATTCCAAGCGCCTCATCAGCCTCGTAGAAATCCTTTCCTGTATAATTGAGCGTGTTATCTGCATTACAGCCAAGTGGATGCAAAGCAGTCCAATTTATGCTTTTCGTTGAGTTCACGATATAAATAAG
>DYFG01000068.1:5933-8359 GCA_020725315.1 Nitrosotalea sp.
TAGCAATAAATGGATCTCCTGCATTGTATATCTTTGCACTTATCGTTTGGTTTGAACCTTCCTTTATATGCGGAGACAAGCCTGTTTCTGTAACATCGGATGGCTCTGTAACAGTTTCGGCTAAAATCATAATATTACCAGAAAGGTCATCTAATTCGTCAGTACAGGTTATGCTGGTTATGTTAACCAGATCAGTTACTCCTGTTTTGTTACTATCAGGAGAAGCATATCTACTTATAGATTCATTCGTAGTAAAGTTCAGATAAAACGCGCCTATTGCTCCAGTGGAGTTTTCATAAATCACTGTAATATTCTCATATCCACCAGTGCCAAATGCGAGGTCATAATCTACTATATGCGTGTGAATTTTGTCTCCGTCCACGCCTTTTAATAGCTTTCTGTACCATGTTGTAGTATTCCCTGTAATATTATATTTCGCCAATTCAGTAACAAAAGTGATGTTCTGTGAAGTTATAATAAAGTCAGGTGGGTCATCCACACTACCAAATCCCTGGAAATGCGTCACGGTGAACCAGAAGTGCGTGGCATCTTCACCATAATCAGAATACGTTGCAGGCTCGAAGCCAGTTGCAGACCCGTTGCTGAAGTTCCAGCCCGTAAAGTGAATAATTCTATCTATATCCAGCCCATTCTTTGGTAAAGTAAGCGTTGCATTGGTGAAGCTAAAGGAGGAAGTGTTCAAAGCGATGATACTACTCATTCCCACTATTCCTGACGGCTTTGCACCTGTATAATTTGCAGATGAAACAAATTGAGGCGAGAAACTAATATTGGATGTTAGTGCTAAATCCCTGACGTACAAACTCTCGCCGTCAGAAGTTGTTACTTCTATGGTATAATTCTCGTTCTTTTGAACGCCTATTATGGAAGTATGTTCAGCAATTAACCCCCTTCTTTCCTCGTGAATGTGATAAATCTTCACATTTGCACCGATGCTCGAACCTTTCTCGTTTGTTATGGTAACGTTCAAAGATGCATTTTGCTCAAGAGCAGGGGAATTAGCTTCTCCGGGCGTGCCGCCGATGTAGGTGCTCTCTCGCCACGCGGTTCCGTTCCATTCTAATGTTTTTCCGTTTCCGTCTGCACCCCTATATGTATCTGGATAAGTTGTATTATACTTCTCTATCCCTGTAGCGTTTTTTAGAATTATTATATCTCCATCGTTATCAAGCCAAGCTCCTCCACGACCTTTTATGACTTTTGAAATATTTACATGCGGGTAATGAATACTGAATAATGTTTTGTTATTCGCAATTACAAGATAATCTCCGCCAACAATGGTTGTATTAAGTGGAAATATGAAGCGATTTCCAGCTATATCAGTTAAATTCCAACCACTGATGTCTACATTTGCTGTACCATTGTTATAGATCTCAATCCATTCATTACATGTCCCTCCCAAAGTGGTGTTAGGATTATACATTATCTCATTTATTATTATGCTTCCAGCCTCGTTATACGCATAAGCAATGTCACCGCCAAACGAAAACTTCAAAGTATGATGCCCTCTACTCAGCACTTTATATTCCACTTTCCCTTCTCCATAACTCCATTCCGCTTCTGTTATATTGTTTTGCGTTGTAGCACTCACTTCAACCCAATCCTCACCAACCTTCTTATATAACCCAACAAAACAAATCTCACCGGGATTCGGATTCTCTATTGTTAATACACCAGAACCTGTCGTATCGAAATAAACCGTCCATAAGCTACCAACCTGCGGATAACTCTGAACGTTTATCACATTTATGCTCTGCTCCACTTCAAACGTCCTGTTCGAAAGAGAAGGAACGTTCCACCGCACCGTATCTATTAAGCCGTTATCATTGGTATCAATGAAAGAGACCTTGTAAATTGGATCGTTTGTAACATCTATTCTTGTATCATTTTCCAACAAGAACAGTTTTATATTTGACCCTGCGATCTCGTTGAGAGAAGTAAAAGCAGTGACATTCGTGTAGTGAACAGACACCTTGCTTCCTACAATTATTTGTTTTCTCCACGTTCCATTCACAAAAACCAGCTCGCTTTCTTCCTTTAATGGCGCTGACGTCCTGTATTTTATGACCGTGCCAGAGACATTGAGCTGCCATTCAACAGGTTTACCAATTTCTGCGTCTCCCTGTTTTCGCTCCACATTAAAAGTCATAAACGTCCTGTCAGAAAGCTCAGGGATTACCCAACTCGCGATTCCATTGCTTATTTCCACCTTTATCTCTTTTTCAGTGCCATTCACGAGCTCGAAGATCTTCGTATCTTCCTTAGCCTCTATGCAAACAGGGATGTTATGATAGTGCCTTGAAGAATTGTGCCAAACCTTCACGTGCTTGACGGTTATTTCAGCGGAAAGTTTTGGTTCTTCTTCTCCTCCTATTTCCTGATAGATCCTGACGTCGAATGCCTCA
>DYFG01000069.1 GCA_020725315.1 Nitrosotalea sp.
ACAAATCAAACGAATAGTAAAAGCGTTTTTATGAGCTGAAAAGGTCTATCAGTTCGTTCACAATCTCCTCTGCTATTATCCTCTTCGCACCGTTCACATGCTTTATCTTATCGGTGCCTTTTCGTAGTATGTAAACGTCGTTTTCTGCTGTTCCTATCCCTCCTTTGCCAATGTCATTAGCCACTACCATCTCAAGGTTATAGCGCTCCATCTTCTTCTTCGCCCGCCTCAGTAGTTCATCATTTGAAACGTTCGTTTCCGCTTTAAAGCCCACGATAACAAGCTCAGGGAATTCGTTCCGTGCTTCCTCGATCAATTTCCGGGTAGGAGTGAGATGCAACTGTAAATCTCCAGTAGAGGAGAGTTTTACTTCTGATCGGTCAACCGTGAAATCAGAGATAGCGGCTGCGGAAATAAGTGCATCATATCCCTTTCGGAGCTCATTCATGCATGTATCGACCATTTCACGTGCAGTCTCCACCCGCAACTCCTTTATTCCCAGCACATTCAGCTCTTTGCTGTGCACGAGGATGACCTCAGCACCCTGTTTATACGCCGCCTTCGCAAGTTCAATCCCTGTTCGACCCGAACTTCTGTTTGTTAATATCCTTATAGGGTCTATCGGCTCGATGGTAGGACCGCTTGTAATGAGGATGCGTCTTCCTGCAAGTTTCTGGGGTGAAAGGATATGCTCAACTGTGAGAACTATCTCTTCAATCTCGACGATTTTTGCAAGCCTCTCCTCAATTTTGGGTCCTATAACCGTCACGCCGAGTATTCTTAACTTCTCAAGGTTCTCGATCAGAACAGGGCTCTTATAGATAGACTCATGCATTGCCGGCACGATTATGATGGGTATTCCGGAGCCGAAGGCAGTGGTTGCAAATGCCGTCACGGCTGTATCTGATACTCCGGTCGCTACTTTGTTGAGCGTGTTTGCCGTGCACGGCGCGATGATAAAAAGGTCTGCTGACCCTTCCATCCCAAGAAACTCGACATGCTCTATATTCCCCATTAATTTCGTTATCACCTCGTGCCCCGTGGCATAATGAAGCGTATAGGGATGAATTATCTCCGTTGCCGCTTCACTCATCACGCCGTAGACATCTGCACCATGTCGTATCAATTCGCGTGCAAGTTCAACCGTTTTAACAGCTGCGATAGAGCCCGTGACACCTAATACTATCTTCTTCCCCAGCAACGAGTGACTCTTTGTCCCTTTTATCCTCAGGGTTGGATGCGGACCCCTTTCTCGTTCTACCATAATGGACCGGTCGGGATTTGAACCCGAGGCCGCTCGCACGCCAAGCGAGCGATCTTCCAACTGATCTACCGGCCCCTCCTTCTTTGGTAAAGCTCTCTTTTTAAAGAAAGGTTTACAGATACCTCGATACATCCTCTATCACGCGCTCACAATAAAAGCACCTGAACAGGGGAGGATTCTCGCTCACTGTGATGAACTTGGATATAACTGGCTCCCGTTCCACATTAGATATGCAATTGGGATTCGCACATCGTATGATGCCCTCTATTGACTTCGGAAGGTAGACCTTATGCTTTTCTATTACTTCTGAATCCCTTATTATGTTTATCGTTGCATTTGGTGCGATGAGCGCGATTTTATCAACTTCTTCAGGCTTGAGCTCCCGATCTTCTACCTTCACTATGTCCTTCCTGCTCATCTTCTTACTTCGTACGTTCATCACAACGCTTACCACTGCATCCGTCCTTGCATTTATCTCTAATATCTTCAGTACATTCAGCGCCTGCCCTGCTGTAATATGGTCAATAACCGTTCCATCTTTGATTGGTACGACTTTTAGTTCTTTCTCCATTCCCCTTACATCCTCACTACATATAAGGTATCACAAGGTATTTAAGTTTCTACTCTCTAAATGAGGGCACGGGCTCACACTAACGAGCGACGTTGAATCAGTTATAATTTTTTGCAGGAATCAATGCCAGGATAAACGAGACAAATCTCAAGTGGGGCCGCCGAGATTTGAACTCGGGACAACTCGGTCTTCAGCCGAGCGCTCTCCCAGTCTGAGCTACGGCCCCCACACTTATCAGCATATTCTATCTTTTGTTCCCATATTCCGCACATGTTGATATAGATCATCTCTAAATCTTTAGTTTACATAAAAATAACCTTTTTCTTTAGTAACGCTTTCTTTTTAAAAGAAAGGTTTAAAGATGGTAACAGCAGTGATCCTTGCGGGTGGCGTTGGAACAAGACTCAGACCGCTTACCTTTACCACGCCGAAGCCGATGATCCCGCTCGTGAATAGGCCGGTGATCGATTATATCCTGGATTATCTGGCAGGCTATGGCTTGAACGATATCGTTATCACCACCAACTACCTGAGAGAACAGCTGATCGAATATCTCAGTAGCAGAACAGAGTTAACGATCTCATATCCTGAGGAACCTTCACCGTTAGGAACCGCAGGCTCGGTAAAGAACGCTGGAATAACTGATACCATGCTCATCATACAGGGCGATAACATCACGGATATCGATATAAGACGGGTGATGAGCTTTCACGAAGCGCATGAAGGACTGGTGACCATTGCACTCCTGCCCGTGTCTAATCCATCGTTATATGGGATAGCCGAGCTCGAATCGAATGGTAAGATACGGGCATTTAAAGAGAAACCACCTCTGGAAGAGTGCTTCTCAAATCTCGCGAATACCGGGTTGTATATCATAGAACCAGGGGCAATGGCGTATGTTCCGGAAGGCAGCGCATTTGATTTCTCAAAAAATTTATTCCCCTTACTGGTCGCGAAGAACGAGGTGTATGGGTGCGTGGTTGATGGCTTTTGGGCTGACATCGGCGGTTTAGAGGGCTACATGGAAGCGAGCAGGTGGATATTAGAGAAGCAAGGATTTGAATGCGCGGATACCGCAGAGATAGAGGATACTGAGATTCAGGGGAACGTTGCGATTGGCGAATATGCGAAGGTTGAAACCTCGGTAATACGAGGTCCTGCGGTGATCGGTGACCATGCAACGCTCATAAAAAGCAAGATGTATACCTCGGTGATTTTCCCGCGTGTGATTTTGGATGAGGCCATGCTGCATAACAGCGTGATTTGTGAGGATACGCTGATTAAGAACGCAAAGATAACCGAATCCATCATTGGGCCCCGTTCTGAGATAAAGGCATGCGCACGCAGAGGTGAAGCATTTTCATTTTAGTTGCTTAGTTTTGCTCAGTAAGGGCTTATAGAAAAGTTTTAACCAAAAAACTCTTTCTTAGCAGAGTGTGGGGCTCCGCCCCACGACCCCGAAAACCCTGTAAGGGTTTATCTTTCTTTAGAAAGAAAGTGTTGCTCAGGGCTTTCCAAACCTCCACGGCAATGAAAATGGTGATACTCGTGGCGAGCGCAATACCCCAGTCGACACCAGTTAAAGGAACGGTATGAAAGAACCGTCCAGTAACTGGTATTTGTATTGCGAAGACCATGAGCAGGAGAGAGCATAGTACACCTAATATCAGCCATTTATTTGAGAAGACCCCTACTCTCAGCAAGGAATGCCGTTCCGAGCGGGCATTAAATGCATTGATCATCTCGTAGAGAATAAACGTTGCGAAGACCATCGTTTGCGCCTTCTTTAGAACATCATCGCCTATGGTTCCTATACCATACGCAGGCAGGTATTTTAAGAATATTACCAGGCATCCGATGAATATTACCAAAGACATGAGTATGAGCATATGAAGCATTCTCTTTGTAAATATGCCCTCCTTAGGGTCTCTTGGTTTCCTTTCCATTATATCCGGGTCGGGTGGGTCAATACCCAAGCCCATTGCTGGAAAGTCTTCTATCACAAGATTCGCCCACAATATCTGTATAGCAATAAGAGGGAACAAAGGCACTCCGAGGAAGAACAAACCGAAGAAGAAAGCACCCGTCAGTAGACATACCTCGGCAAAGGAGTAAGAAAGCTGATATACAAGGAATTTTTTCATATTATCATAAATACCTCTGCCCTCATGGATCGCAGCCACGATGGTCGCGAAATTATCATCTGTTAATACCATATCCGATGCCTCTTTTGCGACATCGGTCCCTGAGTTCATTCCTATCCCTATATCACTTCGTTTTAAAGCCGGTGCATCATTTATTCCATCACCGGTCATAGCAACCACGTGCCCCCTCCTCTTTAGCGATTCTACTATCCTCAATTTGTGCGCCGGTGACACCCGTGAATAGACGACAACGTCATTGACAATCTTCGCGAGCTCTTCATCACTCATCTTTTGCAGATCCACACCGGTAAGCACTTTTTCATCGTTAAGGGGCTTCGAAACAATGCCGAGTTCATCAGCAATAGCGAGAGCAGTGAGTTTATGATCGCCGGTTATCATAATTGGCTTTATCCCCGCCTTTTTACATCGCTCGATCGCCTCTTTCGCCTCTTCTCTCGGTGGGTCGGACATGCCAAACAATCCCACAAAGACGAGGTCTTTTTCTACATCTCCCGTAGTATAGTCCACCGTTTCATCCTCCGACAATTCCCTGTATGCAGCTGCGATGACTCGTAGCGCCTCAGCCGCCATCGTATCGTTTACTTCTAACACCATTCTCCTATCTTCCTCTGTTATCTCTTCTATTACTGCTTTACCTTCGTTATCACGGTGAATACTGGTTGAAAGGGTAAGCACTACTTCAGGTGCACCTTTCACGTACGCCAATTTTTTACCTTCTACTAAATCCTGATGAACGGTGGTCATTCTCTTTCTTTCACGTTCAAATGGTATTTCGCCTACTCTCCTATATTTATTCTCCAATTCATCCTTATGCAAACCTGCTTTCTGGGCGACAACAACCAATGCACCTTCAGTTGGGGTTCCACTTATCTTGTATTCCTCATCTACCATTCTTAATCTGCTATCACTGCACAGCGTCGCGATTTGAAACGCCAGTCTCAAGTTTTCATCTTTATATGGATCTATCTTTTCGCCATTCCCTCGGTCAAGAAAATCACCCGTTGGCGCATACCCTGCCCCGGTAACTTCTATCATCCTTCCACCAGCATAGACCCTACGGACGGTCATTTCGTTCTTTGTCAGGGTCCCGGTTTTATCCGAACAGATTGCAGTTATGCAGCCGAGCGTCTCAACAGCCGGCAATTTCCTCACGATCGCCCTCTTCCTCGCCATTCTCTGCACTCCCAACGCTAACGTCCCGGTAATGACAAGAGGCAGGGTTTCCGGCACTATCGCCACCGCTAAGCTTATGCTCCAGATAAGCATCCATAAGCGAGGAACTCCGCTGAGCACGCCAAGCACAAATATCGTTGAGCAAATAGCCAGGTAAAAGAGACTTAACCATCTCCCAATTTCATTTATCCGCCTCTTTAACGGCGTCTCTTCTTCGTTTGCCCCAGCCAGCATCGTTGCTATCTTTCCAAACTCTGTTCGCATACCTGTTGCGGTTACCACGCCTTTTCCTCTTCCATGCAGCACGGTCGTGCCTGAATAGACCATATTTCTCCTCTCCGCGAGTATCACGTCGCCAGTAAGCACCGAGGCATCCTTGTTCACCGCAGTTGATTCTCCGGTTAAGGGCGATTCGTCAGCCGTGAGATTCACTTCCTCGAATACTCGTGCATCTGCCGCTACTCGGTCACCAGCCCGCAGTAACAAAAGATCACCCGGCACTATCTCCTTAGAAGGTATCTTTACCTCGGTTCCTTCTCGTAAGACGTGAGCGGTAGGAGCAGCCATCTCTTTTAACGCTTTAATCGCCTTCTCAGCACGATATTCAAAGAAGAAGCCGAGCGTAACGACGAGAAGAACGGCAGCAAATATAACCGCTGCGTCTACAACGTGTCCAATTGCCGCTGATATCGCCGTGGCAACCAGGAGGATAAGGATAAGCGCATTTTTGAATTGCGAGAAAAAGATCTTAGGTCGAGAGATCTTCTTCTCTTCTGTTATTTCATTCAGGCCGTATTTTTCTTGTCTTCGTTTCACCTCTGCGGAGGTGAGCCCCTCCTCAGAGGTAAGAAGTCTCTGAAAAACATCGTTTGGCTCCATCAAATGCCAGTTCTCTTCTTCTAATTCTACCAAATTTGGTTTCATCGCGGTGCTGAGTTTATAAGAGTAAGAGGGTCCAATCCAAAAATTCTTTGCAACGCTATCTTTCTTTTTGAATGGTTAACAATCACTACTCGTAGACTGGCTCCAGCCATCTCATGTATCTCTCATCTCTTGCATTCACCACATCGAAGAACTTCCTCTGTATCACGCTCGTCACTTCACCTCTCTTACCTTTGCCTATCCTTACACCATCTATCTCTCGTATCGGCGAAACTTCCGCTGCTGTTCCTGTAAAAAAGACTTCATCAGCAGTCAATAACTCTTCCTTTGTTAGAGGCTTCTCTACCACTTCGTAGCCACTCTCCCGTGCAAGCTCGATTACCGATGCTCTGGTGATTCCCGGCAAAATGGAAGATTCAGCTTCCGGTGTGTATAATGTTGCATTTTTTACGGCAAATATATTCTCACCCGGACCTTCTGCCACATAGCCATCGCTATCGAGCATTATCGCCTCATCAAAACCTTTTTCCTTCGCGTCTAACACTGCTAACAGCGAATTGAGGTAATGCCCCACAGCCTTTGCGGTAACAGGCAGTGTCTTAGGGTCTATTCGTCGCCAGGATGAGAACGTGCATCGTATACCGCTCTCTAACGCTTCTTCTCCGAGGTACGTGCCCCAGCGCCATACCGCAATTGCGACGTCCACCGGACAGCCTGTTGGATTCACACCTAAGTGATGATAGCCATAAAAAGCGATTGGTCGTATGTAGCATGCATCAAGTCCATTGATACGGATCGTCTCCTTTATTGCTTCTTTTAGGTCTTCCTCGGAGTACGGTATATCCATCTTATATAACCTCGCTGAGTGATACATCCTATCCACGTGCTCTTTCAGCCGGAAAATGAACGAGCCTTTCTCCGTTGCATAGCACCGTATCCCCTCGAAAACACCAGACCCGTAATGCAATCCGTGTGAGAGAACGTGAACTTTTGCATCCTTCCAATCCACAAAGGTACCATTATACCATATTTTACCCTCGTCTGGGAGTCTCTCTACCATTGCGCTCTCATCCACGTATTACCTTTTAGTTTTATATAAACACTTACTCTTTTACAAAAGAAAACTGACCTCGCTAAACGAGAAAAGAAAGTTTGTTGTGTATCCTCCGCTTCATTATCCTCCCTTCAACTCCTAATTCACTCCATGCCTCACATACTCTCTCCGCTTGGTCCTCGCGCTCATCCAGTAAAGCGACGAAAGAAGGACCTGTCCCAGAGAGGCTCACTCCCTTCACGCCGCATTCCAATGCCTTTACCATTGGTTCAGGGTCAAAATTCAACGCAGCACAGTATAAAAAGCCATTCAACGTCATTGCCTCTTCAAATCGCTCATTCAATGCCAATTCATACGCAAGGTTCACCCAGGGGGCTATCAATCTCGACCGTTTTACATCGGTATCAGCGGTATACGCTCTTTCCCGTGGGATGAAAATAAGAACTGCGGAATCTTTCTCCACCCGTTTTATCAACTCCCTCTTTCTGTTGTCCGTTAGTACGATTCCGCCGAGCATAGAAGCACAGGCATCGTCAAATGCTCCTGTTATCGAGACACCAACATCCAGAGCAGCAGCTACGCCTATTCGTATCGCATCCAGCGCGCCTATTCTCTCTTTTGCTTCTTCTCCGATTGCATCCAGAGTAGCAACTACCACGGCATTTGCAGCTGCACTGCTGCTCTTCAACCCACTTCCAATTGGGATCTCACTTCGCGTCTTCACATGGGCATGTAACGGCATATTGAACTTCCTCAGCACTAACTCCACACACCGCTCTATCAACCGTGTATCAGCATGCTCTTCCTCTTCCTGCTCGATCTCTCCTTCTATACCCTTGAAATCCTCACCAAGCTCCACTTCCGCAGAGGTCCATAAGTCTATGCCAAACGCTGAGCCTTTGTAGGTCGCTATGGCATTTATTATGGTTCCTGCCCCACTTGCCTTTCCATACCCTTTCCCATGTCTCCCCGCTCCCATGCTTTTAGCCACCTCTCCCTGTACTTTACAGACATTTCATCATCTCTAGTATCTCGCACGCCTTGCAAATGCGTGATGC
>DYFG01000070.1:0-5903 GCA_020725315.1 Nitrosotalea sp.
AAAGTGCTTGTTTGCCGAGCTTAAGAGAGTACATTTAAATATACTGCGAAATATAGGTTTCTAAGATATTAAAAACATTACCTTTGAAACGTAGACCTACCTGATCCAGACCTGCAGTAGTTGAAATATCTATTAATTCTCCATATTCGTATCCGGTAAGTATTTTCAGGTATTTTTCTAATTCTCCTCTATCCAATGAAAATACCTTTCCTACATTCCCATCAAGGGTCAATAGTTCACTAATTGTGATTGTTACGGCATTTGGATAATTTTTAGATCTATAATCATAGATAACATAAGCAATTAAGTATGGGGATATATTTATCGGTGTATGCTTATAAAAAGTCATTTTTGATATTACCTTCTTAGATTCATCTCTTGCAGTAATAAAATTTAATTCCTTAAAGGCATCAGTGGATATAAAAGACCATAGGAAAATAGCCACATCACTTCTTAAATGCTGGTCATTAAGCGGGCGGATAGCAAGGGATACTAAAAAATTAAGAGCATCTTCGAAAGAGAAAGTTGTATAGCTGGGTAGAAATTTGTTTGTTAGTAGATACCAAACTTCAGCACTGGGATTACTAGCAAGTTGATAATGTAAAAGCCACAAAGTGTTTATATCTTCAAAATACGGATCGTGCTCTAATAGCAATTCTCCAAGGGGGGTTAATTCACGACTTTTATTATCGCGAAGGCCAGTCATTCCTAACCATGCTATCATCGCTCCTGCTTTTTGATTACCCACTCCTAATCGTTCCATAATTTCGTTACGTGACAATTTTGGCGTATTCGCAAATTTCATCAATAATTTACTGACCAGTGCTCTTTCAAATCTAAAATTTTTACTATACCCTATTGACATTTGAAAAACTCCTGCTTTGTCGCTGAGAATTTAAACTTATACAGCCAGATCCAATAAATTTCGTTGTTAGACATCTTCCACAATGGGAACACCTATCATCAAGAACTCTGAAATGTGGATTGATCTTAATAGCATCCTCAGGGCATATCCCGGCACATGCTCCACATGATACACAAGATTGATATTTTCTTATTTGTTTCTCAATGTGCTGGAGCAAATAGTGCTTACGTTTCATAGTTAGTAAATCCACACAGAGGAATGCCTCTCCTAATCTCCAACCCGGGTCAACTTTACTTTCTTGCTTCAAAATAGAAATGTCTTTCACTATTTTAATCATAAAAAAACTTTCATCAGTGGATGCGTCTTTCACAATAAATCCTTTGCCTACATTATCAGAAAACTCTTCCATCTTTCCAAATGGTTTGAATCTTTCAAATAAATCCTCTTCAACCTTTTTATCTAAGATAAAATGCATCGCATTTGTGTTTTTTAAGCATGGAGCCTTCCTCACATAGGTTAAACTTTCTCCACCACTCTTACCGACTCTCTTTTTCCACGCCCCAGATGAGATATACTCAGTAGGATCTTCTTTACCAATCTTTTTTGCGTAGTTAAGAAGAAAACTTTCCCACTTTTGAACTTCTTTTGGATAATTTATCTTTAGTAAATAGTCAGTGTAAGTGGCATTGTGGGGGCAATATATACATCCAACTCTAGGGAGTCCCTTTCTATACGTCGCATTAAAATCCAATCTTTTAGTTAAGATATAGAGCCATACTTCTAGGTCTTTCCATTCAAGAATTGGATAAGCTGAAATCTGATGGACTATTTTCTTATTTACGTAAATCCTTTCTCGATTTCTGCGAGCCTTTGACTCTCTTTTCCTAATTCCTTCAAAACTAATCACGCCGTTTTTGCCATTAATTGTATTCATTATACTCGATATTGGACCTGCTTTGAATACACTGCAACACCATGCATTTATTCTGCTGGGAGGCTCAAGGAGATTGCACATTTGTATAAAATTATGTCCGCAATTTGTTTTTAAAATCGAATTTTCTTTGGAGAACTTATCAACGTATTCGTAAGTATCAGGATATTCGATAGTAGTATCGCCAAACACATGCAAGACACCATCTGTAGCCAATGCCCTTCTGACTAAGTGTGATACTACCGTACTATCTTTTCCTCCACTGAAAGAAACAACGGGCTCACGTACTGGATACTCTTTAACAATTTTTTGGGTGAAAGAAATTGCCTCATTTTCCTGAGCCTCTAAAGTCGATTTATTTGCCTTATACAATGTTTCTTCTGTCGGTTTATTTATCGGTATATCCCAATTCGTGTTATACTCTTTAACGATTTGGGGTTTTCCATCGGCGGATAATCTCAAAAAGCGCTTACCATTGTACCATATAGTTTTAAGTCGCATCCACAACCCGTCTTGCCATCCTTTACCTGGTAGCTTCTTTCCAATTTCTCTTTCGAGAAACTCGCACTCTTCTTCGAACATGGGTTTCAAATCTGAACATATTTGATGTCCCTCTCCGCCACAGTTCTCGCATCTTTTTTTAAGCAAAGGAACGCCGCAGTTTTTACACCAATAAAGTGAAGTAGCTCTTTTATTTTCTATCATTTTTTCTTTTCATTTCATATCCTATTTTCACTTCATCCTCACTGCATAAGTTAATGCCGGAATACTAATAGGCAGACTTTCTCCATCTTCAAAAACCCCTATTTATCTTTTTTATCCCCCTCCTTATTAACCCCACACATCTTTTACTTATCTCAGAACACAATGATAATTATACGTAAAATACCAAGAGATAGAAATGCCACCTACCGTATTCTCCTCATTTTCGAGTCCCATCCAAAAATCCATCATAGAAAAGGGCTTTTCAGTTCCTACTGAACCCCAAAGCAAAGCTATCCCGCCCATAGTGGAGGGGAAGAATGTATTATTGATTGCACCAACCGCGACAGGGAAGACGGAAGCGGCATTGTTGCCTGTTATCGATGCATTAATCAAGATGGAGCGCGTGCCCGGAATAAAAGTCCTTTACATAACGCCACTGAAGGCTTTGAACAGGGACATGCTCGAGCGATTACAGTGGTGGTGCAAGAGACTTGACCTGCGGTTGGGTGTGAGACATGGGGACACATCTGCTCGAGAGAGAGAGACGCAGGCAATGGTTCCACCTGATATCTTGATCACCACACCGGAGACATTACAGGCGATATTACCGGGTAAGATAATGCGCCAACACCTGGCATCGGTCAAATGGGTAATCGTAGATGAAGTGCATGAACTCGCTATTGACAAACGAGGCTCGCAACTCGCACTTGGATTAGAGCGGCTTCGCGACTTGAAGAATGGCGAGTTCCAAATCATTGGCTTATCAGCTACGATAGGCACGCCCGATAAGGTGGCAAAATTTTTGGTTGGGACAAAACGAGATTGTGAGATAATCATCGTTCCCGTATCCAGGGCAATGCGGGTGGAGGTTCATTATCCACAAGCCGATTCTCATGATTATAAACTGGCTGAGGAGCTTTATACGTATCCCGAAGTTGCAGCGAGGTTACGGTTGATGAAAGAGCTCATCGAAGAGCATAAATCCACCTTGATATTCACCAATACCCGTTCGATAACCGAGATTCTTGGTAGCAGGTTTCGCGTTTGGGACTTGAATTGTGGGGCTCCGCCACACGACCCCGCAAGCCCTGTAAGGGCTTTACTCGTGGGTGTTCATCATGGATCGCTATCCAAGCTATCGAGAATCAATGTTGAGAAGGGTCTTAAAGAAGGCATGTTGCATGGGATTATCTGCACGAGTTCATTAGAATTGGGGATAGACATCGGACGGTTGGATTTTGTTATTCAGTATAACTCACCGCGACAGGTCACAAGGCTCCTCCAGCGAATCGGGCGAAGCGGTCATAGAATTGGAGGGATTGCAGATGGTGCGATCGTGGTTCAGGATTCTGACGATGCCTTAGAGGCGTTAGTCATTTGTCGCCGTTCTCTTGCAGAAGATTTAGAACCCGCGGATATCCCTGAGAAACCGCTTGACGTGTTAGCGCATCAAATAGCAGGATTGCTTCTGGCAAAAAGGAAATGGAGCTTTGAAGATGCTTTGAACCTAATAAGAAAAGCATATCCCTATCAAGACCTTGAAGAGCACGAATTGGTCAGCGTTTTAAACTACATGCATTCGAGAATCCCACGGCTTGTGTGGTTCTCTGCCGAAGAGAGGATATTTCTAAGACCACAACGGATAAAAGCCCTCTATACGTATTATTTCGAGCATCTGTCCATGATTCCTGAGGAACGACATTTCTTGGTCATTGACGAAGATGATAAACCGGTGGGCGTTTTGGATGAAGCTTTTGTTGCTGAGTACGGCAATCCCGGGAACAAGTTCATAGAAGGCGGTCGTGTCTGGAAGATATTGCACGTGTATGGTGAGCGGATCTATGTAAAGCCTGAGGAGGACCCGACGGGTTCCATCCCAAGCTGGGCTGGAGAAGAGATCCCTGTTCCTTACGCGATTGCTGACGAGGTAGGAAGGATTCGTGGAGTTGTGGAAAATGGGCTCAGGAGTGGTAGCGGGGTTGAGAAGATAGGGAAGGAACTGATAAAGAGCTATCCTTGTAGCATGAGAACTATTACCAGAGCCTTAGACGAGGTTGTCCAGCACGTGAAAAGGGGTTATCCTGTCCCAACCGATACGCTGTTAACCCTCGAACGATGGCATGAGTATATAATCCTGCATTGCTCGTTTGGACTTCTCGCTAATAGAACCTTAGCTATGCTCTTAGCTTCTGCACTCTCTGATCAGATAGGTGCTCCTGTGGGCGTGCAACACGATCCGTACCGGATACTGCTCAAAACCTCGGATACCGAAGTGGAGCCTGAGGATGTAGAGGAGATTATCTACGATTTATCAACAAAACCGATTGAAAAGCTCGCCGTGAAAGCGTTAGCCCGGAGCAGGTTATTTAAATTGAGGTTTATCCATGTAGCACGGCGATTTGGCGCTATAGCCAGGGATGCGTCGTTGAACGACCTTGACCTGGATAACGTGATAAGGAGCTTTGAGGGCTCCGCGGTCTTTGACGAGGCTTTGAGAGAGGCTCAGGACAAAGATGTAGATATACCCCTGACTGCCCAGCTCTTAAAGCGGATACATGAGGGTGAGCTAAAAATTGCGGTAATAAAGGGAGACGAAGTCACCCCCATCGCAGGTATCGTCGAAGTAATAAAAAGGGGATACGAACTCATCCCACCTGAGCGGATGCACCGTGTCATCCTGAACTATGTGAAAGTGCGGCTGTTAGATGAATCCTTAACGTTTGTCTGCACAAACTGCTGGCAGTATACCGAAGTGAGGAGAATAAACGATGTGGAAACGGAGATTTTGCAGTGCCCTGAATGCGAATCAAAGAGGATAGGAGCGTTAAAAACAGATGAGCGCGAGGTGAGAAGAGGGATAGGTAAAAGCAAGGGCAAAAGTAAAAAAGGAAGCAGGGTATCGAACGACGCGACAAAATCCGCGGAATTGATTTCAACCTACGGAAAGGCTGCTCTGCTTGCACTTGCGGGTAAAGGGCTCACCATCGATGATGCGAGAGAGATCTTGAAAAAGGAAAATACAGTAAACAATCGCTTAATAGAGCTTATAATCGAATCAGAGAAGGAGGTTTTGAAGCATAGGTTTTATCGGTATAAGAAGGTTTAATTAACTTACTCCGCTATCTCTAAGACATGCTGATGCGTATTCACCCAACCTTTGACGGTTTCTTCATCGTCACTGTTATACGGTTCCAAAGGGCAATTATGGACGATTGCAGAAAGCCCTCTATAAGAGATGGTATATACGGCGTTTTCTTCTATTCCTATTGGTCCAAGTTCTGTTTGCACCGATGCATCCGCGTCCGCTATTCCATACAGATATAGACCTACCCTTTCTTCTCCTTCGACTTTATTTCATCTATCGCAAGGTCAAGTTCCATTAAAGCATTACCGAGCCTCTCT
>DYFG01000070.1:6003-8144 GCA_020725315.1 Nitrosotalea sp.
CTTTATTTCATCTATCGCAAGGTCAAGTTCCATTAAAGCATTACCGAGCCTCTCTATCTCCTCCTCACTCAGTCTGCCTGATTCCATCCTTCTTACCGCTTGGAGTCTTAATATGTCTCTTATTACTTCAATTAACGCAATGACAAGCCCTAAGACTCCATGCTTCAGATTATCTTCATCAATATCAAGTACCATTTTTCACAGCCTCCAATTCTAATATGCCGTTTTTGTATCGCTTTTTTATATCCTTAACATCGCATGGAAGTTCAATCGTCTTGCGATACCTCCTCTCTTTAGATGTTGCATCGAGAATGATTTTTCTTCTCTCTACGTCCACCCTGATATCCTCCTCACTTACGCCCGGCAACTCTGCTATTAGCTTTATATGATCCCCCTCATTAAAAACATCCACTATTGGCTCTAATATCTCTATCTGTGGCTTTACCTTTTCTTTTGGTTCCGCTTTCTCTTCTCCCACCAATGTTTTCATAGAATATCCATATTTAATCGTTGGTTTCCGAGAATGTCCCTTCTTCAACCTCTCCTTTATCTCCCTATCAGTCTCCTCTATTCGCCTCTCGAGTTCCGGCGACGTTTTCTTCAATTTTTTTACAAGCCTACCCATCCCGGGCAGAATCTCATCCACAACCTCCTCAACTATGCTCTCTTCATCTTGTTTATCCTTCATATCCTCCCTCCTTTTTTATTACAACTTCCAGGATACCGTTTTTGTAATTCGCAGACGCATCTGGGTGATTTGGAAGTCTTAATCCGGGTAAATCAGCAACTATGACAATCCGATCCTTTTCATCAAATAAATCCACATTATTTGTTAATACTAACACCTCATCATTTATCCACCAGGAGAAGAGTACTTTCTCGCCACTCGCCCGGTCTATTTTAGATTCTTCGAATTTATCTGGAATTTTTATATCTAAATCAACATGTTTTATTGCATCCAGTATGGATTTGAGTTCTCTTTTCGTCAATTTATTCATCACCTCCATAGAGCATATAAGCATATTTTGAGATTGCTTCCAAGCCCTTCACCCCGTCAGGGAAAAGGGGCATCTCAATTATTTTTACACACCGGTTGCGTAACTGTCAATGGTGGTTGGCAGGAAGAGTAAACGCAGTGTGTGCCCAGTTGGCGCAGTGTCCCAGACAATCATATCATAACCTTCAGTCATGAAATTCATTACTCGGTCCATCGCAAATAACTCATCGAATCTTGGTGCCACTTCATTCGGTATCTCATCAAGTGCCTCTTTCTCAATAGGCATGATGGTAGAGAGTGTATCCAGAATAATATCGCCATATTTATCGTTGAAGTTCTCAACATACGCCGTAGCGTCTATCTCCATTGCATGTAGATTCTCTTTTATTTCTGTGAGTTTCCCGCCTATCTCTTTATCGAAGAGATCTAATAAGGAAGGAGCAGGGTCACTTGAAACCACGAGCACTTTTTTATTGTTCTTCTGTTGCGATAGCCCTTTGAGCTGCATCCCAATCCTCCCAGATACCGTACTTGAGCATCGTGTCCACCGACGCAATCGCAGCCCTTAGATTTATTCCGATTAGAGGAATCCCTGAGAGTGAAATGATAACATCGGCATTCAGCATCACGCCTTTATCCCGTATCCTATCAAGGAGATCTACGAGTGTAACCTTAGTATCACGATTTGGCTCCATTTTACTCCATCAAAAGCTCTTGCTTTTGTTTTTGTTTTTGCGTTCTCGTTGCCTTCGCGCTTATCCAGCCACACCACGGGCATCCTTCCTCCATTAGTTCATCAAGCGATACTTTTTACCGCACTGCGGGCATTCTTCTTTTCCTATCTCCGCCTCCTTCCACGCCGCGGTATTATAGTTTGTCCCTGAGGGGAACTCTAAACCATACTTCACCGCAGTTTCGAACGAAGCGAGTGCGATTCTTGCCTTTATGCCGAGAAGCTCGACACCCACAAAGCTTACGGTGATATCCGCGTTTATCACTACACCCTTATCCAGTATCCGGTCAATTACATCTATCAACGTTAATGAATTATCCCTTGTTGCTTGGAGCACCATTCTTCACCATCCGCCTTTTATCTTTGTGAGTATAAAAAGTTTACGAAAATTGAAAAGTGATACAAAAATAT
>DYFG01000071.1 GCA_020725315.1 Nitrosotalea sp.
AAATAATTTTCGAAATTAGAGGATAGCAAAAACTTTAAAAACCTGAATAGATACGAGTTTAGAATTTCTGTGAAAAAGCGGAAATCTTTTTTGTCCGCAGGATAGGTGGTTGCAACGTTTGATATTTTCGTTGGCATCCCGGCAGCGCTACTGCCCGATATCGTGGAGAATCTCGGAAAACTGAGATCTGCATGACCGGGAAAGGGGAGGAAGAATAAAAAGCCGAAAAATTCATGTGCGCTCAGTGACTTCAGCATCAGCAACAGCCGCTTTAGATGGAAGGATTGATACAATCGTTCCAAACTTACATGATTCTATACACGCACCACACTTATTGCACAGCTCATAATCAATGATTGCAAGGTTATTTTCCATCCTTATCGCTTGTTGTTCACATGCCTTCTCGCAGAGCTTGCAGGCAATGCAGCCCTTCTCACATATCTTTGCGACGATCTTCCCCGGATCGAGCGAACTGCATCTTACGAACACGGCGGCATCCTTATCTACAATCTTTATCGAACCTCGTGGACAGACATCCACGCATGCACCACACCCAGTACATCTCTCGAGGTCCACGAAAAATTGGTAACCCCTCTTCTCAATAGCACCAAAAGGGCATGCCTTCACACAATCACCAAATCCTAAACATGCATAGTTACAGGCTGTGAATCCACCTCCGATAAGGGCAGCTGCCGCGCAACTCTTTACACCCTCATATTCAAATTTATCGACCGAGCACAAGCTGCAAGCGACGAATGCAAGTCCTCGCTTACGCTTCCCTACCTCTACCTCTATACCGAGCGTATCACAAATCTTCAACCATGATTCCTCATCACATACCCTACAATTATTGATCAGAGAAGTATCATTGACCAAGGCGGAAGCAAAGTCCTCGCAGGAAGCAGAGCCACATGCTCCACAATTCGACCCCGGTAGAGAATTCAAAACCCTCGTTACTCGCGGGTCCACATAAACCTCAAATCGCTTTGACGCATACGCGAGTCCAAAGCCGAACAGAAGTCCCAAAGTCCCCACTATGGCTATTGCTTCTATCATTCTACAATCTCATCCCACTAAATGCCATGAAAGCGAGCGCTAACAGAGCGGCAGAGATAAAAGCTATGGGTAAATCCTCGAATGATCTCGGCACATCGGCAAGTTCAAGCCGCTCTCTTATTCCTGACATCAGGAGCAGTGCGAGCGTAAACCCGATTCCTGCTGAAAAGCCGTTTACCACGCTTCCAATCAAGGAATATTCCTCTTCCACGTTGAGTAAGGCAACTCCCATCACCGCACAATTCGTCGTTATTAACGGTAGATATATACCCAACGCCTTATATAAGCTGGGATTGTGCTTCCTTATCACCATCTCGAGTAGCTGCACAAAGGTGGCGATGACCAGTATGAAGGTTACCGTTCTCATAAATTTTATCTCGAAGGGGATGAGGAGATAGGTATAAATGAGCCATGTGATCGCTGATGCACAGGTCATCACGAAGATCACCGCAAATCCCATTCCGAGTGCGCTGCTCGTCTTCTTCGATACACCGAAGAAGGGGCACAATCCAAGGAATCTGAACAGGACGAAGTTATTCACAAATATTGCACCCACAGCGATGGCGAGCAGGTTCTCCATCTTTTCCTACTTCCTCTCCTTTCTTATATTCTTATAGTTGATCAGAGCCATGATGATTGCTATCGTGAGAAAAGCGCCGGGCGGAAGGAGCATCACCGTAGCAGGAGTTTCTGTAAAAATCGGAATGATTGCGTAACCAAAAATGGTCATCGCTCCCGTGCTCAAGACCTCCCTGACCGAGGCAATCGCCACAATCCCAAGCATAAACCCAATACTCATCCCGATTCCGTCTAATAAAGAATGAGAAACTGGTTTCTTGGATGCAAATGCTTCTACACGTCCTAATATGATACAGTTCACCACGATGAGCGGGATATATATGCCCAGACGTTCATGAAGTTCAGGAACATATCCATGCATAAACAGGTCAACGATGGTAACGAACGAGGCGATAACCACAATAAAACAGGGGATTCTGACTTCTGGTGGAATCCACTGCCTGAAAAGAGATATAATAACATTTGAGCCTACCAGCACAAAGAGTACCCCCAAACTCATCCCAAGCGCGTTATCCACCCTTGTGCTTACCGCAAGCAATGGACAGAGCCCAAGCATCAGGTAAAATATCGGATTGTACTTGAAAACACCTTTTGTAAGCTCATCGAGTTTCATTCATCACTTCCTCCGCTCTGGTCCGAACTATCTCTGTTATCGCACGAGAGCTTATTGTTGCTCCTGTTATCGAATCTATAAGACCTCCATCACGTCTCAATCGTATATCCTCTATCCGCTTACCACTGAACTGGTTCGTGAAATCAGGTTCTGCTATCTGAGTCCCAAGTCCCGGTGTTTCTAACTGGCTGATGACATGGATACGGCTAATCGTGCCGTTCTGATACATTCCAACCATTGTTTTAATCGTGCCACTATACCCACTACCCTCGGCAACAAACGCATATCCCATCTCCTCTCCA
Organism: Nitrosotalea sp.; assembly: GCA_020725315.1. Taxonomy (GTDB): domain Archaea; phylum Halobacteriota; class Syntropharchaeia; order Alkanophagales; family Methanospirareceae; genus ANME-1-THS. Next base: position 2,551 of record DYFG01000071.1, read on the forward strand.
TTTATCATTGCGCTATAATAATCATCCATTTTATTAAAGCTCGCACCGGGGAAGACAATCGAGAGCGATCCGTTTATCTTCCTCTCTTCAACCTCCTCTATCCTCCCCTTTGTCATGTCATTTGAGACAGTAAGTGTCGCACCGGATACGATACAGATGAGTATCAAGGGTATTGATATTCTCACTATCCGTTTTACACTTTCCATCATTTCTCAATTACTTATCTATCAACAGGTGAAGTAAAAATCTTTTTCCTTTTTATCCCGTATACTCTTGGCTTCACATGCCGGTCAATCAAAGGCGTAAAAGCATTCATCAAGAGTATCGAAAACGCTACGCCCTCTGGATACCCGCCAATCAGTCTTATCGCGACCACAATTACCCCTGCACCAATGCCAAATATAATCCTCCCTTCTCTCGTTATCGGCGTGGTGACATAGTCAGTAGCCATGAAAAAAGCGCCGAGGAATAAGCCTCCTGCAAGGATATGAAACACCGGATCCTGGTCTTGTCTAAGTATCAACATCAAAATACCAACGGTTGCGATGTATGAAAGAGGTGTTCTCCAGTCAATGTATCGTTTCGCAATCAAGAATACGCCACCGATGAGAATTGCGATTGCGCTGGTCTCCCCGATGCACCCACTAACATTTCCAAGTGCGAGGTTTATATGAGGGGTGGCGATTTGCTCCATCTTCCATAATCCGAGCGGCGTTGCGGTGGTAACCGCATCGTAAGTGAAAGGCATAATCCACGTCGTCATCTCTACCGGCCACGAAACCATCAAGAAAACTCTTCCAACCAGTGCAGGATTGAATATATTCTGACCAAGCCCGCCAAATACACATTTGGCAAACGCAATAGCAAAAGCAGCCCCGAGTGCCGCCATCCACAGTGGAATCCGCGGAGGGAGACACAAAGCAAGCAAAAGACCGGTGATGATCGCACTACCATCCATCACAAATTTCCTACCCATCAATCGCAATGCGAGATACTCAGTAAATAATGCAGAAAGAATACATGCGACAATGATATTTATGACCTGTGTCCCGAAGAAATACACACCACATGCAACTGTGGGTATGAGTGCAATAATCACAGAATACATGATCTTCTCAATCGAGACATCGCTCCTTATGTGCGGTGAAGGTGATACAATTAACTCAGGCATTTTTATCTTATCCCGCCCTCTTCTTTAGCTCCTCTTTTCCATAGCTGATAAGCTGAGCAATGGGTATCTTTGAAGGGCATACATAGGTACAGCTTCCGCATCCCATACAATCTTGTATGTGGTACTCCATACACTCTTCAAACCTTCCCTCCACTGCAAGTTTTCCGAGAATCGTTGGTATAAGCCCGATTGGACAGACCTCAACGCATGTCCCGCATCGTATACACGCTCTCTCCTCAGGAGTCCTCGATTTTCCCCTATTTAGAACGAGGATACAATTGGTGTTTTTAATTACCGGTACATCATCTCTCCACTGAGCAATCCCCCCCATCAAACCCCCCTTTAAGATCTTACCAACTTCTCCTTTATATCCACCACATTCTCCTATCAATTCACGAAAAGATGTACCAATCCTTGCCAATAGGTTTTTTGGTTCTTTAACATCACCTGTTACTGTTACAACTCTCTCTACAAGAGGAATTCCTTCATATACTGCATCGTATGTAGCCTTTGCTGTTGAGACATTCTGGACAATTGCGCCTGTATCATAGAGATGTCCGCCAGAAGGTTTCTCACGGTTTAATATAGCCTTAACAAGGATCCCTTGTTCTCCCTGTGGGTATTTTGTCTTCAAAGGAATAACTTCTATTCTCTTATCTCCTTCCCTTTCCACCACTTCTCTCATCCTTGTTATCGCATCTCTCTTATTATCCTCGATCCCTATGAACCCTCTCTCTGCCTCGACCACTTTCATGATGATCTTCATTCCCTTTACAACCTTTTCACTATGTTCAAGCATCACTCGATGGTCTGCGGTTACGTAAGATTCGCATTCTGCACCATTTAGAATAAGAGTATCAATCTCTTTTCCTTTCTTTGGACTCAATTTTACGTGTGTAGGATATCCTCCACCAAGACCTACTATTCCTGCTTCTCTTATCCTCGCTATGATTTCACGCTTTGACGCTTTCTCAGGATTAATTTTTTCCATTCTCACCCATTCATCCCTTCCATCTGATTCAATAAGTATACCCTGAACCTCTCTGCCAGTAGGGGATAGCTGTGTGCTAATCTCTTTCACAATACCTGATATGCTGGAATGAACAGGAGCGGATGAAAAGGAGTCAGAATCTCCTATCTTCTGACCTGCTTTTACCTCATCACCTCTTTTCACCAGCGGTTTACAGGGTGCTCCAGCATGCTGGTGAAGTAGAACTGTTATGAACGGAGGTATTTTCGCTTTTTCAATTGGTTTCCCTGCGGTTATTTTTGAGCCGGGTGGGTGTATCCCCGCGCGAAAACTCCTTGACTTCAACATCAAACTTTTTTATTGAATGTTTTAAATTAAACTTTTTTCTTTTTATTTCTACCATGAAGAAACTGATAGCAGAACTTATCATTATCTCGCTGGTAACTATTGTGCTGCTCGCATGCATAAACGAGTACGCACCTACCCCTCTGGTCGAGAGAACGGAGCAGGTGATGGGTACGTACGCCACGATAACGATAATTGATAGGAACACAACGAGAGCGAATCTTGCGCTTGACGCCGCTTTTGAGGAGATAAAAAGGGTAGAGGGGTTAATGTCGCTGTATAACGAAAGCAGCGAAGTCGCTCTTCTTAACAGCAATGGTACTAATTGGACAACTCTTTCGTATGATACGATCTACGTGCTCAAAAAGGCGGAATATTATTCGAGGATATCAAACGGCTCTTTTGACATCACGTGCAACCCCTTGCTCAATTTATGGATGGTGAAGGTGAAGAAGGAGAAGAGGATGCCCACACCTGACGAGGTAGAAGAAGCGCGCGAACTCGTGGGATATGAACACCTCATCATTGATGATGAGCTGAACAGAGCGAAGTTTGACAAAGAAGGAATGAGCATCACGCTCGGCGGGATTGCGATGGGCTATGCCGTGGATTGTGCCTGTGAGAAGTTAATCGAAGCGGGGATAAAACATGCACTTGTGGACATAGGTGGAGATATGAGAGCAATTGGTGATAAGAACGGTGTGCCATGGGAAGTGGCATTACAGAACCCGAGGAATAAGGAGGAATATATAACGATAATAAAGCTTGACAATGAATCAGTTGCAACATCAGGCGATTATGAGCGGTATTTCTTCCTCAAAGAACGGATACATCATATAATGAATCCAAAGACAGGTTATTCCGCTGATGAATGCATAAGCGTGACGGTGATCACGCAGAATTGCATTGACGCAGATGCACTCAGCACAACGGTCTTTGTGATGGGACCCGAAAAGGGAAAAGCACTTTTAGATGAGCTCGGTATAAAGGGTCTTATTATCTCCCCGGATAAACAGGTAATCAAATCAGAGGTATTTCAGTAATGGGCTTTCATCGGGAAGGGAGAGAGAAAATAATAAAAAGAGGTATTACAATCAATAATTATGGAAATAGATATAGTAGTGGCGGTTAGTTTGGTATTGGGAAGTGCCTCGCTTTTCGGGTTAATCGTTGGTATATTCAGTGTTTACAATGGAAGAGCAACGAGGAGATTGATTGTAGAGGAAGAGAAGAGAACGCAAGAGATACTGGATGGGATAAGGGATACCCAGAGTAGAAGTATTGAGATATTAAATAGGGTAAGTAAGACATTAGATGGCGTGAAAGAGACCTCGGAGAGAAGTATTGAATTATTAAACAAAATGAGGGAGACCTCGGACAGGAGCATTGAAATGCTCAACAGAAATACCGAAATCCTGGATAAAATCGCCTCACGAATATTCTGACCCCTTTTGCGCACCGATGATTCTATCAAGAGCTGCTATGAATTTCTCCTCAGCTCCCTCTGGAATGGATGCCCCTGCTGCAACAGGATGTCCACCACCAACGCCGCCGACCTCTCTTGATGCTTTCTCCATCGCCTGAGCGAGGTCTATTCCCTTTGATACGGCGAGCAGTTTTTTATTACACCGTGCGGATAGCTTCGTCTCAGCCACCTTTCCGTCCTCTGTCAGGTCTTGCTTGTTTACCACAATTACAATCTTCCCCGTGTACAAATATTCTGCTACGATTCCCGCCAAGACGCCGGTTATACCTCGCTCATGCACGAAGAGATAGAAGATATTCTGTAACTCTTTTATTTCACCCTTCTCGCTCTCTATTCTATTCAACTCAGAAACAAGTTTGCTCTGAAATGTTAGGTAGAGAGACTTTGCTTCTCCTACCAAGCCCTCCTCGCGCAGGCAGAGTCCTATTCCAATGCTTGAGTTCCCCAATCGACCGCACGCATCTACCATCCGCATAAAATTGAGCCCGTTCCGTATCACCTCAGAATTTAGAATGTACGTGGTTCCAACCAAAGCGCCTTCGCTGATCTCGGGATTGGATTCGCGTAATAGTGAGAATAACGCATCGGACAATCTTTTTTCCGACTCCTTCCCCAAATCGCTTACATTCTTATCGCCGTCTATACCTGCCTTACTCAAGAGAGCATCCACCCACGCTCCCTTACCGGCGAGCGGGATATAGGGCTCTGTGGAGAAGAGAATCAAATCCCGAATTTTCCCATCGCCGAGCTTCAACCCCTTTTTAACCGAAATAACACCTTCTTTTACCGCCTCATCCAAAATCAGCTTGTTTATTCCTTTAGTGAACTCCAGCTTATCTCCCAATGTTCCTGCTACTGCAAGTCCAGCAAGATCTATGTTAGCCTTATTGTCGCCGGCCATGCACCTTGCCATGAGATACGAGAGCCCTGCGGCACAAATCCCATCACCAATCTCATTTTCCATCCCACGCTTCTCCATACTCCTGGAGCCGAAGGGATTTATGAGGAGTACGGAGGACACGCGAGATATCGGGGGTGATGCTGAGGCAACATGGTGGTCTAAGATTATCACATCCTTCTTGTTGAGGTACTCCGTTATCAAATCAGATTGCGCTGTGCCCATATCGCAGAATATGATAAGGTCTTCATCTAATCCTTGAATAAAAGAGCGGTCAAGTTTGCTTACAATAGTTGTATGAAACTGTATATCGTTTCGAAGCAAGGCGTTACAGATAATCCCCGCAGAGGTTATCCCATCTGCGTCATAATGCGAGATTATCCTCGCGTATGCATGGTCTTTTATTAGTTCCGCTGCCTTTTCCACGCTCTTTCGTAATGCCATCATGTTTGGTATGAGAAATGCCAAAAGAGAAAAGTCTTTTCTGTAATAACCTTTCTTTATCTTTTAAGAAGAAGAATGTTGACAGGGCGTGTGGCCTAGCCAGGACAGGGCGGCAGCCTCCTAAGCTGCAAATCACGGGTTCAAATCCCGTCACGCCCGTACCTTTAAAATCCCAAACTCTAAATCCTAAATATCAAACATTTAA
>DYFG01000072.1 GCA_020725315.1 Nitrosotalea sp.
ACACGCCTCGTAGAATCTCTAAAAATGTAGGTGGCATATCTTCGCTAAACAGGTATAAAAAATCCTTTTTCTTTGAAGGGAATTTCTTAGATCAAACTTTCTTCCCAAGAAAGTTTGGTGGTAAATCTTTTCTTTCTAAGAAAGTATTAATTACCTGACGGGGAAATGGAGATAGAGAAAACGCAGGAATATATTGCCGTGCACGGCGATTTCACCGTGCTGAGTTCCGCAGTCTATAACGGGGGTTTCGTTAGGGCAAAAACGATACTCAATGTGAATGTGAGCCAGGACTTCAAAGGAGATGCTTTTGAACTCTTCGATTCGCTCGCTGAGAGGAAAGGGTTAAAAAGAGGTGAAATCGTTGGTATGATGACAGCTGTCCCTATGAATAACGCACGGATCATTGAGAAAGAGGATGTAACGGCGATTATAACCGCAGGGATATCCAAATCACCTGCACAATCAAGTTCGACGGTGAACATAATCCTATTGATACATAAAAACCTGTCGCAATCCGCAATGGCAAATGCGATAATTGTAGCAACCGAAGCGAAAACAGCAGCTTTCTTTGACCTTGACGTGCACGATGAAAATGGGGACTTATTCACGGGTGACTCCACAGATTCCGTGGTTGTTGCGTGCTATGGGAAAACCCTTTTAGAAAAAGCGTTTACGGAAAAAAGCTTCGCAGAAGAGGAGCTCTTTGCAGGTAAAGCAACAAAATTAGGAAAAACAATCTACGATGTGATAAGAGAAGGAGTGAAAGAGGCTCTTTTTAGTTATAATTGCTGGAAAATCGACAGACCGATACTTGAGCAGTTGGCAGAGCGAGGCATTACAATCGATGATATGGTATCAACAGCTTTGGAACTCTATGCGCCTGTGGAAGGCGAAGCAAGAGATAGAGAAGAGCTGAAGAGGAGATTGGAAGAGAGGATAAAGAAGGAATGTTCAGATGTGAACGTGGCACTACTGCTGGCAGCGGCACTTCATGCAGAGGAGAGAGAGATAAGAAGAGGAAGAGCAGGTAAAGCGGGAGAAGCCGATGCAGCCTGTATTGTGGCGGATGAGCTTATCGGAATCGACATAGCGGAATACATAGGTGGCAAAAAAGCACTCTTCAATTTCTTTTACTATGATACGAGAAAACCAGGGATATTGAGGCGATTGGGTGTTTTTATGGATGATGCGATCGGTGGGCTCATTGCAGGCTGCATGACGAAGATGTTAGGGTAAGCTACTGATGAAACAACAGAAATAGTTATATTACATGAGCGCTCAAGGTACAGGTAAGATAAAAAGTCCGGTGGATACTTTTATTGGGGTGGGGGTGAAGAATGACCGAACGTCTGGGTGGTCCAGAGCCGTGGATGACCGAACTCATGTTCGGCTATTCCCTATTATGCGAAATTTTTGCCTTTAAATTTAACTATTAGAGTAAAGGAGGGGATCTATGAAGATAACAACATTAATCGAAAACACTAACTATGAAAAGGTTAAAGGAGTTAAACCAGAACATGGCATATCACTTTTAATAGAATCAAATTAGTATATTTAAAGGAAAGTGCTTTTGAAAACCATTATATAAAACGGGGGTTCTTCAAGAAGAATATTGGACTTGATAAATCGCTCCTTCAGAACTACAGAGAACGATTTGTATTTGTAAAAGAGATAATAAAAGTGGACAACGGGATTTACCTTATTCCGGAAATAGTGGGGAAGTATCCAAAACCTCGAGGCAACAAGAAATTATTGAAACAATCGAATGGTACGTATCTCCCTGATGATTTTGGCCATGAATTACTACTTGTTGTTCAGGAAAAGGATGGTTTGGTCGTTTTTACGGGGTGCTCCCATAATGGAATTGTAAACATGATAGAAACAGTTGAGAGCCGATTTCAAGGGGAAACGATTAAAGCGGTCTTTGGTGGATTCTATCTCATGAGTCCTCCGACGAAGAAGATGACGGAGAAAAGAGAAGAAGTACTGAGAATTGGCAGGCTGCTCAACGATAAAGGTCATTTGATGAAAGTTTTTACCGGCCATTGTACGGGGAAACTGGCTTATGATATTCTTAAATTGACAAAATGATACAATAAGAATCAACGCCGCCTAACAGTAAAAGGGAGATCAGAGATTTCCCAAAATTGCTTTCGGCAACTTCTTTTATCCGCAAAACGTTATATGCAATTTACGTCAGGACGCTTCATCGATAAGGAGGACAAAAAATGAATCTGATCAAAAATCTGTTTCTATCCTCAACCCTTCACCACCCGTTTTCACATCCATCACCAATGCATCTGCAATTGCCATCGCAGCTTTTATTCGATCCCCAGACTCGCCGGGCAGTACCAAAACAGAACCCACACCACCCATCTCATCCAATCCTCCTGCTCCTGTTACCTTTGCACCCAAGGCGCCCAAGTCCTGCGCCATCTTCACGAGTTCACTCAATCGTCTCGGAACAACCCCTATTGCATCCAGCAGACCGTGATTGATATTCATCAGCGCACCCACGTTCACCAAATCATTCTCCTCTATCGCCTTGATTGCCTGTGCCGTTAGTTCATCCGCGGCATCGAAAACAGAATCAAAAATACTCGTAAAAATCGCTCTTCGATTCTTAACGCCCTCTACAATTGTCTTGGTCTTCAATCCTAGCTCAGACGCTTTTGTGCTATCCATACTCAACGGGATGCTTCCAACGCACCCCACAATCAGATTCAATTCATCTAATCGCAACCGCTTCACCTCGTTTCGCTCTACTAACACGTATCCGCCATACGTTGAGATTGCGGTATCAATAGGACTCGCAGCGCCTTGAACTATCTTCTCAACATTGTGCGCATCACTTCTTATCCCTTCTACATCACCCTTTACACCAAAATATTCTTTGAGTGCCGCGATGGTAGCAACACAGGTAGCCGCTGAAGACCCCAACCCTGCAGAAAGCGGTATCTCTGACTTTATCTCTATCTCCACTCCTTCATTTCCTATTCCATAGCGCTCTTCAAGATACTCGATTGAGCTTCTGACATATGCAAGTGCTTTTACTGCAGTGCCATAATCTTTGTAAGGTCGCACTTTTCTTTTTTCATCGTTGCCAGCTTCTAAATCCAGCTCCAGGCCAAACGTAGGAATATCCTCTATTTTTATGTGATATCCTCTTTTTCCTCGGCTCGATACCTGTACCGCAAGCCGACGGTTTATCGCAGCAGCTAACGCTCGCTTCCCATACACTACAAAATGCTCACCAAATAATATCACCTTAGCAGGAACAGATGCTCGTATTTCTTTCCCTTCTATCACTGGCATTTTTATTAAAGGGTTATATGATAGAGATTAAAAGGTATGGGATGTTAAATCCCTTCTTTAGTAAGCAATACCGAGAAGGTAAGGTTAAAAAACCGAAGATGGCGGAAAAGATAGTCATCTGGCCTGCTTATTTAGCCGCAGGGAAGACACGAAATGAGGGGAGAATCATATCGAGAAAAGATGCGGTGAAATCGCCAAAGGTAGAGGAAATAGAGAAGGTTGCGAGGGCGCTCAATCTTGAGCCAGAGATAGAGAGAGAGAAAGCATATCCGAAGACGCATTGGGAGAAAAGCGGTAGAGTGCTGGTAACCAAAAGCGGGCGAAAAGCGGAGATTGTAACAGGGATTGCAAAGGGGATAAAAGAGCTGCGAGAGAGATCTATGAGTATGAGAAGGTAAAACTAAAATGTTTGATTTTTCGTCCCCTGAGGAGGTTTTTGAGAAAGAGAAACGATACCTCATGCAAACGTACAAAAGACCACGAATAGTAATAAAGGGAGGTAAAGGAGCGATAGTAAGGGACTTCTTCGGAAACGAGTATATCGATTGCGTCGGTGGGATTGCGGTAAACGCAGTTGGGTATTGCCATCCTGAGGTGGTGAGCGTGATAAAAGAGCAAGCTGAGAAGCTCATGCACGTTTCGAATTTATATTACACCGAGCCGCAGGTAAAGCTTGCAGAGAAGCTAACCGAACTCAGCGGTATGAACAAAGTTTTTTTCTGTAATTCGGGTGCGGAAAGCATTGAAGCGGCACTGAAGTTGGCACGTAAAGTAACAGGAAAGCATACATTTATCGCTGCGGAGGGCAGTTTTCATGGCCGAACACTTGGGTCATTGAGTGTAACGTTCGGGACCAAATTCAGGAGCGCATTTGAACCGTTACTACTGAAAGGGGTGAAATTTGTGCGATACAACGATGCCGAGGCGATTAGAAAGGTAATAGATGAGGAAACTGCTGCGGTTATCTTAGAGCCTATTCAGGGTGAAAGTGGTGTACGGGTCCCTTCAGCGGGCTATGTGAATGAAGTGCGGGAGATATGCGCGGAAGAGAATGTTTTGTTGATTTTGGATGAGATACAGACCGGGTTCGGTCGCACCGGGAGATGGTTTGGTAAGGACCATGACGGTGTAGAGCCTGATATAATGACGGTTGCAAAGGCGATGGGCGCTGGTTTTCCAATAGGAGCTATGCTTGCAAAAGAGGGGATGGAATTTGAATCCGGTGAGCATGCATCGACCTTTGGCGGCAATCCGCTGGCATGCGCTACCGCATTGGCGTCCATAAACGTGATAGAGAAGGAAAAGCTTGGGGAAAGGTCAAAAGAGCTCGGTGAATACTTCATGGAAGAAGTTCGCTGCGAGAATGGGTTAGAGTACAATCCACTCGTGAAAGAGATAAGAGGAAAAGGGCTGATGATTGGGATAGAATTAACACAGCCTTGTAGTGAACTAGTGGAGAAAGCGCTTGAAAGAAGAATTTTGATCAATTGTACCGCGGATAAGGTAATAAGGTTGGTACCGCCTCTGGTTATCCGTAAAGAGGAGCTGGATAAGGTGATTTCTATTCTGCAAGAGATTATCAAATAGACCTGGAAAAAAATACTTTTATAATTATATCTTGAAACACGGCTAAAATATTGTTTAATAAAAGAAAGTCTAAAATGGAAGTAGAATACAAATTAAAAATCACAGAATTACCTCCTGAGGAGAGACCGAGAGAAAAGCTCATGAAATACGGACCAAGCGTTTTGAAAAATTCCGAGCTACTAGCCATAATCTTGGGAAGAGGGACAAAAAAGGAAGGTGTTTTAGAAATTACAAATCGAATAATGAAAGATTACGGGAATGATGCTATACTCAACGAAACAAACGTTGAGAAATTAAAAGAACTTTTGAGTTTAAACGAAGTGCATGCTTGTCAAATAATCGCAAGCTTTGAACTTGGAAGACGATTCTTTTCTGAAACGAAAGAAGTTTATATAAGAAATCCAAAAGATGTCTTTAATTATCTCCGGGACATGGGGAATTTAAACAAAGAACATTTCAGGGGGCTGTATTTGGATGTGAAGAACAAGATAATACATGATGAAGTAATTTCTATTGGAACTTTGGACAGAAACATTGTCCATCCCAGAGATATATTTCATCCTGCGGTGAAGACCTTCTCTGCTGGGATAATTTTAGCACATAACCATCCTTCTGGTGATACAACTCCGAGCGAAGAAGATATTGCAATTACAAAAAGAATGGTCGAAACAGGAAAGGTTATGGGCATAGACATCCTTGACCATGTTATAATAGGCAAAAATGGGTTTACAAGTTTAAAAGAAGAGGGATTGATATGATAAGCGAGGATGACGCTAAAACATTAATAGACCTGCATTTTGTCTCTTTAGGCTGGGATATAGCTGATTTTAACACAGTCAAGAAAAATTGGTCAATTAACAGACTGTTTCCCAGAGTTTCTATACCGGCTGATGAAGGAAGAAAAAGACCTGATTACACGATTCTTTTGGAAGGACAACCTGTAGCCTTAATAGAAGCAAAACATCCAGGAAAAGATCTGCAAGGTGCTTTACAAGAAGCAAAAATCAAAGCCGATATAATCAAAAGATATGCTAAAGCGGATATTCCTCTTATCTTCTCCAGTGATGGTAAGGCATGGCTTAGAAAGAATTTAAAAGCAAGGACACTGTCTGAAAAGATAAATGGATTTGTCTCGCCAGAAGAATTGAAAGAAATCGTAAATCCAGAAACAGAAAAGCTGAATCCGAAGTATAGTCTTAGGGATTATCAAATAATAGCCATTTCTCAAGTGATTTCCTCGGTTCTCAGTGGTCGTGATAAGATGTATATCCAGATGGCAACAGCATCAGGAAAAACAATCGTTGCATGTGCCTTTGTTGCAAAACTCTTTTCTATGTGTGAAATTAAGAGAGTTTTGTTTATGGTGGATCGTGATGCACTGGCAGATCAAGCAGTTGGGAAATTTAAGGATACAATAGGGGAGCACTACGAGATTAAACGAATATCTCTGGATCCGGAAGATAGATTTGCGGATGTGCTGGTATCAACGGTTCAAATGTTAGCAACGGGCGATAAATACTCGATATATTCTCCTGATTTCTTTGATTTGGTTATATTAGATGAGTGTCATCGTTCTTATTTTGGAGAATGGCACAACGTAGTGGAACACTTCAGGGAAAGTGATAGAAAATCAATTATCATAGGCATGACTGCCACTCCTTCTGATAAAGAAACTGTTAATACCGATAGATATTTCGGACCGCCGGTTTTCAAATACACATATAGGCAAGGTGTTTGGGATGGAAGATTGGCAGATACAGTCTACTACAAGTTCAAAACAAATCTGGATGTTTATGGTGTTCATGAATTAGGATTTGATTTTGATCCAGAAGATTTGGGAAGAGCTGTGGATGTGAATCAAAGGAACGAGTTGATAGCAGAGAAATACTTTGAGGTGATTGACTTTAAGAGAACGAAGGAGTTGAAGAAGGCGCTTGTCTTTGCCGCAAGCATACAGCATGCAAATAACTTGAGGTATGCTTTTATCAGAAAATACAATGAACTGATGGGGCGTTCAGTTGATGATGCAGAAGCGGAGAAATTTATTGTTGCGATTCATACCGGAATCCCAGGCGCAAAAGATTTAATAAACGATTTCCAGAGGATTAACGGACCTATAAAAATAGCAGTTTCGATAGACATGCTCTCTACTGGAATTGATGCTCCTGACATAGAGGTATTGGTAATGGCAAGACCGACAAAATCCAAAGTTCTTTACGCACAGATGAAGGGTCGAGGGACAAGGAAATGCGAGGAAACAGGAAAAGAGAAATTCTCTCTAATTGATTTTGTTGATGCATGGACTTTTGAAGAGGAGATAATAACGAATGAGCGGCTGGAAGAAGAGGAAGAGAAGCAGTGGGAGTTTTATGAACCCGGAAAAGAGGAAGTGCCGATTACTGAAGCTGAAGAGTCAATAGAAAAACGAGCAAAGTATGAAATTGGAAGGGGAGTCAAAAGGCGAGAGATGGTTATTCTTGATGTACCAGTCTGGCTGGAGTATTCGGAGGTTATTGAACCCCAGATGCTTCATCGTATTGGGAAACAAATCGAGTTTCAATTAAAAAGTGCTCAGGACAGAAAAAGCGGACGCAGTAGATTCGAGCAAGCGGTTATTTCTTGGAAATATCTTAAAGGGGATGAAAATCTATCTGAGTCTTATTTGGAGGCGATGGGATTTGATTTACAAACCCTCAGAGGCATGTATGGAGAGCCAAAAGCGGGACTAAACGATTTTGTTCAGGTGGCTCTCGGCAAAAAACAATTTCCAACGCTTGAGGAAAGGAGAAGAGAAGCGATAAAAAGGAAGGCTGTTGATGAAGGATATAGCGAAGAAGCGGCGGATTTTGTTCTTATCTTGTGGGACTTCAAACAAAGGAATCCGGAAATGACCGCAGAGCAATTTTTTAAAAGCGAGTTAGTGAGGAGGAAAGGCGGAATTGGGAAGATAAAACAGATATTTGGAGATGTTAAGAAGTTTTGGGAGGTTTATGAAGAAGTGAAGAGTGTGGAGCTATAGAAATTTCTCTGTAAGGTTAAGTTTTTAAATGGAGATAAGGTTATTTAACGATAAGGTAAGGCTAAAGATGATTACGGAATATATTGAAGCAGCGCTGTCAAAAGCAAGGTATGAG
>DYFG01000073.1 GCA_020725315.1 Nitrosotalea sp.
TATAAGCACGCCCCAACGGTTTATGAGTGGTAATCACGATACCAGCCCCAGGCGCACTGCCAACCTCGCCGACATTCACGCCGTTATCCCTAACGGTGACTGAGGATGAAGCCCGAGCCCACCCTGTTTTGATACAGATGCCAACCTGGTTATCAATAAGGGTGTTCTTCCGTATCGTTCCATTTGAATCCCAGAATGAAATCCCATATGTATAGTTGTGGATGTAATTCTTGTGGATCGTTACATTGGAGTTTGAAATCACACTCACTGCATCGCCATTCCATGGAAGCGGTCGTCTCGTCTCATTTACCAGCCCCCAAATATTTTTGACCTCATTCTTCTCGAAAATGCCTGATGCGTTGTGATATACTACCCCACATGCGCCATATTCCTCGTAAATTCCTTCGTGCACGATAATGGTATCACCATCGGTGGCATTGTCAATTACGACTTGTATTGACTCGCCTTCGTAGACATGCCAATCCGTTGCACTTGCGCTACCGACATATGTGAGCAACGCTACAAGTATAATCATACCTGCCAGTGCAGCAATAACGCTTGCCACGATTTCAAGCAAAGCTTGTAGATACGTCCTTCTTGTTTTCTCCATTTTTTATTTTTCACCTCCTAAGACCTTTCTTTTCCAAAGAAAAGGAGTGTTGTTAGGGATATATAAATCGAACCCTAAGAAAGTTCGGTTATTAAAATTAAACCCTAAAAAGTTATAAAAGGGGAAATAAAACCTAAATAGATTCGGAAATTTAAGCTAAACCTAAAAGAGTTGGGAAGCGATAAAAAGGTCTAATTAAGAAAACAAAAATTATCCACCCCGCACATAACCCTCCGCAGCAAAATTCACCAATCCCGTCTTAAGCGTACTCAAACCAGAACTGCGAAGGAAATAGCAGGGCTTGTTCCTCAACTTGCATGCTTCTTTTACCAACCGGCAAGCGTTATGGCTGTTTATGTCCACCGGACAAAATATCACGTCATTTTTTTCCGCAATGCTTTCTATCTCCCTTTTCCCTCGCTCGCAGTGCCCGGAGTGGTAACAGAAAAGGCAGCCAAAAGAATCCGCCATTTCCTTGTAGCATGCCTCAAGCGACTCCACTTCTCCAATATAAGCCACTCTCACGCCTTTAAGCTGAAGCCCTTCGTTAGCTTTACAATTACAATAAACTCCAAGCTTCTCCACTACTTCATTCTTCGGGAACTTGGACTCAAATATAGATGCCGTTTTGACAAATTCTGTATTTTCTTTATTCAATCTCTTTACTTCTCCCCTTAAAAATTCCAGTTCCTTTTTCATTAGCCATTCTTTACCACCTCCTTCGCATGACTACGAAGCCTGGTAAAGCGAACAACCATCAATAAACCAGGAGCCCAACTCACGTTTTATCGCTTCAACGTTTTCTAACTCACGTTTTATCGCTCCAACCACTTCTTCTAGTTCATCTACGCTCTCGACTTCCTTCAAGATGTTCTCAAGTAGTCGCAGCAGGTCCTTCATCACCCTTGTTATATCCATCTCGTCCATAGCATAACCTTCCTAATTTTTAGGCTGCCCTAACTATAAGATGATAAGAATTAGGCACATAAATAATATCCCCTAAAAAGGTTCGATTTTGTTAACAAAACCAAAATAAGTTAGGATTTAGCAGAAGAACCGATGACCTTTTGCTTCTCGCTTCTCTACTTCGCAGGGATGCACCCCCGTCTTACAGAACGTTTCGAAATGCTCCAGCCACTGTGGATAATCCGGTGCGGTCTTCACGAACCGCACAAATTTTTTTAGCTGCTCTATTGTTTCAGGCTCCAATTCGTGCTCAATGATGCATGCATCTTTATCCGCTATCTTCTTAGACACTTTTATTATTTCTAAGAACGATCTTACGGTATCGTGTCGTTCTTTTACCACACCTGCTATTTCTTTCCCTTTTGGTGTCAATCTCACGCCATCGTATTTTCGATATTCCACGAGACCTATGTCGTTCAGTCTCTTTACCATTTCCACAACGCTCGGGGGTTTAATAGCTAAAGCAGATGCGATATCCCTTATCCTCGTGTATCCTTTCTGTTCCGTGATATCCAGAATCGCTTCGAGATAATCTTCCGCTTTCCTGCTGAGCATACGATGATAATATTAGGGTACCCTATATAAATAATAAATAGTTTGCTTCAAATTTACAAAAGTAGCAATAAGAATAGTTGAGATGGTAGCTATGCAGATGAAGGGAAAAACAATCTGCTTTGACCTCGAAGGGCCATTATCCCCGCAAGATAACGCGTACGAAGTGATGAAACGCATGGGGGACGAAGGTGCTTTTATTTTCGAGGTTATAAGCCGGTATGATGATATTATATCCCTTGAGGGGAGGGAAGGCTACGAGCCGGGTGATACCCTTGCCTTAATCGTGCCCTTCTTTTTGGTACATGGTATAACCGAAGATGATATAAGAAAGGTATCAGAGTATGCGAAGATAGTGGACGGCGCAGAATACCTGTTTGAGAAGTTACAGGCTGACAACTGGGATATTTATATCATATCTACCAGTTACGAGCAGCATGCGTATACTATCGGTCATAAACTGGGAGTGCCTGAGGACCATATTATCTGCACGAAGCTGGATTTAGTAAAAAGGAAGCATACGTTGCAAGAATCGGTTTTTACGGTACTCAAGAAAGCTCGGAAAGAGATAATGGAGCTTTATGCAGAGATTGACAATACCGAACGCATAGTGAATCGTCTGGATGCGCTCTTTTTCCACCAACTTCCTGATTTGGGCTATGATCTTTTTACGACTCGAGTAGTAGGCGGGGAACGAAAGGCAGGAGCGGTACGGGAGATAGCAAACAAAAAAGGGATAGCGGTACGAGATATCATTGCTGTTGGTGACAGCATTACTGATTATAAGATGCTGGACGAGGTTGCTTCACAGGGTGGTATAGCGGTTGTTTTCAACGGTAATGAGTATGCAGTTCCGTATGCCAATGTAGGACTCGCATCTGTGGATATACGATTTCTTTATGTGATATGCGAGGCGTTTGAACGAGGAGGGAAAGGGGCAGTGATGGATGTGGTAACGAAATGGGAGGAGAACCGGAGCGCTTTTGAAAAGAACCCCGTGAATATTCCGGATGGTTATATCACCCCAGAGATAAAGGATTTTCTAACCACTCAAAAGGGAAAGACACCTTTTCCTTATTTCCATAATCTCGAACGTGCGGACGACCGAAGAAAAGAGGAGATAATAACGATACAGAAGCGGCTGCGAATGCAGGTGAGAGAGGACGCGGGGAAGCTGGGATAAAAAGAAGGGAAGATTAAACCGCTTCTATCGTTGACGGTGGCTTTTTGGTTATATTATACGTAACACTTACAACTGCGGGCACTTCGGTCGTTATTCGTTCCGCTAATATGTCCAAAGTCTCGTACGGGAGTTTTGTTGGTGAGCCCGTTCTTGCATCCTCGCTATCCCAGCATCGTACCTCTATCTGCATGCCATAATCCCTTTTTCCCGCTCTCATCCCGGTGACTTTATCCTCATGCAAGATTGCCAGGTATTGAAATGCCCCGGTGCGCTCCAGTTCTTCTTCAACAATTTTCGTCGCCTTTCTTACCAGTTCGACTCGTTCTGGCGTGACTTCGCCTATTACTCGCGCGGCTAACGCCGGACCTGGAAAGGGAGGTCTCTTATATATCTCTTCGGGTAAGCGGAGCGCGCGTGCGACTGCTCGTATTGCCGGCTTTCTGAGTTGGATTAACGGTTCTATCACGGTGTAGCCATAAGCTTCTTTTGTATCGATTCCCATCTGTTCGAGAATATTATGCTGTCGTTTAATTCCCGCGACCGTTTCTTCGACGTCGGTATAATTTGTACCCTGGAGAAGATATCTTGCGCCGCTCTCTTTGACAAGCATACGAAAGACATCCTTATAAAAGGTTTGAGTAATCGCTTCTCTTTTGGCTTCGGGATCTGTAATGCCTTTGAGCGCATCGAAGAACTGCTTTTTGGCATCAACGATCTCTACCGGTACACCCAATTCCTCGAAGAGAGCAGCAATTCTTTGCGGCTCATCTCGTCTCATTAAGCCGTTATCAATGAAATGGGTCTTCAGTTGGTCACCTAACGCCCGGTGAGCCAACACGGTGACCGTGGACGAGTCGACGCCACCGGATAAAGCATTGATCGCCGAACCACTTCCAACAATCGACGTAATTTCTTCTACTTTTCGTTCTATAAACTCTTCGGGATGTAAATCCTCGAGTTTTAGCTCTTTAATCTGCATGATTTTAATAGTCACCAGTAATCCTTTTAATCTTTTTAATCGGATACCTTAGTAAACAGTTTGTGGGTATATGAAGTTTTTGGAAGTAATCAGGAGGTAACAGAAGGCAAGGCCAGATGCGATTTGTTATGCGATGCTGCGAAACAGCCTCTAATTTAATACTTTAAATAGAAGGGGAGCTAATAATTGTCCTAAAAGATATGGAAAAAGAGGCGAAAGGGAAGGAGAGAGTATTTGAAGCGGTAGAGAAGTATGATGTGAATTTCATCGGACTTTGGTTCACCGACATCCTGGGGAACTTAAAGAGCGTTGGTATCGCTATTAGTGAATTAGAGACAGCCTTTGATGAGGGCATGGGCTTTGACGGCTCTTCAATAAAAGGGTTTGCACGGATTGATGAAAGCGACATGCTCGCAAAACCAGACCCTGCTACATTCCAGATAATTCCGTGGAGACCGAAGGAGGATGTGGTTGCGAGGATGTTCTGCGATGTCTTACAGCCCGATGGCAGTCACTACGAAGGTGACCCCCGGTATGTATTGAAGAGGACCTTGGAGAAGTTGCGTGAAGAACACGGCTACACCTTCAATGTTGGCCCGGAGCTGGAATATTTCTATTTGAAGAACGATAAGAGTCTGGAGGTGCTGGATGAAGGTGGATACTTCGACTTAACGACCCTGGATGCAGGGAGCGACTTACGAAGAGAGACGATATCAATGCTCGGTGCGATGGGGATAAAAGTAGAAGCGAGCCACCACGAAGTTTCTCCGTCGCAGCACGAGATAGACCTTAGATATACCGATGCGCTGACGATGGCGGATCAGGTGATGACCTATCGATTTGTGGTAAAGGAGATCGCGCAGCAACATGGCTGTTATGCCACGTTCATGCCAAAACCCATCTTCGGGGTGAATGGCTCTGGGATGCATGTGCATCAATCGTTGTTTAAAGGAACGAGAAACACATTCTTTGAGCCGGATGAAGAATATCATCTGTCTGAGGTGGCTAAACAGTATACCGCAGGATTGCTACGACATGCACCCGAGATAACCTCGGTAACCAACCAATGGATAAATTCCTACAAACGATTGGTTCCGGGATACGAAGCGCCAGTATATATTACCTGGGCACAAAGAAACCGGTCCACTCTCGTTCGGGTACCGATGTACAAGCCGGGTAAAGAGAAAGCGACACGGATAGAATTCCGCAGCCCTGACCCTGCATGCAATCCGTATCTGGCATTTTCAGTGATGCTCGCTGCTGGGATGGCGGGGATAAAGAATAAATATGAATTGCCACCACCGACGGAAAAGGATGTTTACCTGATGAGCGATGGGGAACGGGAGCGTGAAGGAATAAAAACGCTACCAGGGAGCTTGATTGAAGCAATTGCACTGACAGAGCAGAGCGACCTGGTGAGAGAAGCTTTGGGAGAACACATATACCGGAATTTCATCACCTCGAAGAAAGTGGAATGGGATAGATATCGTGTGAACGTGACGGAATGGGAGCTGAAGGAGTACCTATCGGTGCTGTGAAGGTATTTCTTGGTAGTGGACATTACCATGCAATTTATTGGCGGAATGACTATATATGCATGGTAAGGGAGATATGAAAAGGAAAAGATGATTGAAGAAAAGAAATTATCATTCTTCGAGAGAAGAAAAAGGGAGAAATTAAAAAAGAAGATAAAAGAAGCAAAGAAGTTAAAGGAGATGCTCGATGAGATAGAAAAAGAGGTGGAGGTAGAAGAAGAGAATCCTGTAAGCCGGCTCGATTATATGCTGTTTAATGAGATTTTAGCGATCGGTAAAGGAATTTCTTGGATAAAAGCAGGGATAAGCGTGGGAATGAGTATCATAGGTATCGTGATAGCTCTGGAAATACTCATAATAAACATGCTGATTTAAATCAGTCCAAGCAAGTGCTTATTACCGATGTTCACGTTCTTCAGATGCCTTTTCGCCGCTTCATAGCAGCGGTATACCTGCTCTCGCGGTGTAACTGGCAGATCTCGCATGTAGAACTGCGGATGGAATACGAGCAGTGAATAGGGTATCGCAGGATTAATATCCGCTATAAAGGAAGCGATATGTTCCACCTCTTGCTCGTCCACGTAGAACGGCACGAGCAACGTCGTAGCGGTGAGCACGGGCGGAGCTGATCTTTCAAAGAATTCTGCTGCTATCAGCTCAAAGTTTTCGTACGCCCTCTTATTAAGAATCCCGCTCAGCGCTCTACTTAGATTTGAGTCAAATGCTTTAAGGTCAAATTTCACAATTCCACCGCTTTTAAAGGATAGTTCCGCCGCACGCCTCACTAGATTACGGTTGCCACAGCCGTTCCATTCCCAGCATATCCTCAGGTTTCTATCTGCTAAAATCGCCTCTGAAGCACGTATCGCAAAAGGAAGCTGTGGTTCTGGACTCCCGCCGAAGTAACAGACGCAATACGCATTTCCGTGCTGTTTCACGCGTGAAACAAATTCGTTTACGCTTACCGGCTTGATCATTCTGAACTCCTTATGCGAGGCATTCTGACAGAAGATGCAATCGAAGTTGCAGCTATAGAAGAAGACCGCGATATTTACCTTTCCGTAGTGCGCAGAACCAGGACAGAACCATGCAGCGCAACAGTTTGTTGGTAAAGGATCAATATAGGCATAGAGTAATGCATGGTCGTATGGTGCTAAAGACGTTAATTTCCCGTTGATGTTCTCTTTCAGCCCACAGTAGCTTAGCTCACCTTTGGCCATGACACACTCATTCGAGCACAGGTTACATGGTATCCCGCCGTCACTCTTTGGCGGTTCTGCCGGAAGACCGTATCTCGCTCTTATCTGCTGATGCACCGCTTTTGCATAGTCCAGTGCATCCTCTCTGCCACTCCGTATGCAGTCAACACACGCTTGCAACATTGCTGATGCTTTTTTCTTACCGCAGAGCACACAGTCTTCCATTGATTGATCTTAGTTGTTTTGCCGGGATAAAATTCTTATTTCCCGACTTTTAGAAGTTTTTCAGAGATACAGATCGTTATGAGTACTAAGATTTGACGTTTTAATGGTTACCGTAAAGACATGGGCGAAGTGGAAGCGAAGAGGGATAGGGTAACAAGGCATGACCTCAGGCATGACCGGCATACCGTGTCATTGCTGACCGATCATTTAGTCTTTTCCCCGAAATACAGGGGGAAGGTATTGGACGGGGAAGTAGCGGAAGCAGCGGAAGAAATAGTCAAGGAAACTTGCAAAGAGTTGGATATCGAGATTATAGATATGGCGGTGAATGCTGACCACGTTCACCTTTTCATTAAACCCTTTAAAAAAGCATTTACGGAAAAATGCTTCGCAGATCCGCCAAAATATTCCGTTAGCTGGATAGCGAAGCGGATAAAAGGGAGAAGTAGTAAACTGTTGGGAGACAGATTCTCGCATCTTAAAGAGTGGTGCCCGGACCATCTGTGGGCACCGAGTTGTTATCACGGGTCAGTAGGGCATGGGCGGGAGGTGGTGGAGAAGTATTGTTACGAGAAAACAAACACTATACCGGTAGTTGTAATAGACGAAGAAAAAGAAGAGACGCACAAAACAGACTACATAACGCTTTATAGTAAACTTTTTAAGGAGGTGGTGTGTGCATCTCGAAGATGAGATGGCGAAAAAAAAATCGAAAAGCTTTTATATACCCCATATTCCGCACATGTTGATAAGATTATCACGAAATTTAAATTTAATTTATAG
>DYFG01000074.1 GCA_020725315.1 Nitrosotalea sp.
ACGTGAAAGCCTACTTTTAATCCGCTATCTCGTGCTCTTCTGTTCGCCTCGATCGCGGATGTAATTTCTCAACGAGCGCATCTACTGCGAGTTTACCAACGGACCTGAGTCCTGGTGACCCTACTATTGCTATCGGCTCCCTCAGCTCAATCTTACTCGTATCCCTGTAGTTTATCCATGCTTTTTTCGTTATGCCCATGATTTAAGAAGAAGATTTTCTTATTAAAAAGAAAGGGTTAATGAAAATAATAGCTCACCGTGGAGCTCGGGTAGAAGAGCCTGAGAACACGCTGAGAGCAATAAAAAGAGCCTTCGAGCGTGGTGCTGATGCGGTAGAAATTGACGTCAGATTGAGTAAAGACCATGAAATAGTGGTTATTCACGATGACACGCTGGAGCGAACGACGAATGGTTCCGGAAAGGTCGGTGAGAAGACACTCAACCAATTGAGATCACTTGATGCAGGAAAAGGAGAGAGGATTCCAATGCTCTCTGAAGTGCTTTTACTCGCAAAAGAGCGCGGAATTGAGTTAGTTATCGAATTGAAAGAAGTGGATATGGAGAAACTCGTCGTACAAGAAATAGGAGAGGCAGAAATGGAGAAAAGCGTTACAATCTCTTCATTCTTCCATCTTTCACTCCTCAAAATAAAGGAGCTTGTACCTACCATTAAGACAGGTGTAATACTCTCCTCTTTGCCTGTTTATCCTGTTAAATTAGCGCTTGATGCAAAAGCTGATGTTATTTTCCAAAAGTATCCTCGATTAAATAGAGAATACGTTGAAGAAGCATCAAGAAACGGGATAGCAATCTATCCATGGACTATAAACACGATCGAAGATTTTAAGAAAGTACGTGAACTCGGTGTGGCAGGCGTCGTTACTGACAATCCGTGCCTTTTCAAATCCCTGTGAAACGAGGCTCAGCATTTTTTTGATAAACTGCTACAATCACTTGTATAAGGTTGTTTATGCTCTAAGTTCGGCGATGTGAGTATATAAGAATGCAGCAATAATTGCTCCAATTATAGGACCTATGATATATACTGGGAACTGCGCCCAAAGGTTTGGACCTCCAAACAAAGTGTTTCCGACATAGGGTCCAAAGGTTCTTGCGGGATTAAATGACGCTCCTGTAATGTTTCCTGTAGTGGTTATGCCTCCACCCACTACCAGACCAATGATTAAGCCGGCAAACTGCTTTGGTGTTCGTTCATCAACTGCCAATGCCATGATAGTGAGCATCAAAAAAAACGTAATCACGACTTCGTTTAAAATCCCCTGTGCATAGCTTATACCCGGAAATAGTGCTGTAGCACCGCAACCCCCAACTGTTGCTGCACGTCTACCCACTATTGTAACGAAAAAAATGCTTGCTAGAGTAGCACCTATCAACTGGGAGATAATATAAGGAATGACATCTTTTCTCGGGAATCTCTTTACTGTCCATAAAGCTATTGTAACCGCGGGATTGATATGGCATCCTGATATATGCCCAAAGATGTAAATTGAGGCAGCCACTGCGATAGCAAAAGCGATTCCTATTGCGAGCCAATCAGCAAGACCGCCGAGAGCACTTATCCCGATTGAAAAATCTGATCGCCATACCTCTCCTTGTGCAAGCAGAATAGTGACCGCAGCCGCGCCTGCTCCTATATACACGAGGAGAAATGTTCCTATACACTCAGCCAAACACTTCTTTAGAAGAGTTCGTTCTACCTCCATGAATTTATCTCCTGAAATTTAAAAATAAAAAGTGAGAAGCTGACTGTATTTTTCCTATTAAAATGCCTTCACACCTGCTTCTGCAACTTCTATGTCCTGGGGTACAGCGCCTCCACTGACACCAATTGCACCTACGAGTTCGCCTCCCTTCCTCAGCGGAATGCCACCTCCAAATATTACCAATCTCCCCATGTTTGTTGCATGTATGCCAAATAGTGATTTTCCTGGCTGTGATTCTTTACCCAGGTCTTCGGTCGTCATATTGAAAGCAACAGCTGTAAATGCCTTGTTAATGGCTATGTTTATGCTCCCTAACCACGCTTTGTCCATCCTTTCAAAAGCCACTAAGTTCCCCCCTACATCCACAACAGCAATGTTCATTGGCACGCCTATCTGTTCCGCTTTTACTTCAGCCCCTTCCACAACCTTCTTCGCCTCAGCTAAAGTTAGTTCCATTTTTCATACCACCACCTTTTTTTCCACCTAATTCCTTTCTGCACATATTCTTATACATGTATATAAAACTTTCGATTTTTTCATAACTAAAAACTTTTTCTTCTCGACCAACTCTATCCCACCAATGCGAGCAGGTCAACCGAAAATAGCACAATCGTCGGCTTATCTTGAGGAATAAACAACCTTTATTATATCATCGTTTTCCAATGCGTATTTCTCACCCAGTCGGAGTTTGGTTCTCGCATCAACCGCAAAAAGAAAGCCCTTACCGATGTCAGAATGAACGGCGAAAGCTAAGTCCCGTGCGGTACCCCCTCGCTTCAAAAGAAATGCATCCGGCATGATTCTTCCCGCAGAGTCACTGAACTTGTGCTCATCCTCCACGGGATACGCAACCACGTAATCCAACAGGTCGAATACAACACGATTTATAATAGCCTGGACACCCGTGCCGTTATACGTCTGAATTAATTTCCCTATCTTTTCCAGTCCCTTTCTCTGCTCCTCCGTGAGTTCGCGTAACGGCTCAAAATCCAAATCACCAGGCAGATACGTTATGATTTTATTCTTTGCTGCGGTTCTCAAAGCAAGTTCTGCCTCGGCTGAACAGGGAATAACCGGCTCACCATCTCCTTCTCCGCTCTGCGCTTCCAGTTTTTTAATGTTCGCTTCTGGCGCTATGTCTGCTTTGTTCGCCGCAATAATCATTTTTTTACTCCTTTTTATAATATGCAACGCTAACTTTTTCAGGTCATCATCATTCCATAACTTCAATTTACTCTTATCTGAAAGGTCAGATTCTGATATCGCCCTCTTTATGTGCTCTTCAGTTACTCCCACGCCGGCTAATTGCTCAGAAAGTAGGCGCTCTATCTTTGTTCCTTCTAATTCCGCCTTTCTCTCCAATTTTCTCCAATTCCTCTTTATTATCCCATATACCCACATATTCAACTCCGCTTTGAAGAACGTGAGGTCTTCCAGTGGGTTATGGTCCCCGATTTCCACCACATTACCATCCGCATCTGTTCCCCCTGATGCATCGACGACCTGTATTATCGCCTCTGCCTGTCTGAGTTCGTCTAAAAATTCGTTTCCCAATCCCCTTCCTTCGTGTGCACCCTTGACCAGTCCCGCAACATCGAGAAGCTCCACCGGTACGAAGCGAAACCCCTCAATGCAATTTCCACACCCCTGCGGTCCAATTTCCCGCAGGATCTTTTCTTCGCTACACGGGCATTTCACCTTCACGTATGCGATCCCTCGGTTAGGGGTGATGGTGGTGAATGGATAAGCGGCTATTTCAACATCCGCGAGTGTAGAAGCTTTGAAAAAGGTTGATTTCCCCGAATTTGGCTTCCCTGCGATCGCGATGGTTATCATTTCATTCTTCAACAGAAATCGTTTCTAACTGACTTACTATGCTCCACATCAACGTCCTTGTATGCGAAGGGATATTAAGACTGGTTGTTAGTTCATCCAAATCAGAAATCACCCTTGCCACTCGCACGGTCAGAGATTCATCGCCGTTCAGCAACTTATTTTTCACTTCGCTAGCCGATTTTCTTATGTTTCGTGGAACCGTTATATCACCCATCATTTCATCAAGCATCTCTATGCATTTCTTCATGATTTCTTCTTTATCCGCCCCTTCCATTCGTTCTTGTCACCTCCTCGATTTCTCGTGCAAGATAATAGGAGACTGGTAAACTGTAAAAGAATTTCCCACTAAAAATATTTTACTCAGCAATAAAAATAGCTATGTAATATTGGAAGACATGCGAGCTATTGAAGAAGCAGTGCAGGATGAACTGAGACAAGGGAAAAAGCCGTTAACTCTCTTCATGCTCGGCGGTGTTGATGTAGGAAAGACGTACACCGTTACTTCTCTTGCAAACAGATTTTATGAGCACGGACTAACCGTAGCTGTTGTGGATGCTGATGTGGGCCAGAGTGATATCGGTCCTCCCTGCTGCATAGGAATGGGTATTCTGGATAAGAAAATCAAGAAGCTTTCAGAAGTGCCTCTTCACAGCCTCTATTTTGTTGGGAATACCTCACCCGAGCGATGTATGCAGGAATGCATAACGGGGGCAGCCGCTGCTGTGCAGGAAGCAAAAAAGTGCGATGCGGATCTTATACTGGTGGATTCAACCGGATGGATAGAGGGAGAAGATGCGAAGAGGTTCAAACTGCTCGAGATAAAAGGGATAGACCCTTCTCTTCTCGTTGCGATCGAGAGAGAGGATGAATTGAAGCATATCCTCCCGCATTTACATAAACGGGTCATTAGGTTACGAATTTCACCTGAAACGAGGAATAGAACGAGGGAAGAGCGAAGATCACTGCGTGAAGAGGCGTATAAGGGCTATTTTAGAGCAGCTCAGAACAGCGTTTTTGAGCTCGCTCTTTTAACATGGCTCCCAGAGATAGGCACCATATTGGGGCTTTTCAGTCGTTCATGCGATGGTGATGAAGATGGTGATGAGCTTCTAGGGCTCGGGATACTCCGAAAACTGGATTACGAACGTGGCAAAGCAGTCGTATTTACACCGGTAAATGCTGATACTGGTGATAAGGCAGGTATAAAAGGGATAAAACCGGGTGGTGTGAAGCTAATAAGGGTAAATGATGAATTTAAAGAGTTTAAATTGTAACCACAAGATTACACATAAGCCCTTACAGGGCTTGTGTGGTCGTGAGGCGGAGCCCCACATAAGAAAAGGTTTGGGGTGGTTAGGGGCGGAGCCCCTACATGGGGCAGAGCCCCACACTATCAAACCCTCAAACCACCGAGGATAGTGATAAATAAGGCAGCTGCTATTATATCCGCGGTAGATCCGGGATTGAGTCCTTCCCGTATGAGCGCCCTATCGAATTCCTCTATCTCTTTCCGTTTGTATCCCCTACCAACAATCCACTGTGCCCTCTCCTTCACGTATCTGCTCTTTTCGGGACCGAACTTCATTGTAATAAAGGTATCCTCCTCCTCCGAAAGCAACCTTAGATAAGCATGAGTTATCGTATCATTTATGCGCTTCTCCCTGGCAAAATCCTTTATCAGCGGTGCATACTTGAAGGTTATCTCAAATCCACCCACCAACTCGCGTGAGATCAAATCATACGATGCAGAGATGGTAAGTATCGCATGAAGAGAGAGCTTCTTCTCTCTAATCTCCTTTATCGAAGCCTCATCCATCACATCAAGTTCGGGCACATCTCTTCGCACTTTCACTTTTGCTCTGGGAAAGGCGGTGTAAACCTCTATTGCATCAGCCATGCTCGTGTTCAGCATGATCTCCATTGCTTTCCGCTTTAGCTTCTCCATCTCATAGCGCTCACAAGCTCCCGCAGCCATCGCTAAAGGAACGAACAATAGTAGTGCACCGAAATGGGTATTTCCTCCGCTCTGCCATGCGACGCTTTCTTCCACCCCTCTTCTTATCAACTCACCCACACCCGGTCCATTGCTGCTTCCTCGTGCTGCTGTTTCTCTCAAAATTGGGTACAGGGCAACCGAAGATGCGATAAAATGCTCATAGCGTGTATCTATAAAGTCATGCGTTCGGTCCACATTACCGGGTTTAGGATACGCGGATACTTCCAGAAGCAGAGCCAACTGTGCACTTCGCGCAACGTAATCCTCATTCATAACTCAACCACACCCTCGTACACCTTTTCCGCAGGACCGGTAAGATACGCACCTTCCTCCCTTATCTCCACGATCAGATCCCCGCCCTCTGTATGCACGATGATCGGCGCACCTCTGTTTACATACCCAAGCGCATTCAGCGCAAGCACGGACGCGGTTGACCCCGTTCCGCACGATAATGTCTCTCCCACTCCACGTTCATACGTCCTCACACTGATCTCATTCTCATTCTTCGCTCTTCGTACCACAAAATTAACATTAGTCCTGTTAGGAGACGCCTTATGTGATTCTATGCCTTCCCCCACGGTATCAATATCCAGCCCTTCAAAGGAATCAGCAATAACAACGGCGTGAGGATTGCCAAGATTTAACGAAGTCAGCTTGATCTCACCAATTTGCTCATTCACATAAAACAACTCATCTATTCTCGTAAAGACCGGCTTTCCCATAAAAACCCTGATCGAAGTTACCACGTCTCTTTCATCAACCTCCACTTCGGGCACAATCAATCCAGCTAACGTCTCTACGTTTATTCTCTTCTTCTGCACAATCCCTTTTTCATACACATATTTGGCAAAGCACCGTATTCCGTTTCCACTCATCTCCGCCTCTGAACCATCAGCATTGAAAACGAGCATCCGCACGTCATACGAGCCCGAAGTGGGTTTACAAAGGAATAAAACGCCGTCAGCACCTACCGAGAATCTTCTTCGGCACAAAGATCGGATGATTTCTCCCTTCTTTTCTTCTGGTATTCCCTCTTCCAGGTCATCTATCAGAATGAAATCGTTACCACAGCCGTGCATCTTGGTGAATCTAACTCTCGTCATCTTTTACCCTGTTGCCCCTCTATAAGTTCAGTCCTTTTATCCGTTCACACGCTTCCTTTATCCTTTCTACACTTACACAGAGGGCAAGCCGAATAAATCCTTCCCCCTGCTCTCCAAACCCTATACCCGGTGTTACAACCAGACCTGCACGTTCCAGCAAGAACAGGGAGAACTGAATAGAGGGCGAAGAAGCGAAATCTCTAACTTGAGGGACCTTTGCCCAGAGATAGAACGTAGCTTTTGGCTTTTTCACCTCTATACCCGCGGATCTTAACCCTTCAACTAAAATATCTCTTCTTTCTCGATAAATCTCCACATTGCTCGTTACACAGTCCTGTGGACCGGCTAACGCCGCTATTCCCGCTACCTGGACAGTCTGGAAAGTCCCGGAATCAACATTGGTCTTCACAATCCTCAGACCTTTTAATATCTCAGAATTACCTACAGCGAAGCCTATCCGCCATCCCGTCATGTTATAGGCCTTGGATAGCGAGTTAAACTCGATACCTACCTCCTTTGCACCATCGACTGCCAGAAAACTTGGTGCATCATATCCGTCAAACGTGAGCTCGGAGTAAGGGTTATCATGGAGAATGATGACATCGTTCTCAAGCGCGAAATCTACCACCTCTTCAAAGAATGATTTTTCGACGGTCGCCGCAGTGGGATTATTTGGATAATTTAAGAAGATGATTTTTGCTTTCCGCGCTACTTCCTTATCTATGCGTTCCCAGTCCGGCTTAAATTCGTTCTCTTCTGTTAAAGGGACTGAATGAGGTATTGAATTCGCCAATACCACGGCATTGTTATATACGGGATATGCAGGCTCCGGGACAAGAGCAATATCGCCCGGGTCTAAAAATGCAAATGCTGAATGCGCTATCCCCTCCTTTGATCCTATCAACGTGAGAACCTCATCCTCGGCATCGAGCGTAACGTGCTTTCTGTGGTTATACCATGCCGCTACCGCTTCACGGAAAGAGAGCATCCCTTCGTAAGAGGGATATCTATGATTTAACGGGTCTTTCGCGGCGTGGCAAGCTGCTTCTACTATGTGCGAAGGCGTCGGCAAATCGGGATCACCGATACCTAAGTCTATTATATCCCCACCTCGCTTCCCCGCTTTCTTCTTCCTCTCATCCAATTCCGCAAAAAGATAAGGAGGCAGAGAACGTATTCTTCTTGCATATATCTCCCTCATAAGTTTTACCATGGCTCTATCGTTGATGGTTATTAACCCTTTTGTTCTTGTACGTATATTTAAATCCGTAGAACTAG
>DYFG01000075.1 GCA_020725315.1 Nitrosotalea sp.
TCAGCTCCTTTTTCATCGCGTATCTTATCCTACTATTTTTTAAAGAGTGTTTTAAGTTAAATTTAGCGTTTTGCAAACTAAGAAAGAGAAGCAAGCATGAAAAGTATAAAGGTTGTACCTTCAGAGCGCTTGGAGATAATAGGCGTAGATGAGCTTCCTGAGATCAAAGAAGGCGACGATCTCGCCCACTTATTTCTTGACGCCTTAGAAGCGAAGAACGTGAAATTAGAAGATGGCGATGCAATCGTCATCACCTCAAAAATAATCTCGAAGAGCGAAGGCAGAGTCGTTGCCCTCTCCGATGTGCGAGCGAGCAGTGAGGCTGAAAGAATAGCACAAGAGATGGAAAAAGACCCAAAAATCGTGCAAATCATACTCGGTGAAGCAAAAGAGATCGTAAGAATGGCTAATAAGCACATTATTGTAGAGACGAAGCATGGTTTTGTCTGTGCAAATGCGGGCGTGGATCAATCGAACGTTGAGGAGGGAAAAGCAGTGTTACTGCCAGAAGACCCTCAGAAAAGTGCTTACACGCTTAAAAAGGAGATAGAAGCGCGAAGTGGCAAAGAAGTCTCAGTCTTAATCTCCGATTCCTTCGGCAGAGCATTCCGGGACGGCGTAACCGGAATTTGCATAGGTGTCTCAGGCATTCCCGCTCTGCTGGACAGGATAGGAGAAGAGGACAGATTTGGAAGAATCTCACGGATAACAAAAGAGGCGGTTGCAGATGAGATATGCGCAGCGGCTAACCTCGTGATGGGCGAATTCCGCGAGAGCATACCAATCACGATTGTACGAGGTTTGGCGTTGGAACGGTACGAAGGTGAGATACAAGAACTTTTGTTCAAGAGGGAGGACGACCTCTTCAGGTAAAATTTGATACAAAACCTTCTTTTATTAGAGTTATTATAGGACTGAGATAGGACCATGGTTAAAAAATTAGCGGCGTTAGATGTGAACAAGTGCATTGGGTGCATGGAATGCATGTTTGCATGTTCGAGGAGGATAGGTAGAGGGGGATTCGACAAGTCCGCGATAAGAGTGAGGTCTGCCGGTGGCATAGAAAGAGGCTTTGTGATTATCGTCTGTCGCGCATGTGAGAATCCGCCGTGCGCAAGGGTATGTCCTACGGGTGCCTTGAGGGAGCGGAAAGGAGGCGGTGTGATATTGGATGATGATAACTGTATAGGATGTGGCTTTTGTGCGCAATCTTGTATCTTGGGCGCTATTTTCTGGGATTACGAGAAGGACAAGCCTATTCTCTGTAAATACTGTGGTGAGTGCGAAGAGTATTGTGTGCATAACGCCATTGGTATAGTTGAGCTTAACGTTGAGGAGCCGGGGGTTAGAAAATGAAAGCACGAGCTATGAACAGGGTCCTGTATATCGATTTAACCAAAAAAGACATCGAGATAGTAGAACGAGAGGATTTATTTGACGAATACCTCGGTGGTTCAGGTGTAGCGATAAAGCTCTTGGATGAGGAATGTGAAACGGGTATAGACCCTTTAAGTGCATCGAACCCGATAATTTTTGCCGTTGGACCACTCACGGCGCTCTATCCTACTGCTTCCAAGACCGTCGCGATCTTCAAATCGCCATTAACCGGTAACCTCGGCGAAAGCCACTGTGGTGGAAGAAGTGCGATGGCTATTAAACTCGCCGGTTACGGAGCGATGGTCATCAAGGGTTCAAGTGACTTCCCGGTATACCTCGCAATACATGGCGATGCCGTTCACTTTAGAGATGCCTCTTCGATCTGGGGGGTGGAGGCACAAACAGCAGGCAGGATATTAAGAGAAGTTGAGGAGGGCGCGGGTGTAAGAACCATTATACGGATTGGAAGAGCGGGTGAGAAACTGGTCAGGTATGCCTGTGCGGTCTGTGAAACCTATCGCCATTTTGGGCGACTTGGATTAGGTGCGGTAATGGGCTCGAAGAAACTGAAAGCCATAGTTATATCCGCAGATAAGAGTATTGAAATACCGGAGGAGAAGAGAAGGGAATATAAAAAAGTTTACGATGAGATACACGACGTTGTGGTCAAGACAGATGCGATGGAGAAGTATCATGATTTGGGCACCTCCGGGAAGATTTATGACTTGAATAAAATCGGTGGGATGGCATACAAGAATTTAGCATCTTCTCGTGCGCCGGAGGAGATAGCGAGGGAGTTATCAGGCGAGAATTTTGCAGAGAAGTTACTTTCGAAGCGAGTTTCATGCTCGCACTGCCCGATAGGTTGTATTCATTTAGCATCGCTCAGAGAACTTTACGCGCCGGGCTATTATTTCAAGACCACCACCATTCCGTATGACAACGAACCAATCTGGGCAACTGGGTTTATGCTTGGTTTGAAGAGCGCGGAGGATTGTCTGAGGCTGATTGACATCATTGATAAGATTGGTATGGATGTGATAAGCACCGGTGTGATATTAGCATGGGCGACGGAGGCCTATGAGAAGGGCGTGGTAACGAAGGAGCATACCGATGGTCTCGAGTTGAAGTGGGGAGATGTTCAGGTCTATTCTGAAGCGATAAGTAAAATCGTGCTGATGCCCAACGAATTTTATCAAAATCTGGCTAAGGGCTCGGAACATGCCTCGAGCGTTTACGGCGGGCAGGATTATGCACTTGCTTTCGGCGGTAATGAGATGCCCGAATACCATACGGGAATTGCATGCTACTTGAACAACCTCACGGGTGCGAGGCACAGCCATCTCGATTCCGCGGGATACGACATCGACCAGAAGTTGATGGGGAAGGATTTCAGCCTCGAAGAGGTTGTAGGTGCGTTATTAAAGGAAGAAGAGTGGAGACAGGTACTCTCAAGCCTCGTTGTATGCTTCTTTGCACGGAAAGTGTACACCCCGGGCAGAATAATAAGCGCTCTCAACGCAATAGGGATAGAAAATTGGACTGCGGAGAAATTAGAAGACTTCGGGAGGGTTATCCATCGTGCTAAGATGGACTTCAAGTTCAGAGAAGGTTTTGACCTCGCCAAACTTCGCATACCCAGGAGGATTTTTGAAGTCCCCACACCGCATGGCTTCTTGAAGGAAGAGGAGATGAGAAAGGCTATTGAGATATATGGTCGGATAATTGGAAGAGACATTTAGCTCCGATGAGCGGTGCGTGCACCGGGATTAAGGTGTGAAGCAAAGACAGTTCGCTAACTAAGTGAGATAAGCATTCAAGAGATACTGCTGAACCATTCGATGCGAATTGAAGAACGAGGCATTAAAGGCAATTGCATAGCGCATGATCTCAGCCCATGCGTCTGTATTT
The DNA here is from genome assembly GCA_020725315.1 of Nitrosotalea sp. GTDB lineage: Archaea > Halobacteriota > Syntropharchaeia > Alkanophagales > Methanospirareceae > ANME-1-THS. The sequence continues at coordinate 3,289 of DYFG01000075.1, forward strand.
CTATAAAACATTGGCACGATCACTCGTTCTAATTTCTCATAGAGGTTTTCCGCATCTTTTGAATCATCCGATTGATCCGGAGAGCGATTTGTGATAATTGCATCGATTGCCCAGCCCGTTACTCCCTCTACACACCCTTCCACCCACCATCCATCCAATACGCTCAAGCTTGGAACGCCGTTAAGGCACGCTTTCATTCCGCTGGTTCCCGATGCTTCCAGAGGTCTTTTCGGCGTATTGAGCCAGAGGTCTACACCCGAGGTAATCACCTTCGCGAGCCCCAGATCGTAATTTTCAAGGAAGACGATCTTTATATCCTCTTCCAATCGTTTAATGGCTCCGAAGATATGTTTTATCAATTCCTTTCCTTCCCAATCCTTGGGATGTGCCTTACCTGCAAAGATGATCTGAATCGGTCCGGTATTCTTCGCAATGGCTGCCAGTCTCTCAGTATTGCTGAACAAAAGATCGGGTCGTTTATACTTCGTCATTCTCCGGGCAAAGCCCACCGTGAAGGTATCATAATTCATTCCTATACCATGTTTTGCGTTTACGAGATCGATCAGCCTCCCCTTTGCATCTCGATGAGTTTGTATAATCTCCTCCTTTGGTATCGAGATCACGTACCTCAGATCAAACGGATCCTTTCTCCAACCACTGATATGCCTATCATATAACTTACGGAAAGGTTCTGAAGTCCAGAATACATGGTGCACACCGTTCGTTATCGAATCGATCGGATAGCCAGGAAACATATTACGGGAGATCTCTTCATGCCTCTTTGCCACACCGTTTATATATCCGCTATGATCTAAAGCGAGTAAAGTCATATTTAATTCATTTCCAGGGCAAATTTTGGCTATTTCATCCGCTTCTAAGTACCCGCCAAGAAGGCTTTTTACCAATGAAGCCGAGAACTTGTCATGACCCGCTGGAACTGGCGTGTGAGTCGTAAAGATGCATTTTTTACGTACTAACTCGATAATTTGCTCATTTGTATACTCGGGATGCTCACTTCTCATCCCCTTTATCAGTTCCAGAGCGACCAATGCTGAGTGCCCTTCATTCAAGTGATATTTTCGGATGGTTGTGTGGCCCAAAGCATCGAGCATACGCACACCACCGATTCCGAGAACAATCTCCTGTGACAATCTATAGCGCTCATCACCCCCATACAGATAAGAGGTTATCTCCCTATCAGAGGGGTCATTTTCAAAAAGGTTGGTATCGAGGAGATATACCGGTACCTGATAGCCCCCTAAGCCGGTCAGAAGGTACTCCCACGCTTGAATTTTCACCTCCCTCACCCCGATGGGCACCGATACCTTAGGTTGCCTGAGTGCGGCAAAATCATCGATCCGCCACTCCATTGGCAATTCAACTTGATTTCCCGCCTTGTCTAATCGTTGAGAGAAATGACCTTTATTACTGGCAAGGGTAACTGCTACAAGGGGAACGCTCAGATCTGCGCACGATCGTAAGATATCACCTGCTAAGGTCCCAAGCCCTCCACTATAGGTTGGCATCTTATGATCCAAGCCCATCTCCATGCTGAAGAAGGCGATGTGGAAATATTCTTCTCTCAATGAGTCGCTATCTCTTTCCATCTCCATTCTCTCGACTTGTAAGTTCATTGGCAAACCAGATTGTACGCTGGGGAAAGGCGATCTCTATTCCCTCAGCTTCGAAAGCCGTCTTTATCTTCCATAAAAGCTCCTTTTTAACCCCATACCACTCAGTGGAAGGTGCCCAGATTCTCACTATAATATTAACCGCGTTATCTCCAAGGTTATCAACAAAGATATCGCCTGACGGATGTTTTAGGGTGAGGGGGTGTTCTTCACTGAGCCTCTTGATTATCCCAATAGCCTTCTCCGCATCGTCGCTGTACCGTATGCCAACCACGTACTCGATCCTCCGGGCAACATGGGCAACGTAGTTCGTTATGTCAGTAGTGAAGACCTTCTCATTGGGTATCCTGACGTATAACCCATCAAAAGTTCTCAATGTGGTCGAGATTATACGGATCTCCTCTACAACGCCTGCAGTTCCGGCTATATTCACCGAATCCCCCAACTTCATGGGTCGCTCAATCATCAGAAAAAGCCCTGATATAAGGTTGCCTACCACGCTCTGACTGGCAAAACCGATTACTATACCCGCTACGCCTCCCGCAACAAAAAAAGAAAAAGCTGAGAGAGATCATGAGTCCCAAGAGATGAGATCATTCTCTCCGCCTCAACTTTTTATGATTTGAGTGTCACGGGGTACACCCCGCATATACAGAGCATTCTCATGATGTACTTAAATATCTCTGCTCATCTGCCGTTCTTCAGTAGAGTTAGTCATGCAAGGGTTATGCCTTTCGGCACTTTTTCATCTTTATGCGTGTATACGCGTGCTTCAGCGGTTTTCAGAATGGCTTCCAGCATATCCGCATAGGACATCCCCGCGATGGCAGCCATCTTTGCCATGTGCCCATCCCAGCACCAGCCGGGGTTGGGATTAACTTCTAAGAGTTTTGGGTTGCCTTTAGCATCCAATCGCCAGTCAAAACGAGCATAATCCCGGCATTCAAGTCGTTCAAAGAGTTTTAAACACCATTCCACGATGGTTCTCTCTACTTCTTCGGGAAGTTCCGCCCGAACAGAGCGGATACCCCAATAGGGCGAATCCGGGAGCCATTTCGCTTCATAGCCACATATCCGCGGCAATCCTCCGGGTAACGATGAGTAATCCTCTTCAATTATAGGCAGAACCGTATACGATTCAGGGGGATTGCCAATGATACCCACACTCACGTCCTTACCGGTCAGAAACTCCTCCACGAGTATTGGTTTATCATAACCAAAGCGCTCCCTTATCTCCGAAATAGCGTTCGTCAGTTCTTCCGGGCTGTAGGTTACACTCCTCTGCGTTATACCGAAACTGGAATCGCCGAAGTTTGGCTTCGCGATTACCGGGAAGTCAAAATACAATTCGAACGTGCTATCTTCAGGCTTGATGAATACCGCTTCAGGTACCGGAATACCCATCTCCTTTGCGATTCCTCTCACGAGCGACTTATCGTGACAGAAAGCGAGACATTGCGGATTCGAGCCTGTGTAAGGAATGTTGAGCATTTCAAGAAGCGCTGGAATGTGCAACTCCCTCTTCGCAACGTTTAAAAATCCCTCATCACAGAGATTGAAGACAATGTCTATCTTCGCTTCCTTCTTTATCAAATCTTGAATGAGCGTATCGTGACTGCAAAGATAAGTAAAGCGAAAGCCCTTCAAATCCCTCAATGCTTCTTTCAACTGATCAATGGTATATAAATCGTCGTCATCAAAGATGCAGCAGGGCTTTGTACAATCAGGCTTGGTGGGGTCACCCAGGATTACTGTGACATTCTTTACCACACTTCTCTTTCTCTTCTTTAGTGGTGTCCAATCCTTTCTGACAACTGTGGTAACCACAATGCGTCTCTCCATCATTCCCAGGTCATGATTCCGCTGTGAATCGGATGTGAGCTCGCCATGAGAAGTGATGTCGCTGAAGCCAGCTGCCTTCAGAAGCTCATATAAGCTTTCATGAGTGTAAAGCCGCTCTGCGTAGAATTGGTCTACAATCACGCCTTTTTCAACGTGTGTTACCACCTCTCGCGATATTAAACGCTGCCCATCCAGTGCGAGCGAACGCTCACGGCAGACGAGAAGGTTCTTATCTATCCATTCCCATGACCTCGGCTGGAAATGTTCCCTTAGATACGCTCCGTCCGTAACATCGATAATAAAACGCCCCCAGGGTTTCAAGACCCTGAAGATCTCTTTGAGGACCCTCAGGTCATCCTGAACCGTCTCGAAATACCCGAAACTATTGCCGAGAATCATAACCGCATCGAACGTATCAGGGGGATACGGTAGTCTTCTGGCATCTCCTTCTCTAAACTTCAGTGACAAACCCTCCTTCCTCGCATGCGCTTTCGCTTTCTGAATGAGGTAGTGTGAGCGGTCTAACCCCTCGACACCTTTGAATCCCCTTCTTGCCAGTTCCAGGGAGTGGCGACCCTGCCCACAGCAGAGGTCAAGGATCTTGTCCTCAGGTGAAAGGCGAAGCATTGCTGAGAAGAGATCTACCTCGTTTCGTGTAATGTTTTGGTTATCCACCACATCCGCATCGGTTTTCAGATAGATGGAATTGAAAATCTTTCGCCACCAATCTGGGCGCACATGTTCCTCTAAATTAGAAACGGGGCCCAAAGGTTTGATACCCATGGCTCCCCTCCGCCGCGAAGGGGGCTTATCTTTTGATGACTCTTCCCTCGTATCCATATCCTCTTGATTACGAAGAGCATTTTATGCTCTGGTTTAATAAACCTTTGGATCGTGATAAGTAGAATTACAGTACCTGTCATTCCGTAGAACTAAACCATGGACTTATATATGTTCCATATACCAGTTGCGATAAAATTCACCGCGATAGCGCCCAACAACAATCCCATAACCCGTGTTATTACCAAAGAGCCAGTAAAGCCTAAGATTTTATTGATTTTATCCGCAAATCTAAAG
>DYFG01000076.1 GCA_020725315.1 Nitrosotalea sp.
CTTCTTCTTTCAATTCTGAATGTTAATCTCTGATGTTCATGAGTCAACAGCATTTGTAAAACCTTTCTGCGATGCAGATTCGACAATCGCATTTGTCTTTTCTGAGATATTCTCAACGAATCTCATAAATTCGCTTTCTTCTACTGTTGCAGTAACTTGAGATGTAACACCTTCTTTTTGGCTTATCAGGTATTCTTGCAGATTACTGAGTCATGCACCAAAGAAGGTGTTGTAAAATAACGCTAAACTTCGCTCTGAATAATCTCCGCTCTCTTTTACACCTCCAAGCAATATCTTCTTGAAATTTTCATCCTTTTCGGTTTCAATCTTGCTAAATGAGACCTTGTCAATTTCACCCTTCAAATAGTTCCAATACTCAACCAGAATCTCTGCGGAATCCCGCAACGGGATGACATAATCTTCAACAAACTTCTTCCATCCTTCCTTATCAGTATAATCCACCATTTCTCCTCACCCTCCCTTTACCTGCGCTTGCTGCCAACAGCCCACCAGATATGCTACAGTCAAGCTCATTACCGAATAAATTTTGATTTAAGGTCTCTCCAACTCCTCTCTTATTATCCTTCGCACATTCTCGCTCGTTGGCAATAATTCTATTTTACCTTTTATTTCACCAATATCACCTTTCATATCCCCTATAATAGCATGAATATCCACTATTTTTGTATAAAGATAGATCAACGCACCAGCCACAAAAGCAAATGCAATATCCTCAAAAGGTGGGCTATAGAACTGTTTTAAAATCAAAGAAGTGATAATCCCTGCTATACATATCCAGAATATCACATCTTTCCTCTCAAATTTTAATCCCATTCCTTCTTCCATTTTGTTTTTTATAATTGTTTACAGATGCAGATAAACTTTCTTTCCGCTTTGTCAAAATCCTCAATTATTATCGCCCTCCACACAATTATCATGTGCCTTTCCACCTCACCCAATCTCCTATCTCCACTTTTTTGGCTTTATCCTCCTCTCTCTCCGTTCCGAAGAGCATCTGTGTTACTTTCTTGACCGCACTCGTTGCTCTGGGATGCATCATCATGAACAAGTCTCCACCTGCGAGTCCCAATGTCAATCCAGTCACGATCTCATACAGAGGTCCTCTGTATGCCGAAGGACCCCAATCTGAATCCTCCTTAATGGGCGAACCCTTCATCCATGCTTCCCGCGCTCCCCACGCATTGGTGATACCACATGAGATAGGAAACGCCAAATCGGTATCGCCCTTTAATGCTGCTATTCTCATCCGTTCTATGTTCGTGAAGGCATAATCCAGACCATAACCAAGCGCAGCAGTCGTGGGGTCTATCACGATATCCTCCCTCGGCACACCCAGTTTGAAGAGATAACGGTTCAACGTCTTCTGTGCGTTTATGTCGAGCTGTGTCCACGAAAGGATAACATGTCCGTGGTTCACTGCCGCTTTTGCTATTCGTTCGTAATCCATGTTCAGGTTTGCCGACGCAATCAAACATCGCTCACCCTCTGCAGCCTCAGCCGCTGCCTCCAGCACCTCAGGATCTTTATCTGGATTGCCTGACCCACCTATAACAATCGGGACTTTTACCGCCTGGAGCACCTCCTCGACGGTCTTTGCCGCTTCCCTTACTGAAGTATCCTTTATCGTCGGGTCGGTACTTATAAGATGAATGGTAACCATCTCTGCACCGAATTCGTGCACGTTCTTCTTTGCCCATTCCCCCGGATCTCCCATCACATCTTCGTAATGTCCTCTCACGGCTCTCGCTAAGGAAATAGGCATGTCAAAGCAATCCAATGAGATCACCGGAGGATGTGGCATCTTAAAGTCAAAATTGTAGAAGGGCATTGATTTCTCGCCTCCTATTGTTACCGTCTTCTCCCTTGTACCGCCATCAGCCCGGGTAGCACCGATTGTAACTTCTTCTACTTCCCCTCTCCATTCTGCTTTCGCAACATCAAATGTCGCGGGCAGTAACTCCCTTACCTCTTCCTCCTCTTTGGGTATCTCTCGCGCCATACTACTTAAGGACCGCAGTGCTTGGATGAGTGCTGGAGGAAGTGCTACGCCTGTTGATGTTCCCAATTCTATTTCAACATCGCCCTTTATCGTTACATCCTCCAACTCAACGACATCATACTTCTCCAATATCCTCGCTATATCTGCGAGGGTTATCTTCTTCTCCATCTTCTCTTCTTTTATTATGCCCTTTCCTTTATAGCTTTATCTCTTAGCCGTGTTGGTCAGTTGGTAATCGTTCAATAGCATGTTGACTGGTTTTATAATTGTCCCTAACCCCTTCTCTCCAGTCAATGCTTTTGTTATATAACCTGATCCTCCACTCAGAACCTCACATTCAATACCCATCTTGGCGATTTTAATTAGCTCTTTAACTTTTGTTACCATACCCCCGGTTACATCAACCGAATAGGAATCGCCAAGGTAAGATTCAACATCATTAAACTTTTCTATCTCGATTTCAGGGATAAATCGCGCTTTCTCATCTTTCCGCGGATCACCGGTATACACGCCGCCAACTAATCCAAAAACCAGGACCCTTGATGGTCGTATATAGCCGCTTAAGTAAGAAAAAATCTGTTCCGTAGAGACTACTGCGCACCCTCGTACGGTATCAAGTACACAGTCACCAAAAACAACGGGGATTATTCCATTGCTTATAGACTCTTTTATTGGGGTGATAAAAAAATCGGCTATCTCTCCATCCTTCGCTATACAGCACGCTGAAGGTTGGATTGATATCGCATTAATCGCATAGTCTACCATCAAATCGACGAGGATCCTATTTAAAGTTGATGCCGCATTTTGACACAATGCAAAACCTCTTACGCTTGTATCCAGGATAAATCCCTCTGAAGTTCGAAAGGATTGGGCAATGGGATGCGGAAAGGACCCCCCACCATGCCCAACTAATAAGTTCAACGCTTGATCTCGATCAATCGCTTCTTTTACCTCTTTTACAATTCTCCTTATTGCATTATAGTTTATCGTATGGGGAGCACTCTTTTCTGTAATAAGAGAACCCCCTAACTTGACAAATATCAAATTTCTCTCTCTGTCAGTCATATTCTACACCCTCGGGTTTTTTCCACCGCTCGATCAATGTATGCGGTATATTAAATTGATCAAGGATCTTTGCGATAATAAAATCCACTAAATCCATTATTGACTTTGGATTATGATAAAAAGCAGGCATCGGTGCAACTATTATCACACCCATTCGCCTCAGCCTTAACAAATTTTCAAAATGGTTCTCATTTAAAGGCGTCTCTCTCGGGACTATAACCACTTTCCTATTCTCTTTCAACATCACATCAAAGCATCGTAAAAGCAGATTATCTGATATTCCGTGCGCCATCTTCGCAACCATATTCATCGTGCATGGCACTATCACCATCCCATCCCTTAACTGTGATCCGCTTGCAACGTCCGCAGCAGTGTCATAAATCTCCCAACATTCTGTTGCGAGGTTTTCTAATTCTTCGCTACTATTTCTAAGTTCATATTTTATATTGTATTTCCCAGAGGGAGTGATGATTAAATCAACTTCTACTTTCTTTTCTTTAAGCACTTCCAGTAGCCTTTTTGCGTATATCGCACCACTCGCCCCTGTCATTCCAATAATCAATCTCATCCTATAAACCTCCAAATGATAAAATAGGCCCAAAAATTCCAAAAATGGTTAGAACGATACTTGAGAGGGCTAATACAAAAGCAATTATCCCCAATGAGTCTAGTATGCCCAAGAATCTTCTTCTTAGCATAATGGATAGTCTGTTTCTAAACATCCATGGATAAAATTCATCAAATTCCCAAGATAATAAAGTCTTAGGGTACTCTTTCCTACCACGAGAAAGGAAAGCCTCACTCCATTCCCTTTTTACTTGAGGAGGTGGTGCAGCACCTAAGTCCTCAAAATTAACTGGAAACGCACACCACACGTATATCCGTTTGCAATTCACAACTTTTGATCCATCATTCAAAATACTATTTCCATGTTCTATCATACTTTTATCGTAGAAACCTATATATACCCTCAAATTATCATAACCATAAAAATTCGAACTATTCGTTACCGCAAAATTTTGGATATGATAAGTTAAACGAAACGCTTTTGTTTCACCACTTTTTAATGGCGTTCTAAAATTAAGAAATATTGAAACGTATTCATGCCTCTCTTCTTTTATTAAATCAATTGGAACAAGCTTAACTTCTATGCCAGATAAGTAAATCAACTCTTTATCTCTATCAATAATCCTATATACACTTCTATATGTATTTTCTCTAATTTCCGGATCTAAGAAAGTTTTTGTTTGATCAGTTAGATTTTTGATTTTTTGCTGTGAGATTGAATTATATGGTACCATAATCTCTATCACGTTAAAGGGATCGCTGTCATGCCCAGCAGTGACCATTCCTTCGATCATAATCTCCGCATTTCCGTCTTTTTTATCCCAATATATCATCCTGTATTTGGAATGCTAAACCTAAGGGGATGCCATAGTTGCTCAAAATCTGCAAATCTGCATCATTCGCCCCGGCTAAGAGCGCACCAATGTGAAGAGGTCCTTCTATTGTATAAGTTGCGGTCTTGAGTTTATGTATCATCAAAATTTCATCCTCGGTAATAATTCCTTTCTTCTCAGATATTATGTCTAAAATTTGCCCATAGCCTACATTTTTGACAATTTCTGCATACTTTGCTAATGCCTTTTTGACGTATTCGTCTTTAAAATGTGAATTTGCTAATACTTCTTCGCCGTATGCTTCTAATAAATCCCCGGCAAGGAGCGCTATATTTTCACCAAATTTAAGGGATTCATTTTTTTCAAATTGGCGTTCACAGATATCTTTATAAACGATATGAAAAGTGGGTTTGCCTCTCCTAAGTTCGTCTTCATCCATAATATCATCATGGATTAATAGATAGCTTTGCATCAGTTCAATTGAAATGGAAGCTTCTGTAATCGCTTCGATATTATCATCGGAGAAACATTTATACCCGTAAATGAAGAAGATAGGTCTGAGCCTTTTTCCTCCTCGTAAGGTATACTCTTTTGCATTGACTGCAACTTCTCGAGTGTAATTAGATATCCTGGAAGCTTCCTCTATTTTCTTATCAAAGAATAATTCCAAACGCTTGTTTACTTGGGTTTGGTAACAAGTCATTATATCATTTATATCGGTTGACATCTTTCTCACCTCTAATCTTTTTTATCTTCCCTCTATCTTTATGCTTACACATATATATATACCTGCCGTCTTTGATAAAACGTGGTTACTGGTGGTAGGATCGTTACGCCCAGTCTCTTGAGTCTCAACAGATTTTCAAGGTGAATCTCATGTAGCGGGGTCTCTCGGGGGACGATGATTATCTTTCTATTCTCTTTCAGTATCACATCGAAACAGCGCAAAAGCAGATTATCGGATATGCCGTGAGCCATCTTTGCAACGATATCCATAGTGCAGGGAAGTATCACCATTCCGTCCCTGAGCTGAGAGCCGCTTGCAACATCCGCAGCTATGTCAGCGATGTCCCAGGTGGCTGTTGCGAGGTCTTCTAAGTCTTCGCTCCTGAGCCCGAGCTCATGTTTTATCGTGTATTTCCCCGGTGATGTAATGATTAAATCAACCTCTACGTTTTTTTCACTAAGTATATCCAATAATCGTTTCGCATAGATAGCCCCACTTGCCCCCGTTATTCCTATGACCAATCTCATTATCTTAACCACCACATACTATATAGCCTCTACCTAAGAACAACCTTTCTTTGTAATAAGGAGCCAGACAGACCCTCCTTATCAATCAAACTTTCTTTCACAAAGAAAGTTTAATCAAAGAACCATTATTCCACGCGGAGATTATCAATCGTGCGCATTTAATAGCTCCAAGTTACGAAACTTACTCAAATCAATCTTCTCTGCCAACAGTTCTATCCCCAGTATCTCGCCTTCCTGGTCAATATCAACGATGAGATCATCGGATATAGGCTCGCTTTCCGCAACCTTCCCCTTCTTTATCTTTATGTACAATGCATTACAACTCGGATCATATTCGAGAGAAACCATATCGCTTCAATCTCCTCCTATCAGCCCAGACTGCCGTCACCACCTTTATTATTCTATTGTTATGTTTTTGACTTTCTCCGGCTTGGTACTTAACGTTATGCCTACATAGAGTTCGTAAAGGGTTGGAGAGGCTATATTTTGGGTGAATTTGTCTCTCTCTATCTCCTTTAATTTCCTTACGGCTGAGGGATCTTCTTTCATCAGATCGATAAGGAAAGTTGTATCCAGAATCATCGTTGTTTCATTTCTCCTACTATTCGCAATGTTCTCTCTGCTCTTTTCTCGCATCTCCTCGATAACTTCCTCCATCTCTTCAGCACCTTCTTCTTTAAAAAATCCAACAATATCCATCAAAGATTTCTTCCCTATTAACCGAGCGATAACGTCGTTGAAACTTTCTCCTTCTCTTCTCTCTGCCTCCCATCTTGCATATACCTCTTCCGATAAAGATAAGGTCTTGGCGCTCATTTTTTCCACGCTTGACTTGTTTATGGTATAATTTATAATTTATCTAATGAATATGAATATATATTAAACTGTCGTTAAATGACGTATTTACTCTTTTATATTTTTAAAACTCAAAGATTGAGTTTGTTATTCTTTTTTCTTTCCCTTTCCGCTTTTCTCCTTTCCCTTTCTTGCTCGTATTCAAGTTGGTATCCTATCAATGCTCCTATTATTCCACCCACTAAGACCCCGATTGGCCCACCTATCAGCCCTATTGCTCCTCCACCGATCATTCCTGCCAAAGCTCCAGCACCACTGGTTTTTATTTCTTCTTCCTCTTCTGAGTTTTTGCTTTGAGAATTGGAGAGTTTTTTTGGAATTTTGTTTAGAGTAGTGACGAGTCTATCAAACCCTCTTCGGACTTCTTTTGTAAGTTCACTCATGTCTTTACCAATAGCACGAACATAAAAAATGATTACAGCAATGCCTATACATGTTATTACAAACCCAATGACTTCATTTGAGAGATTAGGTACTATAATTTCCCAGTATTGTAGTATGGCACTGGAAATTCCTCCTATCATGAGATAAATTGTTACTTTAGCCCACCTCTTTATATTTTCTTCAAGTTTTTCAAAGAGGGTTTTCACCATTTCACTTTCTTGAGGTTAGTTATCATTTTCGTCTTTCATGTGAGTTTCAGATGGGCTCGAGAGCAATATACCTATCACGTCTCAGTAAATGATAAATTTGTCCTGATAATGATTGACTGTCTACTGATCCTACTATTCGAGTGGGTAATCCCAAATCTAAGTTAAATAGCCTACTAACACATACTTTTTCCACTGCGGTTATACCATCCTTACCAAGTCCGCCCCATCCGCCTACATCTGTATAAATGGTAAGAGTTCTTAACATCAATTGTTGCATTGCCTTATCCTGCGGAGAAAAAAGATTTCCGCTTTTTGAACTCATCCTCGCTCTCGAATTCAAACCGCAGAACCTTATCCTTGAACCATGATATCTCCAGATTTAGCTGATTTATCTTCTCGCAATAATCCTTTAATGCATCCTGTTCCCTAAAATAGTCAAATAACGGGGCTCCGCCCCGTTGACCCCGAAAACCCTGTAAGGGTTTATTGATCCCTGATGTTCCTGACCTGTCTGTCAGTGTAATTGGTGGCTGCTGCGACTGTTTTCTGTGGAATGCCACAGAACAGCAAAAAGCAGACCATTACCCAGC
>DYFG01000077.1 GCA_020725315.1 Nitrosotalea sp.
TCATCAGGTCTATAATTTGGCTTAACTCGAGATCTCTCTAGTGGTGTGGTGACGCCGCTTGTGAGCATGAGCAGTCCAAGATACGCAATCATTGCACCATTATCCTTCAAATATCTGTTCTCGGGGACGTAAAACGTTCCTCCTCGCTCGTGACTCATCGTTCGGAGCATCTGCTGTAATCTACGATTCGCCCCCACGCCTCCCACTAACAACAGCTCATCTTTACCACAATGTGCGATAGCGCGCTCAGTTACTTCAGTGAGCATGGCAAATGCAGTCTCCTGAAAGGAATAACAAACATCTTCCTTTTTAGCTGGATGCGAATCTACAGCCTCTTTAGCGGCGGTGGTCAGTCCGGAGAAGGACAAATCCATCCCCTTCACTATGTACGGCATATACAGATACGTAGTCCCTTTGGGAGCCAACTCCTCGATCTTTGGACCGCCTGGGTGACTGAGTCCGAGGTAACGAGCAAACTTGTCCAGAGCATTTCCTATTCCAATATCCAGAGTTTCGCCTAGCACACGATATCTCCCGGAACGGTATGCCAATACTTGCGAGTTTGCTCCACTCACGTACAATATCACCGGGTCCTTTGCTCCACATCTCCATCTCCCAATCTCGATATGGGCGATGCAATGATTAACGCCAATTAACGGTATTTTTAAAGAGAGAGAGAGCGCTCTCGCTGCCGTTGCGACGGTTCTGAGGCAGGGACCCATACCCGGTCCTTGTGAGAATGCGATTGCATCTATGCTTTTTAACGAAAACCCCGCTTCCTTTTCTTTTGTTCCCGTCAAAGTTCGGGAGACCACCTCTTTCAGCTCGGCTGCGTGATGCTGAGCTGCTTCTCTTGGATGAATCCCGCCGTATTTAGGCTTATAGGTTGATTCAGCTTCGTATAGCACGCTCTCCTCGCTGACCAGTGCAGCGCCGAGGTTCCATGCGGTTCCTTCAAGCCCCAATATAATGGTCATTTAAATTGCGGATTAGCTTTAAGATTGCTCGCGCTTCTATCATGGTGAATGGTATGAACCGATCGTCTCTAAAGACTATCTCTCGGTATCTTCTCATCTCCTCTGAAATATCCTGAACCCATACAAGAGGCGCAGATGTAGAGGTGGTAGTCTCCGTCATGATTTATACTTTGTCTTATACTATACTTTGTCTTATACGCTTTAAAATATAATCTAATTAAAAAGAAAAAGTCTGTAGATGGAAATCGTAGTACTGAGATTGGGACACCGCCCGGAGCGAGATAAACGAGTAACAACGCATGTCGGATTGGTTGGACGTGCATTGGGGGCACGAGGTATGCTCCTCGCTGCTGATGATAGGGGCGTGGAGAGGAGTATAAAAGAAGTGACGAAGCTGTGGGGTGGTAATTTCTTTGTCAAAACGGGTGTGAAATGGGGGGATGAGATAAAGAGGTGGAAACAGGAAGGCGGAAAAGTTTGTCATCTGACGATGTATGGTGAGAACATCCTCGACGTGATAGATGAGATGCGAGAAGAAGCAAAGAGTGGGAAAGCTGGTATAATGGTCGTCGTAGGAGCCGAAAAAGTCCCTTATGAGGTTTTCGGAGCTGCGGACTGGAACATTGCGGTAGGAAATCAACCGCATTCAGAGATAGCAGCTTTAGCTTTATTGCTCGATTATTTACAGGAAGGTAAAGAATTAAAAGCGGTATTTGAGCACGCAGAGATAGAAATAGTGCCAAAGAGAAGAGGTAAAAAGGTAATAATGACGAGGAAGGAGTAAGAACTATACTACTAAACCACTTCTACTCCTTTTTCTCCTGGCTTCGCCGCGGCTGGTAACCGCTTCAACTCCTCCGGCACTTTCACTCGTAGTATGTTCGTAGAACGAACGTGGTAGACCGGGTCCCCGGTCATCGGGTCATAATCTTCGGTGCGGATAATGCTACTGACTATCGTCTTAAACTTCAATACCGTGCCATCTTCCAGCTTATATTCATTCCAATCCTCTTTTATCGTCTCAAAATCGACATCCATCGCTTCTATTTCCCTCCCAGTGGGCAGGCGCACTCTCAATTTCTTCACCTTTCCCTTACTTCTAGGTCTATTTATTTATCTACAATATTAAGACTAAAAAGAGTAGAAATAAAAAAACCATTTGAAGTTACTGTGATGGCTACGTAACCAGTATGTCCCCCACCTCTCGCTCATACATGTCCCTCATATAAGCCATCGAACCACCTATAATCCGGACTAACGCGGAGATGAAAAGTGCGCCATACACAATGCACGCACTGAAGAACAAAGAGAGTATAAACCTCCTTTCGTCTTTTAGATTATTTAAATCCTCTTTTGTCTTATCGGCCAGAAGCAGCTCGCCTGAGACCTTGTACTTCTTTGTTGCCTCCTCTAAGTACCTCTCCGCCGTTTTATAGCTCTCAAAAAAGGTATCGTAGTCATAAGGATTTAAAAGCAGATGCAGATCCCCAATTCTAATGAGGTCATTCTCCTTGCTGTTTGATAGCGCATTATCCGCTTTAATACGAAGGTCTGTTGCATCACTTACCAATTCATCATGTTTGTCCATGAGCAAAGACCCCTCGCAGACATTTTCCAATCTCTTTTCTTTGTTGTTGAGCAGCCCGTAGAGCATGGCGGCATACTGATAGGAAATTGCAGATTCAAGCACGTTTTCTTCCGCCTTTAAGCCACTGATATCATCCACGGCGAGTGCATGCTCCACCGCTTTCTTTATGGTCCAGCCACGTAATTCAAGCAGCTTCGCCGCATCCAACAGCACCTCCTCCGTCGTTTGGTCCGCACTCGCTGACATATCCGTTGCATAGCCCGATATATACCGGTTGTTTAGATTTGAGTTCGATTCTATCGTAGAGGTTGATACCAAGGCAGCCGATAAGCTCTCCACTGTTTTTCCATATTTTTCATCCTCGCTGGAAACGATACCATCATTCAACGAGGATAGTAACGAGAGCGTTCCCTTCATCAAAACAGGTATTTTTTGCCAGTCCTCAGCACCTATTTTGCTCCTCTCTACGACTTCGAGCATCCCTATTCCGTCTGATATGATAGATTCTGAGGACGGATAATTACGATACAGAGGGGTTTCTCGGAATGATTTAAAATCTTCTATCGTCTTGGTGATATTGAGTGGAACGATCTTTGCCTTTACCTCCATTCGCTTTGCCCCTATCTCGGATGCACTTAGAGCATACCTCCACAGATAGTCCTTAGGCACCGCCTCTAATCCAGGCTCTATCTTGAGCGTAATGGTTCGTGACCCACCTGGCGGGATTTCCGCAAAATCCCTCTCTTCTTTTAGCCAGTTCCCGTATTCACCACTTTTAGAAATGCGTAAATTCCGCACCGGTTTGTAGTGATAGAACTCGGTTACTGTTATATTCACGCTTTTCTTCTCATACCATCGCTCTTTCAACTCGATGGTGCCGAAATCAATAGACGGGGGAGAGATGATAAAATCAACCGGCCACTTTATCACTATGGTTATGTCCATACTTCCACGCCCGGCATCTCCCGCATTTATATCGAGCCTCCCACGATACGTCCCTTCACGAGCATCGTATGGTACAACGACATGAAGTCTTATGGTTTCACTGCTCTTCCCCGAAACGGATCCAGAAGGATTAACTATCCTAATCGTTATTCCGCTGGTATATGCGGTGAACTTGCTCGTGAAAGACAGTGTCTCGTCACCGTCATTTCTAACGCCTACCTCAATAGACCTGGTATAGGTAGAAACCGCTCCCTTTGGCTTATCGAACTTTATTTCTAACGCTTCATCATACAGTGAGCCGAGCTTCGGCGGCATCAATATGTATGCTTCGATGTGTATCGAGCTTGGTGTTATTGTGGTATGGCTCGTAGGGCTTGAGAGCGAAAAGGTCCATGAATATTCGTTCCGATCCGGATATCCAGGGGTAAGCTGAAGAGAGATGTCTTTATGTCCACCTCTTGGGACTTGGATGCTCGTAGGGCCTGTAACCCAACTATTTCCGCTTCGTACGAGGTTAATCGTTACGTCTTTATACCCGTATTTCTCACTGATTCTAACGGTCTTCGAGGGATTATCGGTACGATGAACCCTTCCAAAATCGATTGAAGGAGGGGAAACCTCGATCTTCGCATAGTAGATTATTGTTACGGTGACGGTGACGGGCTTCCCTCCTATATATATCGTAAATGTGTGCGTTTCATCTACACCAGATGGTGATGGTGATGCCACGACGGTAAACTGCACGGTGGTGGTTGACTTAGCATCGCAGGTAAAAGAAGAGGGACCTGTGATGGTTATATGAGGTGGGGTAGAAGGAATGATTATATCGCCACTAACTGTGGAGTTTTCGTTATTAGTAATAATAAAAGGTACTGACGCTTTATTATCTGCGGACGGACCGAATGAGAAGCTTACATCTCTGTAAGAAGGACTTACTTCTATATTTAACGCACTTACCGGCTGCATCCAAATCAATAGAATGATGCACAAAAAAATCCCGATTACCGTCTTAACCAATAAGTTCTTCGCCCAGTCTGGTATCATCCAATTCCTCATTCCATCGTTCGAAATCCTTCCATATTATAACAGTAAAGAAGGAAAGGATAAGAAGATAAATGGCAATGACCTTGAGCGTTTCAAGCATCAACCTCCGATAAACAGTCTTTATCTCTAATTCGAGCCCCTTTATATTCCCCAGTTCTTTATCCCTATGGTTCTCATATATTCTCTCCGCGTGCTCAAACGAGTCCTTCGCTTTCTTTATCTCGATGAACGCAGCGCCAAAGAACCCTGAAGACGGATTTCGTGCACGAGCAAGGTGTGACTTTGATGCATTTAGGTACTCCGATGCCCTTTCCATATCCCTCGTATAGACCCATTCATCCCTTCTCGACTCGAACTCCATCCTGCTTGCATCGCTTATCGTATATACACCACCCTTTTTGTATGAAGTCGCGCTTATCTGCTCATATTCAATCTTCACCCTCGTCTCTCCCTCGTTCCGTGCAAGATTCTCAAAGAATCCCCCTTCGCCCCTATAAAATCGCTCGAGCGCAAGCTCTGCGAGCAGAGGTATCCCCTTCTCTTTTGCGGTCTCGTATCGGGTGAGCATAGTTATGGACGTATTTATTCGCTCTGCGATTTCAATCGCTTCGAGATGATCTGAAGGAACTGAACTTTTGCTCAAATCCGCCACCTTTTCGAGATCATCAATAATCCCGAGGAAAATTCTCACCCACTCCTTTGTGATCGAGGTTACCTCCCGACCTTCCATCCCCTGGATTACTGCCTGCGTCTTTGTCTTCGCAAGATATAACTCACCATACTCATCAAATAATTCGGACCTGTCTCCAATATCTAGTGATAGAAGCTCTTCAAGTATCTCCCTCTTCAACTCGTCTGAGCCGGCTGCAGGTGTGGAGAAGAGCAGAATATTGATGATGATTATGGTTAGTGTTAAGGTCATCACTGTGACCCAACTTTGTTTTTTCATCAAAAGATATTAAGCACAATAAGCTATAACTTTTTAAAGGACTGATATGACATACCTATTCATCGGAATAGGAAACGCAGGGGGAGCAATTTCCGATGCTTTACTGGACTATAAGGTGATAAGAAGGGCAAAGCCACTTGTGCTCAAGACCAAGCCAGAAAGCGATAAGGACGATAAAATTGAGGGACCCCTAAAGGAACTAAAAGGCGTTGATTTCGCTCTTTTATTCTCAGGTCTAAGTAATAGCAATATCACGCCTCGTATAGCAGAAATACTTGCCGGACGAAAGATAAAAATAGTTCTCGTTGGCATTCTGCCTGCACATAGAAGGGAAAAAAGAGAGAAGCTCATAGAAGCATATCATTCGATGGAAACGCTAAAAGAGCATGTAAACTCATTTATAATCATTGATAACCAGCGGATAGCGCACCTTCCCAATTTCGAAGACTATTATCCGAGCTATAACCGGTATATTGCAGCGGGCATCGCTGATATTCTGAGAGGAACATCACCACCGGGTTCACCATCTGACTCTGAGAGGCAATTGTCCTTGCACCTCGATGAGGTTGTGAAGGGATTATCGTTCGATGATGAGCCCGGATATGTGGCATTATCAAGAGCCTCGGAGCTGACAAAGGGTTTATGGGGTTACATCTTCCCGTTTCTGAGGCACAACCCGCTCGATCTTGGAACACTGCTTCGTGTCTCAGTAGAGAAGTTCAGCGTTTCTGATGCACCGTTAGGCTGCGAGAAGAGCGTGTCCTTTCTTCAAGTCCCCGAATATTATGTCAGGAGCAGGAGTGTGGATAGGGAACAGGTAGAGGAGTTCATGCTCTCCTATTCGAGAGAGTTCCATCTCGCTGTAACCATCACAAAGCGGAATATAGCAGCGATAACCAATTTATTCACCTATACCTTTGACCAGTTGGAACGATTACGTGAGATAAGGAGGCTTGCGTATGAGGGGGTATAGGATACTTATTCCGCTTGCTTTTGGAGCATTAATCGCTCTCGGCTTCTTTATTCTTTTCAACACCGGATCTGACCTCGCAATAACCATTATACTTTTGTTCATTCCTGCAATGATAGGAGTATCGTTTTTAGTGCGATACCTCGTTACGGTAAGGAAGAGAAGCATAAAGGAGCGAGTGATGGAGCGGGACGTTATGCGAATTGCAAATCGGTATGTAGAAGAAATGCGTATTTTACACGATTTCGAAGATAAATATGTGATAAGCGCAAAGGAATTCAGAAAAGAGTTAAGAAAGGTAAAAGAAGGGTTATTTGAGTTGGGATGTGAGGTAAATGGACGGATAAAGCTTGAGAGAGCGAAACTCAGGAAAGTCGTTTTTGCCGATGTTGAATGGATAGATAAGCTGTTCGGGGGTATAAAAGAGAGACACGAGGTGGTTCTTTATTCACGGATGATGGATAAATGCAGGGATTACTTAGACAGTCTAAAAGAGCTTGAAAGTGCAGGGTATGAGAATATACAAAGTCAGATAGAGCAGATGGAATCAAAGATAAGAGCGGGAGAAAGTCTCGATGTGGATTCACTTGAGTTATCAATGTTTATGAATGAAGTCGCTTCGATCCGTGATGAAACGCTGCGAATCTGTTTGCGGGATGCATCTGGTTTAGAAGGGGAAGGGGGGGAGATGGCAAATGCAGACACTTCCAAAATCAGAACTGATATAAAAATCGTCGAGCACAGCATAGAGCACGGGAACTACGAAAATGCATCAAAAGTATTGAAGAGTATGATTGCGAGATTGATAGCGTTACTGAAGGATGCGTTTGAACGGTATAAAGAAGCCACGCTTGAGCTGACAACGGTGGTTGGTGAACTAGCACCTGATGAAGAAGCTAAGAAGGAGGTGGAAGATATAAGAAAAGGCATAGTCGAGTGTACCGTGCCTTCACAGATAGTAACGCTGCGTGGTTATGGTGATGCACTTCTCAGCACATCCATAACCACTCTGGGGACAGTTTATACCAGGATATTCGAAATTGAGGAGGAAATAGTGAAGGAGAATCCCTCAACTGAGGTCTATCCCGTGGAATATTGGGGGAGAGATAAGATGGTCGAGGTTGAGGAACTTAAGTCGATATCCGCTTCTGATATAACGAGATTTATTCAGAGCTACCGCCGTTTCGCTTCCGACGCTCATTCGAGGTTGATATATGATTCTGAGAGGTTAAAAACTATAAAAGGAAGGCAAAGTAATTAATATATCTAATAATAGT
>DYFG01000078.1 GCA_020725315.1 Nitrosotalea sp.
TTTAACTCCGGACTGTTGTTACTTATTCTACTATCATATCCTATTCGTAAATTGCCCTTATGTATCTGGTAATGCACCCAGCTATTTGTAAGGGCTGTGGGGGTTGTAATTGTATATGTCCTTCAGGAGCAGCCTCAATGAGGCATTTCCGCGACAGGCAGGTATATGCGCAGATAGAGGCATTGTTGCAGAGAGCAGTCCCTGTTGAGGTTATTGATAGTGGAAGTGCTGAAGTAGCCGCGCTATCGAAAAATTTTTATAATGTTACTAATAAAGATTGGCTAAATGGGAGATAAAAAATGGAAGAAGAGAAAGGGGGTTTTGAGCCAAAAATAATCGGATTCACCTGTAATTGGTGTACTTATGCCGGTGCAGACCTTGCAGGGACGTCTCGAAAGAAATACCCACCGAACATTCGGCTGATAAGGCTTATGTGCTCCGGGAGGATAGATCCGATGTTTGTGCTCAAAGCGTTATTAAATGGTGCAGACGGTGTTTTCCTTGGAGGCTGTCATCCCGGTGAGTGCCATTACATAAAGGGGAACTTCTATGCCAGACGCAGAATAGCAGCATTAAGAACTATCCTGAAGCAGTTCGGGCTGGATAACCGGGTTCGATCAGAGTGGTGCAGTGCATCCGAGGGGGATAAGTTTGCGAGGATTATGAAGGAAATGGCAGAAGAGATTAAACAATTGGGACCCAATCCAATGAGGGATAAGATACTATGAAAGGAACAGAACTCAAATATGATGATTTAGAAGGGTTTTTAAAGGGATTGATCGAGAATAAAGTCATTGATGCCCTGATCATGCCGCATAGAGTGGGAAACAAGGTATCCTATATGCTGGTAAGGGAGAAAAATAAGATAGAACCGCCGGCGTCCGTCATCTTCGCACCGTCGTTCGGTGTAAACGCTGCGAACGTCATCAAAGGGTGGATGATAGATAATAAAGTAGGAATCGTAGCCAAACCCTGCGAGATACGAGCGGTAATAGAATTGATAAAATTGAAACAACTCAATGAAGAGAGTGTGCTTCTCATAACCGTGGATTGTTCGGGTGCCTTTAAGAACGAAGATTATGCAGAGCATTATGCGGAGATAGGCAACTTGGTGGACAGTGCAAAGATAAAGGAATTAGAGGGGAAAGGGATCTCGATACGGGAGGCCTGTGCAATCTGTGAAAATCGGCTTGCTGATATTGGAGATATTATTATTGCACGGGTTAATGGAAAGGTGGGAGTTGCAGGGCTAACGGAGATGGGTGTTGAGGCGCTGTCAGCCGTGGGTCTACTGCTGGAAGCTAAGGACCTGGAAAGAAAAGAGGAAAAAGAGAGGATAGTAGCAGAAGCGAGAAAACGGTTAGAGGAATTGCCAAAGATAGACAGTGTGGAGGCGTTAGAAGAGTTTCTACAGGACTGTATTTTATGCAAGAACTGCCGAGATGTCTGTCCGGTATGTTATTGCAAGGAATGCTTCTTTGACCAACCGTTAGGAAACCCTGCTGGCGGCGATTTATTGAACTTAGCAGAGTTACGGGGTGCGATAGAGGTACCGGCAAATCAACTGTTGTACCATCTCACGCGGGTGTATCATGTCTGCACGACCTGTGTTGCCTGTGGTGCGTGTGAAGATGCATGTCCGAAGAGCATTCCATTGACGAGATTCTATCCGGTACTCGCGCAGAAAGTGCAAGAGATCTTCGAGTATGTGCCCGGAAGGGATGTCAAGGAGCCTTTACCGTTCATTACATATAAAGAGGAAGAGCTGGAAGAGCGCTTAAGGTAAAGATAAAATGATAAAGACCTGGGAACTGGACCCGAACTTCAAATATGAGATCATGAATGAGCCGGGGGGAGAACACCTCACGGCATGTTATCAGTGCAGTACCTGCACCTTAGGATGCCCGGTCACTGAAATCATTCCGAGTTACAACCCGAGGAAAATCATCCAAATGAGTCTGTTGGGGATGCGTAAGGAAGTATTGTCAAATGCTGATTTATGGATTTGTGCTCTCTGTCAGACGTGCACGGCGCGTTGTCCACAGGATGTAATGATTTGTGAGCTCATGGGTGCGATGAGGCGAATAGCAGAAGAGGAGGAGAAAGCAGGGGATATAAAGATAGAGAGTCCGAGACCACTCTTTGAGAAGGCTTTCCTGCATACGTTGCAGAAGTACGGTCGGCTCTACGATATGGGGCTTGCACTGGAATATTACCCGAATAGGGAAGGGTCTAAAATCAAGGGGATGAAAGCGATGATGAAGGATTACAAAGATTTCGGAATGCGGATGTTTAAGAAGGGCAAAATGGGTCCACTCGGTGGTGGCGGAGTATTCAAAGGAATGCGCCCGGAGAAGATAAAGGAACGGGAAGTGCTGAAGAAGATCTTCGAGAAGGTGGGGGAGAAGGAGAAATGAGCGAAAAGAAAATCGCATACTATCCCGGGTGCCCATCAGCGACGACCGCGATGGAACAGGATATGTCAACCAAGGCAGTATTCGAGAAGTTAGGTATCGAACTCGAAGAGCTCGAGGATTGGAACTGCTGTGGCGCGTTAGAAGCCGGAGATCCGAAGTTAGTTATTGCGCTCAATGCGCGGAATCTCGCTCTTGCTGAGAGGAAAGGAGAGGATATCGTAACACCCTGCAGTATCTGTTATTATAATTTAGCGAGGACTGACAAGGCGTTAAGGGAAGATGAGAAGTTACGTGCGGAATTAAAGGAGATTGATCGTTCGCTCGAGTATAACGGAACAGTGAAGGCGAAACATGTACTGGATGTCCTCGTAAACGATATTGGCCTGGATGAACTGTCAGGTAAGATGATGAAGAAAGTAAATCTAAAGGTTGCTCCGTATTATGGTTGTTATTTAGGAAGACCGCCGGAAACCGCTTTTGATGACCCTGACGACCCTGTTTTGATGGACCAGCTGATAGAGCTGATGGAGGCAGAAAATGTTCCGTTCAGTTACATGAAGACGAAGTGCTGTGGAGGACCGTTGATGATGACGAGAGCGGATATAGCATTTGAGATGGCGAGGAAGATTTTAGAGGGTGCTAAGAATGCCGGTGCGGACTGTATTGCACTTGCCTGCCCACTGTGCGGCATGATGCTGGATGCAAAGCAGCCTGACATAGAAGCGGCATTCAAGATCAAGATCGACATGCCGGTCATTTATATCACGCAGTTGTTGGGTCTGGCGCTCGGAATAGAGCCGAAAAAACTCGGGTTTAACAAAAATATCATAGATACGAAGAAAATTCTTGAGAAGGTGATGTGAAAATGGGAATAGCGGTTATTGGGGGAGGCGTTGCTGGCATCACAGCAGCTCTTGACCTTGCAGATTCCGGTTATAAAGTTTATCTGATAGAGAAGAATGCGAAACTTGGTGGTAAGGTTGCGGAGCTTGCGGAATGTGAAACAGGTATAGCATCGAGGATAGTTAAAATCGAAAACCATCCGAACATTGATCTGATGCTCTCAAGCGAGGTTGAAGGGTTATCAGGCTCAGCAGGTGATTTCAAGTTGAAGGTGTCAGGGAAGGAGATAGATGTGGAGAGCGTGGTGCTTGCACCGGGATATGATGTCTTTGATACCATAGCGAAGAGCTATGCGATCGGGCACCCAAACGTTGTTACCGCTTTGGAGTTTGAAGCCATGCTCCGAGCTTGTACGGCGAGTGAGACAGGACTACTATTGCGACCTTCAGATGGTAAGCCAGTGAAGAGAATAGGATTCATCAAGTGCGTCGGGTCGAGGGGCAAGGAGAATGAAATTTGTTCGACGGCGTGTTGTGGATTCACCGCGAAAGAGGCATGGGAAGTGAAAGAGCGATTCCCTGAGATGGAAGTTTACATCTTCTACATGGACATACGCGTATTTGGACGAGATGAGGAACTGGTGGCGAAGTTAAAGGATAAATACGGGGTGAATTATATACGGTCACGAGTTCCCGAGGTTATACCTGAGAACGATACGTTAACGGTTAAGTTCGAGAATAAGCCCTTACAGGGCTTGCGGGGTCGTGGGCAGAGCCCACGATTAGAGAATGGCACAATTGAACGGTTAGACCTTGATATGGTGGTTCTTGCGGTTGGTCTTCTGCCCTCAAAAACGATAGGACGACTTGCAGAGATAATGGGTGTAAAAACTGATACCTATGGCTACCTTGAGACGAGCCTAACGAACCCACTGGAAACGAATGTCCCCGGTATATTAGCCTGTGGAACGGCAACCGCACCGATGAAAGTTCGGGAAAGTGTTGCGCAGGCAAGCGGTGCCGCATTAAAGGCTGCACTGTTTTCAGAAAGGACAGAGCCAATACCGGGACAAGAGACGAGGAAGTTAATTGATGTGGCTGATAAGCCGCTGAAGATAGGTGTCTTCATTTGCGGTTGTGAAGGAGAGGTAGCTGAGTGTATAAATATCCCTGCGGTAGTGGAGCACGTGAAACAACTGAAGGGTGTTACCTCTGTGGATGGAGAGACAACCACAATGAAAGAGGTCCTGGAAGCGATAGAAAGTGGAATAGTAGACCAGGGGCTGAACAGGATTGTAGTTGCAGGATACTCGCCGCGAGCATATGAAGATCTCTTCAGGGATGCGTGCGCAAAGGCAGGCTTAAATCCCTATTTGCTTGATATGGTGAACTTGAGGGAACAAGTTGCGTGGGTGCACGGGAAGGAAGAGGCGACAGACGCAGCAGTTGACCAGATAACCATGGCAGTAGGGCGAGCACGGTATTTAGAACCGGTTCCGATTGAGAGCTATCCAGTTACACCGAGAGCAGTGGTCGTCGGTGGCGGTGTAGCAGGGATGAACGCAGCGCTTGAGATCGCCAATGCGGGATATGAGGTCTATTTACTGGAGAAAGAAGCAGAATTAGGTGGCGGATTGAGAGAAACCACTGAGTTACAGCGAGGAGAGAAAGCTTCTGACGTTTTAAAAGAGTATGTTGATAAAATAGGCAGTAATGAGAAGATTAAGGTGTATACAGGTGCAACGGTAGAGGATGTCAGGGGAAGAGCTGGTTCGTTTAGAGCGCGGATGAAGAGCGAGAAGGTAGATGAAGAGATAGACTTCGGAGCTGTGGTGCTCGCAACCGGCGCGGGAGAATTTGTACCTGAAGGATGGTATGGATATGGACAGGAGAATAAGGTGGTAACGCAATCTGAGTTTGAGAAGATGCTTGCGGGAGGACACGTGGATGCTACCACAATCGTTATGATTCAAGATGGGATACCAGGCCATAGGTCAAAGTACAGCGGTATCGAGGTGGTGAGTAATGCATTAAAAGCGAAGGAGCTTAACCCCGATTTGAATGTATTCGTGCTTTACCAGGAGATCAAAACGTACGGTAAGTGGGAAGTGTTATACAAAGAGGCGCGAGAAAAAGGCGTGATATTCCTCAGATACGATGAGGGGAGACCACCAGAATTTCAGGATGGGATTGTATCGGTCTACGATGTTATATTCAACGATGAGATACAGATAAAGCCCGATCTGGTGGTGCTCAGTCCCGCAATGCTACCTGCAGAAGAGAACGAGCATTTAAGCAAGATGTTCAAGATTCCGCTTAAAAACGGGTTCCTCTTAGAGGAGCAGGAGCGGCCAAAGCTGGTATTAACACCGGTTGATACGGTGAATAAAGGGGTTTTCATCTGTGATTCTGCGGTTTATCCCGCAATGGTGGATGAAGCTATTGCAATGAGCAGTGCAGCAGCATCGAGGGCATGCGTCTTGTTAGCAAAGAATTTCCTCGAGACGCCTGGTATCGTTTCAGTAGTTAACGAGGCGATATGTTCAGGGTGCGGTGTGTGTGTGGAATTATGTCCAGTAGAGGCGATAGAGCTGGTGGAGGAGCCGATATCTGCGGTTACATTCGGTGTGATGACCGTGATAAGCGGTAAGAAGAAGGCTGCGCGGGTCGCTGAGGGCTGTATCGGCTGCGGAAGTTGCGCTTCTTATTGCCCATCAGGAGCGATGTCATTGCAGAATTTCAAGGACCGACAGGTGTTTGCTCAGTTGGATTATGCGTAGCGTAGAATTTTCACACGTATCAGAAAGCCAGATTACGAGAGCGATAGTAGACGAATTTGCGAAAGAATTTGAGAGCTACGTGGAGAGCGACGTAATTATAGTAGGCGGTGGACCATCAGGATTGATGGCAGGTAAGGAACTGGCGTCCAAGGGTGTGAAGGTGGTACTTATCGAACGGAACAACTATTTAGGTGGTGGGTTCTGGCTCGGCGGGTTTTTGATGAAGAAGCTCACGGTGAGGGCACCGGCTGAGAGCATTCTCGATGAGCTCGGTGTGCCTTATAAGGAGTATAGCAAAGGATTATACGTCGCTGATGCACCACATGCATGCTCGAAATTAATCGCAGCAACCTGTGATGCGGGCGCAAAGATACTTAATATGGTAAGTCTGGATGACGTGGTTCTGCATAACGAACAAGTGAGCGGGGTCGTAGTAAATTGGACCGCGGTTTCTGCGATTCCGCATGAAATAGCAGCTATTGATCCTGTTTCATTGGAATCGAAGCTCGTGATAGACGCAACAGGTCACGATGCCTCGGTGGTAAAAAAATTGGAGGAGAGAGGGCTGTTTAAGACTAGGGGACAGGGGGCGATGTGGGTTGAGAAGTCTGAGAATCTCGTGGTAGCGCATGTCTCTGAACTTTATCCCGGGCTGATAGTAACGGGTATGGCTGTTTCTACCGCATATGGGCTTCCACGGATGGGTCCGACCTTTGGTGCTATGTTACTATCAGGGAAGCGAGCGGCGGAAATTGCTATTGAAAAGCTCAAGCTATAAGATGCTTTTATAACGTGTAATGAAAGCCTTAGCATTGTTATCAGGCGGCTTGGATTCGATATTAGCGACTAAGCTTGTCCTTGACCAAGGTATCGAAGTCGTGGCAGTGAAGTTTATTCTGCCTGTGACTTCTGGAAAGAGGGATTATGCAGAAGAGATCGCAAAGAAGTTTGGGATACCGCTGATACAGGTTGCAGTCGGTGAAGAGTACCTCGAGGTAGTGCGAACCCCCAGGTATGGCTATGGCTCGGGAATGAACCCCTGTATAGATTGTCGAATTTATATGCTACGAGAATCGAAACGAATTGCGAAAGAAGTCGGTGCTAAGTTCATCGTCACGGGCGACGTCCTCGGTGAACGACCAATGAGCCAGCACAGGAGAGCATTAGAGCTCGAGGAGAAAGAAGCAGGCTTGGAAAATCTGATCTTGAGGCCTTTATCCGCAAAACTATTGCCAGAAACGATCCCCGAGCGCGAAGGATGGATAGACCGAAGCAAACTCCTGGCTATAAGGGGAAGAAGCAGAAAACCCCAGATTGCACTTGCAGAAACGTTTGGGCTGCATGAGGATTATCCATCACCGTCGGGCGGGTGCCTCTTAACGTACAGGGAATTTGCATCGAAGATCAGAGATTTGTTTGAGCATAAAGAAGAAGTAACGAAGAGAGACATCTCATTACTGAAAATAGGCAGGCATTTTCGGGTTGCTTCGTCCAAAATCATAGTGGGAAGAAATGAAGAAGAGAATAAGCTCCTTTTGGCGTTGAAGGACCCCGGCGATTATGTCTTTGAAGTTCCGGGTTTCGGGAGCCCAATAACGATTTTGGAAGGTTCTAAGAGCAAAGAAGCAATTGAACTCGCGGCAAA
>DYFG01000079.1 GCA_020725315.1 Nitrosotalea sp.
TCAATCGCTCATGCCAATCGCCATCAAATATCCTCGCGCACGTTCGGTTTTTGGATATCGCTCGACGAGTTTCCAAAAATCGGGTCCATGTCGTGGCACTTTCAGGTGAGCAAGCTCATGCACCACGACATAATCATGAACAAAGTTCGGCATGGTTAGCAGGCGGTCTGAAATTCGGACAGTCCTGTTTTTTGTATTACAGATCCCGAAGGTGCGGGCATTCTGTTCCGTCGTATAACCCATCTGGTTCCAGGAGAGTTCACCGGCAAAGTACCGTTTGTTGAGTTCCTGAGCACGTTGTTTCAGCTCTTCAACCGCATTCTGAGCTTTAAGTTCTTTTTTGCGCCGCAACGACTCGAACCGCTTCTTCGCCCACTGCACATATTTCGCTTCCTCATCCTCTGCGAGCCCGGCTGGAAGATATAAGTGGATTATACCGCCCACTTCTCGTGCACTTATCGTTTTCTTCCTCCTCCGGCTACGAATGATCTTAACATCCATCTTTTCTAAACCATCACGTTTTAGGGCCACGAAGCGCCCACTCAGGGACTACTGCCTCTAAAAAAGCATCTGCTCTTGGGGTATAGGGCTTGATGTCAATTACCGGAGAGCCTTCAAAAGCATCAAGTCCTCTCACCACTAAGATATTTCCTTCCATTTTCACCAGTTCAACTACACATAATCCAACTGGATTCGGTCTACTCGGGCTCCTGGAGGCGAAGACACCCACTTCTGGCGCTCCCGGATGCCGCCGTGGAACTACTTTGAGCACTCTTCGCTCCGCTTCTTCTTCTCGTAAATGAAACCAGTAGAGAATGATAAGATGCGAGAACGTATTCAACCCTTTCAATCCTTCACCAAATTCATCGAAGATCCTTACGATCGATATTTCGCCTTCTACCCGCTCCACAACGCCGATAAACCGTAACATTTACCTGAAAGACGAAGAGAGCAGTGCTCCACCAATCGCCCCTATATACTGCGGGTAACGTGGCACGATTACATCAAATCCCAGCACATCGCTCATCGCTACCGGCACACCCTCAATCAACGCAGTGCCGCCAACCTCTATTGCAGGCTGTCTGAGGTCAATCTCCTGTAACAATTGCTCTTTTACCTGTTCTACTACCGAGTAACACGCTGCGGCTGCAATATCTTCCTTCCTCTCTCCGCTTGACAGGGCTGCTACGAGATCCTGGATACCAAAAACGATGCAATAGCTGTCTGTCTTTATTTTATGCGGGTCGCCTCCCAGAGCTAACTCACCCATCTCGATCACATCTACACCTAATCTACGCGCGGTCATCTCCAGAAACCTTCCTGAGGCACCAGCGCATATCCCGCCCATCGTGAAGTTATCAGGAATGCCATCATGTGCGGTTATTATCTTGTTGTCCATACCACCGATGTCAATTATCATTGCTTCACCCTTCTCTATCCCTGCGAGATACATCGCCGCCTTAGAATTTACGGTCAGCTCTTCTTGCACCAAATCCGCTTTGAAATGCCCACCGGTCGTATGTCGACCGTAACCGGTGGCACCTAACGCTTCTATCTCACTCCTCTTCACGCCCGCAAGTTCCAGCGCTTCGGCAAAGACTTTCTCCGCCGTTTTTACCACATCCCCCGTTGGTGTCCATCTCGCCCCTAACACCTCGTTATCCTGCATTATCGCTGCTTTTGTGGTTGTTGAGCCCGAATCGATGCCTGCAGTAAGCCCCTCTTGCACCTTCCGCTCCAATATCCATCTCCTCTTCACTATGGTAACCAGCGCTTCCATCCTCGTCAACAATTCGCCCGCTCTCGTCCTTTCTGAAAAGGGATACATAACAATGGGCAAGTTTGTATTCTCCTGTATTATTCGCCTGAGTTCTGACCGTATAACCGCTCCTCGTGAACATTTGAAGCAGCCAGCTAGGAATACCGCGTCAGCATCACTTACCCCTTCAGCAACCGCGTAGCCTCTTGCCAACGCTACACTTAATCCAAGGTGCTTCTTCAGATCATATCCAAATTCGTCCACCTTCTTTGCCACGTAGTCCAGGTCAACCTCGGGCAGAACGAGTTCTGCACCCACTGCATCCGCAGCTCGCTCTATCTCATGCTGCACGTCTCCATAGAGGGTGCCGCACGAAACTTGTGCTATTCTTATCCTCTCCCCTCCTTCGGACTTCTTCCGTTTTCCCATTATTTTTAAAATAGTATACCCGGATTTTTAATTAAACATGTCTACCCACAATCACCACGGGAACCCCTTCTTCCCTATCTTAAAGCCGATGTAATTTGTAAAAAGGTGGAGCACCGGAGTGAGAATAATAACCGCCAGGATTATCTCCACTGAAAAGGTCGCAATAAACCACGCTCGTGCACCCAGGAACAGAAGCAGCCAGGCGCCACCCACAAAGTCCAGTTGATCCACCAGAGGTAAAGATGCACCTCTTTTTAGCCCTAATCTCCTTTTCATGAAACTCCCAAGTAGGTCTCCAATCATTGCACCCGCCGATAAGCAAAATAACGTCACTAAAAAGAAGGGAAAGATGCCGAAGGAAGGAGTTATCGTTATATAGCCGCTCAAAACCAGATGTTGAACGATGCCAAAGAGGAACCCGCACGAAAAGCCTTTTAAGAGACCTTCATACGTCTTACCATCACCCAGCAACCTGTTCTTGCCCCAATAAATACCTCTATCTATGGGGGTTTTACCACCAAAAAATGCAGCACTTGCATTCGTTATGTACGCGGGCAGCATCAGCCAGAGTGCAGCAATGATGGTAGGTATAAGAGCGCTCATCTTAGTGTTTAGAATTTATGCCACAAGATATTGAGCAATTACGTACTTCGTCATAATCAGTCATCACGACACCATTACAAATGGTGTGCCTAACCGCTCCAGGAAATTCATAACCCTCAAAGGGCGACCAGCCACACTTTGTATATAAGTGTTCGTTGCTGATTTTTACTCGCTTCTGCATATCTAATATCGTCAAATGTGCCCGCTTTCCTACTTCTATACGACCCCGATCGTGCAATCCCAAGAATAGAGCGGGATTATATGAGCACACTTTTGCTATAAGCGTCGGATGTACGTCATTAGAGGCAATCAACCAGGACACGAAATTACCATACGTGTCTAAATTAGGGACACCAGCAGGCGCCTCTAAAATATCACCTGCTTTCTCCTCCTTCGTATGCGGTGCATGATCAGAGACAAAAAAATCTATTCCGCCTTCTTTAAATGCGGCCAGCAAGCGTTGCCTATTCTCTTCTCTTCTCAAAGGGGGGTTCGTCTTTAAAAACGCCTTCTTAGCCAATACATCATTCTTGCTAAAGAAGAGATGATGGGGTGTGACTTCACAGTGAACGTTTTTATACCCCTTTATAATCCTCAGGGTATCGTAAACAGACACATGTGCTATATTGATCTCAGCGCCTAAGCCCACCGCGGAGGATAAAACGTTCTTGACCGCCGACAATTCCGCTTCATCAGGTCTCAGCGCTGAATAGATTTCCAGACCTTTTTTTTCTTCCCCCTTCACGCTTAATTCCTCTCTCCTCTTTTCTATAATTCTCTGGTCTTCACAATGAATGATGGCAGGTTTAGAAGCCGCTTCTACCGCCTTCATTGCCCTGGGTAAAGTCTCCTCACTTATATACAACCCGCCAGTCTCTGCAAGGTATATTTTATACGCGACAACATCTTGTTGCATATCTCCAAGTGCATTTAGATTGTATTCCGTTACACCGCCACAGAAAAGGAGATCAATCAAGCCTTTCGACTCTCTCTGTGCGAGTTCCTTCTTTCTTCTTATCCGGTCTGAATTTATGCCGGGCAAAGGAGTATTTGGCATGTCAACAACCGTCGTTATACCTCCGTGAAGTGCAGCCTCGGTGCCGGACTTGAAATCCTCCTTATAGTCCCATCTATGACTGCTATCTTCCCTTAAATGCGCGTGTATATCAATGAACCCGGGGAAGATTAACCATCTGAGCGCTTCTATCTTTCGCTCGCCCCTTAAACCATGCTTCTTTAGTTCTGTAATATACCCCTCATCAATGGCTATCTGGGCGTCTTCTATCCGTTCTGGATTTACAATTTTACCCTCAACAATCAGCTCATGCAGCATTCTTTTAAATAATGAAAACAAAGTGAAATAGTAAAAGCTAAGGGAGATGAGGATATGTTCCCGAACAAAAGAGTTCAAAGTCTGGTGGGGAGAAAGATACACGTGGAGATGAAGGGTGAGCAGTGCGTGCTGGAAGGAATACTGACATCGGTGGATGACTATTTGAATCTACATCTGACCGGGGCGAGCGAGATATTGAATGGGGAAAGGAAGAGATTGCTTGGCTCGGTAATACTTCGAGGAAATAATGTGGTCCTTATAAATCCACTGAAGGAATGAATGAGAGAACCGTTACGGGGAAGAAGATAGGCATTATCGGCATAGGTAACATAGGGAGATCTCTTCTTCAAGGGCTATTGGCTGTAGAAATGGGCAGGCTGGGCGGGGAAGTATTTATAAGTGATGTAAAGAAAGAGAACCTCCAATATTTTGAACCAGAATCAAGAGTTGTGGTATGCGAGGATAACAAAGAGGTTGCGGAGAAATCGGACGTGATAATTTTGGCAGTTAAGCCACATGATGTGCGAGGGGTAGTTGAAGAGATTGCACCTTGTGTGAACGAGGAGAAAATGGTCGTCTCGGTGGCTGCCGGCGTGCCAACGAGGGTGATAGAGAGATATCTTGGTAAAGGTAAGAAGGTCATTCGGGTGATGCCGAATATCGGGGCGCGTGTCCGCGAATCGGTAACGGCGATTTGTACAGGCGAATTTGCGGGCGAGGAGGATGAAGCGATAGCAAGTGAGATTTTAGGCGCTATCGGTGATGTTTATAGCGTAAAGGAGAGTGATATGGATGTTATTACGGGATTAAGTGGCAGTGGCGTCGCTTTCTTTGCGGCGATGATCGAAGCAATGGCAGATGGGGGGGTTTATGAGGGTTTGCCACATGATTTAGCGCTCGAGATCTCTGCCAAAACCGCACTTGGGGCGGCGATAATGATTCTTGCAGGAG
This sequence comes from Nitrosotalea sp., assembly GCA_020725315.1. Lineage (GTDB taxonomy): Archaea > Halobacteriota > Syntropharchaeia > Alkanophagales > Methanospirareceae > ANME-1-THS. Next base: position 5,076 of record DYFG01000079.1, read on the forward strand.
ATAAGCCATCTTCGATAGAAGAAATGACTGCTTCTCCCGGAGGGACGACCATGAGAGGTCTCTATGCGATGGAAGCGAGAGGTATCAAGGCGGCGATAATGGAAGCGGTCATTGAAGCGACAAAGCGTGCACGGGAAATATCTGAGCAGCTCATGAAAAATGCAAAACGAGATGTGCAATCCGGCACCGATGAAGGATGATTTAATCGCCCGGGTATTGGAAATATTGAAGGAAGCAGGATTTATCGTATCACGGAGATGCGAGGCGCGAAGTTTTGATCTCGCAGCGAGGAGAATCGAACTCACCTTGTTGGCAAAGATCATGCGTAACATAGATGGAATGAGCGAGGAGATAGCGAAGAGTATAAAGCGTGCAGCATTCTGCTTGCTTGCTTCTCCTATCGTGGTGGGGGAGAGAACGGGTACTTCGTTTCTGGAAGATGATGTAGTATATCATAGATATGGTATCCCTGCCTTAAACACGCGTACACTCTACGATTATTTTGTTGAAGAAGTTCATCCATACGTTTATTCAGCCACTGGGGGTCTGTATGTGAGTATAGATGGAGAAGCGATGAAGCTGGCACGGGAGAAGAAGGAATTATCCTTAGGCGACATTGCCTCTGAATTAGGTGTTTCGAGGAGGAGTGTGAGTAAGTACGAGGAAGGCAGAATGAGTACTACGATCGAGCTAGCACTGAAGCTCGAGGAGATTTTAGATACAAAGCTCATCGAGCCCTTAGAGGTCTTAAACACCGAATTTAAAACCCCATCTTCAGATATATTGAAGGCAGGAGTGGAAGAAGCGACCTCGGGCTTAGAGAAAGATATTTTGAGTATGATGGAAGAGATAGGATTTGAGATACTTACAACGGCTTATGCTCCTTTTAGCGCTGTTTCTTTTTCAGAGCCACCGTCAAGAGCGCGAAGCGAGGGTACGAAGATCCTTACCGGGATAAGCAGATATACAGACCGAATGGTAAAGAGAGCAAGAATAGTGAGCAGCTTATCGCAGGTTACAAGGACGAGGTCGGTATTCGTCGTGAACGGGAATATCAAGCAGGTGCAAATAGATAATACCGTTTTGTTTGGGAAGGAGGAGTTGAAACGAATAAGGGACCCGGAAGAGTTCACCTGTGTGATGGAAGAGCGAGCGGAGGAGAGGGTGTGAGAACGCTGCCTTTTATTAACCACAAGATTACACATAAGCCCTTTCAGGGCTTGCGGGTAAACCCTTACAGGGTTTTCGGGGTCGCGGGGTGGAACCCCGCATGGGGCAGAGCCCCATAATTTTCACGTGAAATCTCGTGGTTTTAATGGGATGGAGGTGGTGAAATAAATATGAATAAAGTAGCCATAATAGTGGGCTCGAAGAGCGATCAAGCGGTGGCGGATAGAGCGATAAAGGTTTTGGAAGCGCATGATATCCCTTATGAAGTGCGGGTGATCTCCGCGCATCGGAATCCCGAAGAACTGGATAGGTATCTAAAGGAAAACAGTGATTCATTTGCAGTGATCATAGCGATTGCAGGGCTATCTGCAGCTTTGCCAGGAGTAATCGCCTCAAAAACGGAAAAGCCAGTCATTGGTGTTCCGGTAAGCGGGAAGTTAATGGGCATGGATGCACTACTTTCTATGGTTCAAATGCCTTCGGGTGTTCCGGTAGGTGTGGTAGGCATAGACAACGGAGAAAATGCGGCTTTGCTTGCTCTGAGGATACTAAAGGTGAAGGAGCCATAGCTCAATGCAAAATGCAAAATGCAAAATGCAGAATGCAAATTGAAAAATACAAAATGCAAAACGATAGGAAAAACCTATCGGAGCGCTTATTGGACTTTGGAGTAGATATTGTTAGATTGACCGTCAAGCTTAATAAAACCATGGTAGGGCGACATATCGGAGAACAGTTAATGCAATCCGCGACATCTTCTGGAGCGAATTACGAAGAAGCTTGTGGCGCTGAAAGCAAGGCAGACTTTGTCCATAAAATGCAACTTGTCTTGAAAGAATTACGTGAGTCGTTATACTGGTTGAAACTAATTGAGAGATCCAAGTTAATCCCAAATGAGGATATACAGCCATTGCTGAGTGAAGCCGATGAATTGCTCAAAATTGTTGCAAAATCTGTAATAACTGCGGAGACTAAAGAAAGATAGAACTTATCGCACAATTTTGCCTCTTCCACTTTGCACTTTGCAATTTCTAATTGAACAAATGGTGATCCAGAAACTGAATGAGGAAGTGTCTCAGGTTAACCCCATTCTTGAAGAATATGACTTTGTTTACGGAACTGTAAAGTCAGAAATCTGTGAGGTTAAGAAAATACCAACCCCAAAAGCAAGAACAGGCGTCAATACACTTTCTTTCTAAACATCAATTGTTTCAAACGAGATTATGGACTTAGCAAGCGACTTTTTAGGATCGAGGCCACCATCTCGCTGGATACGCTGGGTAATGGTCTGCTTCTTGCTGTTCTGTGGCATTCCACAGAAAACAGTTGCGGCAGCCACCAATTACACTGACAGACAGGTCAGGAACATCAGGGATCAATAAACCC
>DYFG01000080.1 GCA_020725315.1 Nitrosotalea sp.
ATAAATTAAATTTAAATTTCGTGATAATCTTATCAACATGTGCGGAATATGGGATCAATAAGAGATCTCTTGTTTCCCTTCCTTTTCTTTCCGGATCCAAAATGATATGTGCATATGCCTCTTTTCCGGACAGGTTAATTCTTTTCTTTTTCAATTCTTCCATTGTTGCGTTAAGGGCAGAAACATCAACAATGTTGCCTGGAAGATATCTGAAAAAGAGTGGAAGTGAACTGTCCTTATCAATCACGAAGAGAAATCTGATCTGTTTGTCTATTTCGCCATCGTTGTATCCCCATGTATTGTATGGAAAATGTATCTAAATCAATATCTTTGAACATTAATCTTGCAATATTGCCCTGATACCAGAGTCGTGCATACTTCATGGCTGAAGGGTAGCAGTGCCTATATAGGCATTATAGTATATAAATGCTATGCTATATTGTAGGTCGATTTTCGAGAAAAGGAGAAAGAATGAAAGACAAACGGTTAACATAGTGCCTAATTTAACGGGAATTTAGGAAGTAATTGTTTAGCTAACCACAAGATTACACATAAGCCCTTTCAGGGCTTGCGGGTAAACCCTTACAGGGTTTTCGGGGTGGTAGGGGCGGAGCCCCTACATGGGGCAGAGCCCCATAATTTTCACGAGAGAATAATAATAGTAACCAGGTTTCAGTACTTTATTGATTACTTTATCCCCCATTAATTCAATTTCTTGCGTACGCTATACAAATACGCTCCTTTTATAACCACAAGATCACACAGATTTCCACGAGAGAATAATTGAAGAGCAAGACGCATCCCTAAACTTGTATCATGCATCATGAATCCAGACTTTATTTCCGGTGAGCTCCTCCATCACGCTCTCACACTTCGCTCGCAGTATCCTCGCCGCTTCTACTACTATCTCATCCACGGGCAGAGAGCCGTCACTCTCAACGGTAAAAAGTAACGTGTTCGTTGGTCCTTCTTCGTCTGCTATGTCTTTGTAACTGCAAACCGTAACGGGCTGCCATTTCGCATGCTCTCTCCCCCTGCCGAGCCTTGCTATCGCTTCGAGAGAGATCTTTTGCCGTGCGATCGATTTTATACCTCCGATCTCTCTCTCCGCTGAGATCAGCTTCACCACTGGTATATTTTCAAAAGCAGCTTCCACTTTGGGATCAGAAGAGATAAGTTCCTTAGAATAGACCATCGTATACCCCTCCCTTTCCGGGCTTATCGCTTCTATAGTCAGAGAAACCCGTTCATCGGGACCAAAGGCGCTCAGGTCTGTTTTCAACGGTATCAAAGCTAAACGAAGCGCTAATTGCTCATCATATAACAACGAGGTATTCTCATGAATCTCTACTTCATCAATCGCGAGCTTTGGCACTTCTGCAATCATTGCCCTCCTCAGTGCATTTGCAAACCGCGGTTTCATGCCTGAGAGCATAAATTTCACTTCATTTTTCCCACGTGCCGCTATTTTTACTTCCATTAAACTCTTCTTCCTCTCTTCCCACCGGGGCGCTTGGTGCCGTCATGTGGTATCGGCGTCACATCCTCTATTCTCCCTATTCGCAGCCCTGCGCGCGCAAATGCCCTTATCGCCGCCTGTGCACCGGGAGCCGTGGTCCTCGATTTACGTCCTGCTGCCGCCTTTACCTTCACATATATACCCGTTATCTCCCGTTCTTTTAATCGCTCCGCAAGTTGCGTTGCCATCAGCATCGCGGTATAAGGAGAACTCTCATCACGGTCCGCTTTTGCGATCATCCCGCCAGAAGCTCGTGCAATCGTCTCTGCACCGGTCATATCAGTAATCGTGATAACGGTGTTATTAAACGAAGAGAATATATGCGCCATTGCCCATCTCTCTACCGTCATTCTTCAAAACTCTCCTCTTCTCTTAAATCCAAAATATTTTTACTTTTTATCACTGGGATTGCTCATAGTAGCCTATCTTCCCTTCCTCCTCAATATCAACGAGATAAGAGGGAATGGTAACCCTTCTCCCATTAACCGCGATATGACCGTGAACGATGAGTTGCCTGGCATGTTTTAACGAATTAGACAGTCCCTTTTTATATACCCTCGTCTGTAGCCTCCTATCCAGAATATCATCTATCCTCAGCGCCAGAACATCTTCTAATCTCAAACTCGTCTCCTTCAATATACCCCGTTTTCTTAATGCTGCTAAGATGGCTTCTTTCTTTCGCAGTGTATGCTCTCTCGGCTTCATCCCTGCTATCTCCGCTAAAATCTCTCTTATCTCCCTCCGGTATTTTTTTATGATGCTCGCGGCTTTCCATATCTCTCTCTTGTTCTTTAGTCCATACATCCCAATTAACTCTTTCTCCTCCTTTATCCTCTTCATCTCCCACGGACTTCTTGGCTTCTCGTATCTCTTCCCCCTCCTCTTTGGATGTCCCATTTTATCTACCTCATCTCTTCGTCCCAGCCCTCGCTGCTGCTAATTGCTTCTTTCTTATTACTCCTACTACCGCTCCTTTTCGTCCCGTTGATTTTGTTCTTTGACCCCTCACTTTCAGTCCCCGCTCATGCCTTATGCCCCGATAAGACCTTATCTTACGCAGCAGATTTATGTCCTCCCGTAAGTTTAATAAGAGGTCTGATCCCATTACATGCCGGTCCTCTCCACTCATTAAATCCTTTCTCCTGTTCAGCATCCACTCCGGCAATCGCTTCTCGGCACTGCTGATAGCACTCTGTAGCCGCTCTATTTCATCATCTGAGAGCTCGCCCATCTTTACCCGCGGATCGAGCCCAGAAGAAAGAGCAACTACATTCGCTACTCTCCTACCTATTCCTTTCACCCCACAGAGCGAATATGCTATGCTCCGTTTACCCTCTAAGTCAGTATCCAAAATCCTGACAATATGCTTGAATCCCCTTTTTCTCTCTTCCTCTTCTCTTCTCTTCTCCGCTTCTTCACTCATTTTTCTTCGCCGAGGAAGGGATTTGAACCCTTGAGTTCCTTGCGGAACACAGGCTATCTATTCTCGCGAGCTCCAGGCCTGCGCCTTACCACTCAGCCACCTCGGCTCTCCTCCTCCAACCCTTTGGATATGTCCCTGGCTTCATAAATACTTTCATCGTCTCTACACATATACCCCGTTCAGCTCTGTAGATATCTTCTGAGTTCATCATTGCTTCGCCGATGCCCACCGCTTCCCCTTTTAAGGTATATATTACCACGGGATTTCCTCTATTTATTCCTTCTTCCATCCTTGAAATCCCTGGAGCGGTAAGATCCGCACCATGACAGATCGCATCAACAGCACTATCCTTTACAATGATCGCCCGTAGGTGCCCTAACGCGTATTCCATTGGCATGATGAGTCTCCGTAGAGGGCTCTCATCTCCTTCCTCAAAAGAAACATACGCATCTTTCAAGTCTTGTAATGGGATGAGAGTCTCCTCATCGAAGGGAAAAGATTTCGTCCTCCTCAACTGTGACATGTGCGCACCTACTCCCAACGCGAGCCCGATATGATGGCACAGCATTCTTATGTACGTTCCTGCTTCACAACCTACTCTCATCAACACATTCTGACCCTCTATCTCTTTTATCTCGATGAAGTGCACGGTTCTTATCCTTATCTGCCTTTTGACCGCGGACTTCAATGGCGGTCTTTGATAGATCTTGCCCACAAATTCCTCGCTTGTCTTTCTCAGTTTATCCTCGTCCACCTCCCGATGCAGTTTCATCACGCACACATACTCCTTATCGCCAAGAAACGTATCCGCTAACTTCGTTGCCGCCCCGAGCAAGACAGGCAGCACTCCGGTAACCTTTGGGTCAAGTGTTCCGGTATGCGCCGCCTTGTCTATCTTCAGTATATCAGTTACCCACGCAACAACTTCATGGGACGTTGGACCCGCGGGCTTATCTATATTTACTACACCTCTCTCGAGATGCTCACGTATTGAGCGTGCTTCTGGTGCACATCCATATCTTGGATCGGTAAAAGCGGGGCTCTTTTCCAATTTGCATCTCTCTAACGGCTTATTGATTTTGATCATCTGACTATTTTTCTTTCCTTTCTATTAAATATTAGTTATAGTTAATTGCACTAAAGGTGAAATAGAAGAAAGAGGAAGGGGGTCAGAGATGAAAAAAGCTTGGTTAACAGTAGCAGGTTTAATTTTAGCAGTAGCCATCTTAGGGACGATAGGCTACACCGTTTATTCACCTATTGAAACTTCTAAGTCGGCTCAAATCGAGCCACAACCACCGATACCCATCCCTCCTTATTCGGATGTGCAGCCGCTAACAGAAGAGGAAAAGTTAAAAGCAATTGAATTGGCTATAAACGACCTTGGCGTGCAGGAATGGCTGGACGAAGGGTATGAGATTTACGAAGTGGCTCCTCTCCCCCTTCCTCCTCTTCCTCCGCACTCTACGGGATATGACACCCGTCCATGCATAGTTTATATCCTCACTAAGAAGCAGGAACTACCATGGGTGCTTGGGGTTACCCTTGAAGTATCGGTAGATGTGATTCAGGAGAAAGTATACGGTTTTGATTTCGATCTAAAATTAGCTTCTTTGACGGATGAACAAAAGGATGAGGTTTTGAGAATAGCTCTAACCAATCCCGAGGTGTTGGATATGATAGGTGGTAAACAATATGAGATAAAGGATGTGGGGGTTCAGAGGGTTCTGAGTGGCCCCCCTTGGAAAATATGCTATGAAGGAAAGTGTCCTTTCCTCGCATATCCGGCGGTTAGTATAACCGTAAAGCCTGATCCAGAACTCCTTCGATTTATAAATATATACGTGAATTTAGAGAGTAAAGAGGTTGTTAAAATATTATCCGCCCTAAAGTCAATTCCACCATCACCCCCTCCATTTGCGCCCGAAATTAATTCTACCATTCAAAAACCCATTGTTTTGGTGAATTCAACTGTATTTGAAGGAGAGAGATGGATGAGTATAGTTAGTGATGGAAAGGTTACATGTTATAGTGACCATTATTATCCAGACTATAAAGAAATAGTAATTAAAGAAGGATGTGTTACAACGGAAGAAATTGACACCATGTTAGAACTTTTCTCAAATCTTAGTGAATATAGTGAGTATAAAGTTAATGCGAGTGAGCAACTTATCAAGGACCATATGGACTGCATATTTGATCCCGTTGGTGGTGGCACAAAAATTTCATGCATACCATTGAATAAAACACTGATATTAGTGGTTAGACCTCCTTCTTTTCCAAAACCGGAAACAGCTACAATAACTGCAAAGGAGATCATGAATAGAATAGATAAGATATACAGAGAGGCTGAAGTTACCGAAAGGAGAAAGGAGAACAACCCGTCAGAGATTCCTGGATTTGAGGCTGTGTTCGCAATCGCAGGATTGTCAGCAGTTGCATCTCTCGTAAGAAGGTGGAAATGAAAAATAAAAGATTAATATTCGGAATAAGCATTTTGCTAATCTTAAGCCTGGTAATTTTTCCGAAGGTAGGTATGGCTTGTTTTAACCCGACGGGCAGTTTTGCCACAGAAGTAGCTTTAAACAAACCTTCTATAACTTACGATTTAAGCGGAATAAAACAATCAAAAGATGTAACGGTTATAGAGAAGGAGAAAGAAGAAAGTCCCAGTGATGTCGTTGAAGAGGTGCATAGAGAAGAGGTTGTCCCAAAACTGATTGAAATAATAACAATAGAAGAAGAGGAAGAAAAACCAGAAAGAAGTGAAGAGCCTTCCTTTGAGGATCACATAAAAACTAATGCCATAATTTACCGTTCTCATTACAATAAAGATGTTGCGGTTGCTTTAATGGAAGAAGAATGGGAAGGCAAAAAATATTTGAATGTTAAAATACAGGTGCCAACAAAATTTGTTAAAAGCTCTTATCCTGAGATAAAAATGGATTTAGATAATTTGCCGCCAATTACTCAAGAAGTTGATAAAGAGTATCTTGGATCTTTGGGTTATCAGGTTGAAGGTGGATTTCAGGCAGGTCACCTTAAAAGCTCACTAATAAAAGAAAACAGTGATATTGCTGTTTGGAGCTTTAGTAATATTGGAGATAATGAAGAAGACGATGAAAGTCGTGAAGAGAAAGAGAGTTTCAGTGGTTTTTCTATCCGTGTTAAGAATCAAAGCACTTTAACACCAGAATTGGAAGAAGAATTTAAGAATGTACTTGAGGCTTATGGGCTCAATCCCGATTTTTTAAATCAGGCTAAAATAAAAACCGAAATTAGAGAAGACGTTGATTTGGCACCTGCCATAGATATTGATTTAGATACTTTTGATTGGGGATTGGCATTAAGAGTAGAGTTAGAATGGTTGCGAAGTAATAGCGTTATTAGCGGTTTAACTGATGATGATTTAAGTGGGATCTCTAAAGTGGCGGATAAAGGAACTGCTGGCTGGAACTCAAAGATCAGATATTTTAAAGGTAAGTGGGTGCAGGGGATTACAGAAGAAATGTCAGAAGAAACAGGAATGTATATGCTAAAAAGCTTGGGTGATTGTGGTGGTTTTCCAGCAGGTTTATTGCCTGAAGAGGTCCCAAACAATGTGCCTATTCCTTATGGCAATGATTTCACATCTATAGAGATAAATAAAACTGAAAAGGCACTTATTGTTGGAGTTATTATTACAGTTGCATTAGTAATAGGGATTATTAGTTTTGTTTTGCACAAGAAGAAAAAAATAAGAAATAATACCATGAGAGATAGGAGGTAAGAAAAAATGATAGAACCCTTTCTCTTTTTTATAGGACCACCTCTAATCGGGATTTTGGCTATTTGCTTGGGTATATGGTATGAGAGGGGGAAAGAGGCGGAAGGAATAGGAAGGGGCTGGAAATACCTTATGTTCTCTGTAATCGGTATTCTGTCCTTCTTTGCAGGTTTCTACTTAGGCGATGAAATGCACCTTGGTTATGTAATTTTCAAAGCAAGTGGGGGACCTTTAGCAATATTTCCCTTCGCTTTGATAATTTATGCTCTTTTATTCTTCCTCGGACTGTATATTTCGAGGGAACGCTCTCTTGGCTTCGGATTGAAAGTATTTGGCATCTCTTTTCTCTTTTTCTTCTTAGCTTTCTATGGTATAATGGATGGCTTATGGTGCCCACGAGCATTATTATGCGAAGCATATAGTTGTCGAGAAATTTGGGGTACCGAAAGAATATATCAATATAGCCGAGGAGGAATTAGAGAAGTATCCATTCCTTAAAGATGCGATAGAACTTGCATATAAAAATGAAAGTAGTAAAATAAACTTACATCCTGAAAAATGGCTCCAGTTAGGAGCTTCTCTCAGCATAAAAGACGGTAAAATTATTAAAATTGGTGAAGAATATTATAACATCAATTGTTTCAAACCCAAAAACCCCTGACAAAATTCATTTCCGGTTTTAACATGATAACTTAAGAATTCTTTTCCAGTTTTAACCTCAAAAATTCCAAATCCTAAGCACCAAATTCTAAACAAATCCAAATATCTAAAATCAAAATACAAAACAAACCTTTCTAAAGAAAGT
>DYFG01000081.1 GCA_020725315.1 Nitrosotalea sp.
CACCAGAACAGAAGAAAAAGCACCGGAGTCGGTGTATCGGAGGGATTGAAGCCCACTCGCCACTTCACTTCTCTTCTCTGAGTTCCCAGCTCAAATCGGCATCGAATCTCGAAAGCCTTACCACTAAAGATTAGTAGGGTGGCATTCCTCCGGGCATTCCACCCGGCATTCCTCCTGCACCAGCACCAGGTGGTGGTGCTCTAAACTCCTCTCTCTTCGATGCGATCACATCATCGATCTTGAGAATCATTATTGCGGCATCTACTGCGGAATCCACCGCTTGTCGCTTTGTTCTCAGCGGCTCTATCACACCTTGTTGCCACATATCAACGATTTTTCCGGTATAAACGTCCAGGCCCGCATTCTTCTTACCTTTTTCGTGCGCGGCTTTCAGCTCTACCAGCTTGTCGATGGGGTCGAGTCCGGAATTTTCCGCCAGGGTTCGAGGTATGATCTCCATCGCCTCTGCGAATTTCTCCACTGCTAATTGCTCCCTTCCTTTGAGCGAGGCACTGTACTCCCTAATTCTCAATGCCAACTCCGTCTCCACTGCTCCACCACCAGCAACCGCCTTTCCATCCTCGATGATGCTGCCCACCACACGAAGCGTATCATGTAACGATCTCTCAGCTTCATCTACCCCATGTTCAGTCCCACCCCGTATCACGATGGATACCGCATGTGGGTTCTTACATTGCTCGATGAACAACATCTTATCCCCTGCTATCTTCCGCTCCTCTACTAATCCTGCATACCCTAAATCACTTTCAGTTATTTCCTCCACATTACACGCTATTTTACCGCCCGTTGCTTTTTCCAACTTCTCCATATCGCTCTTCTTCGCCCTCCGTACCGCAGCGATCCCTTCTTTCGCGAGATAATGCTGCACTAAGTCGTCTATCCCTTTCTGGCATATCACGACCTTTGCACCGCTCTTCTTTATGCGCTCCGCCATTCGCCGCATCATCCTCTCCTCTTCCGCGAGGAAACTCTTGAGCTGATCGGATGTCCGTATCTTTACTTCTGCGCTCGTCTCTGTCTTCTTCACCTCCAGTGCAGCGTTAATCAACGCTATTTTCGCATCTTCGACCTTCCTCGGCATTCCCGGATGCACTATCTCTTTGTCCAATGCCATGCCCTGCACTAACTCACTCTCACTTATTCTTCCTCCCACTTTCTTCTCTACATTGATATTATCCACGTCAACGACGTTTTTATCCTCGGCGCCTTTTTCTGCTATTGCTTTTACCGCTTTTATCGCAATTTCGGCGAGAAAATCACGAGCAGCCTCTGCAGATTTCCCTGTTATCGCGGTTTGTGCTATCTTCTTCAACTCGTCCTCATTATCTCTATCTATACCATTTGCGATTCCTTTCAGCACCTTTCTTGCGTGCTCCGCGGCAAGTCTATAGCCTAATGCGATTACTGTCGGGTGCAACTCTTGCTCCAGGAGGTCTTCAGCCTTCTTGAGCAGTTCTCCTCCAAGAATCACAGCCGTTGTCGTGCCGTCCCCAGCCTCCTCGTCTACTGTTTTCGCAACTTCCACCATCATCTTCGCTGCTGGACTCTCTATATCCATTTCCTTGAGGATCGTCACACCATCATTTGTTATAACCACGTCACCGAGGGAATCCACAAGCATTTTATCCATTCCCTTTGGTCCTAATGTGGTACGAACAGCAGCAGCAACTGCTTTCGCCGCGTTTATGTTCCTGCTCTGTGCATCTCTCCCTCTCGTCCGTTCACTCCCTTCCTTCAATACTAATACAGGTATTCCACCTAATTGTCCTGCCATTTTTTATCCTTCCCTCGTCTCGTTATTTCACCATTGAACTATAACCAACACTAACCCTATGTAACCTTTTTACTCTCCTAATATAAATATCTCCGGGATTGCTAATAAGTAGATGAAAGCGGCGACTTTTGGAGGAGATGAGGGGGATGTAAGAAGAGAATGAGAGTGGTAATGAAATTCGGGGGTGTAGCAGTTGCGAATGGAGAGAAGATAAAGAGAGTGGCATACCTGGTAAAGCGATTCAAAGAAGAGGGAAGCAGAGAGAAGGAAGAGAGAAACGAACTGGTTGTAGTGACCTCCGCAATTTCTACGGTCACTGACACGCTCTATGAGAATGCGAATAGGATAGCAAAAGAAGGAAACGTGGAAAAGGTGAAGGAATTTGTGGATGGGTTGCGAGATAAGCATGTGTTAACGGCTTCGGAGGCGATTGACAACAGGGATGAATTGAGCGAGGTGAAGGCGGAGATAAAGGAAAGAATAGCGGAAATAGAGAGAGCCTTGATTGGAATATGCCTTTTAGGTGAATTAACCCCGAGATCATTGGATTACATCAGCTCGTTTGGCGAGCGATTAGCAGCTCCGATACTTGCTGGCACGCTCCGATCATTAGGAATGGAGGCGGTACATCTTACCGGTGGTGAAGCGGGGATAATAACGAATGAGGAATACGGCAACGCGCAATTAACATGGGGTGTAGAGCGAGGGATAAGAGAGCGAATTATGCCGTTATTGGAGGATAAAATACCCGTTGTAGCGGGATTCATCGGTGAAACGATGAAAGGGACGATAACAACGCTCGGCAGGGGTGGCTCTGACTATACCGCTACCATAATTGGAGCGGCGATCGATGCCGACGAGATATGGCTCTGGAAGGAGACCGAGGGCATAATGAGTGCCGACCCGAAGATAATAAAGAATGCACGGAAGATACCCTATATCTCATATGTAGAGGCGATGGAATTATCCTACTTCGGTGCTTCCGTCCTCCATCCGAGGGCAATGGAGCCCGTAATGAGGAAACAAATACCGATACGGGTGAAAAACCTCATCAAACCGGAAGACGAGGGCACGCTAATCGGAGAAGAGCCGGCGAAGACAAAAAAAGCAGCTAAAGCCATTACGCTCATTGAAAACACATCAATCATCAATGTCACGGGAACTGGCATGATGAGTATATCTGAGGTTGCAGCTCGTATATTCTCTGCATTAGCTGCGAAGAATGTTGACAGCATTATGGTAAGTCAGGGCTCATCTGAAATGACCATCTCGCTCGTTATTGAGAGCGCACAATTGGAACGAGCTATTGGAGCGATACAGAGCATAAATTCTAGTGGCACCATAATACGGGACTTCACTTTTAATAGCGATGTGTGCGCAATGAGTGTAGTTGGAGCTGGTATGGCAGGAACGCCAGGAGTTGCCGGGGAAGTCTTTTCCGCTCTTGGCAAGGAAGGAATAAGCGTGATAATGATCTCACAGGGCAGTTCGGAGTTTAATATCTCTTTTGTGGTGAAGAGGGAAGATGCATACAAGGCAGCACAGGCAATACACGATGTCTTCGAGATGGGGGCATAAAGTAAAGTGCGAATTTCACGACTCCTGATTTGAGACTAAGATAGATAAATCAAGAGACATTACCTATCACTGATACGATAAGAGCAAAAAATGTAACTTGGAAAGTAATCTATTTATCTTATAAGGTAGAAGAATTAACAAGGGGAATTAAAAACAGGGTGATTATGACGGAATTGAATGGGGTAAGCAGTAAGGATGAGCACGTGGAAACAGAGTTGTCAGGGGGTATCGAGGTAAAAACAACTGAGGAACTCGAAGTTCCAAAGTTGCTGATAGACCAGGTAATAGGGCAGGAACACGGCGTGGAAGTGATAAAGAAGGCTGCGAAGCAGAGAAGACATGTGATGCTGATAGGCACACCTGGTACCGGGAAGTCAATGCTCGCGAGCAGTATGGCGGAATTACTGCCAAAGGAGGAGTTGCAAGACATACTGGTGTATCCCAATGCTGAAGATAAACATAATCCAAAGATACGGGTTGTTCCCCGTGGTAAAGGAAAAGAGATAGTAGATGCGCAGCGGTCTGAAGTGAGAAAGCGCATTCAGATGCGAAGTACTTTTCTTATGTTCACCTTCTTCCTCATCATGGGTATGGGTTTGATTTATATGGTCCAAACAGGCAGATTTGAGTATATCTTCTGGTCAATAATTGCCGCTGCTGCTGTACTTTTAGTCTTTCGATGGATGATGCCGAAAGAGGAAGCGATGCTACCGAAGTTGCTTGTCTCCAATGCAGGACGTGAGACAGCACCCTTTGTAGATGCGACAGGTGCTCATTCTGGAGCTCTGCTTGGCGATGTTAGACACGACCCCTACCAGTCCGGTGGATTGGAGACACCAGCTCACGATAGGGTAGAGGCAGGTGCTATCCACAAGGCGCATAAAGGCATTCTCTTCATCGATGAAATAAACACGTTGAGGATAGAAGCGCAGCAGAACTTGCTCACCGCAATGCAGGAGAATGAATCTCCAATAACCGGGCAATCTGAGAGAAGTGCGGGAGCCATGGTGAAGACCGATCCGGTTCCTTGTGATTTCATCATGGTTGCTGCTGGCAATCTGGATGCCATAGCAGGTATGCATCCCGCGCTCCGTTCTCGAATAAAGGGCTATGGATACGAGATATACATGAAGGATACAATGGAAGACACCGAGGAGAACCGGAAAAAACTTGTCAGGTTCGTTGCTCAGGAGGTAAAGAAGGACAAGAAGATACCCCATTTTGATAAAAATGGCGTGGAAGAGCTAATAAGGGAGGCACGGAGAAGAGCAGGCAGAAAGGGGCACCTTACGCTCATTTTAAGGGACTTGGGCGGATTAGTGCGCGTTGCCGGGGACATTGCTCGTGCGGAAGGCGCTCAATATACAACGGGCGAGCATGTGATGAAAGCAAAAGCGATGGCAAAGTCAGTGGAGCAGCAAGTGGCTGATGAATATCTTGAGCACAAGAAGGATTATAAATTATTCAAAACAGAGGGATTTGAGGTAGGCAGGGTTAATGGACTCGCGGTAGTAGGGGATTCGGGAGTAATGCTCCCTATCATCGCGGAGGTTACGCCAGCACAATCGAGAGAGGAAGGGAGGGTAATAGCAACCGGTAGATTGCAGGAAATAGCACAGGAAGCGGTACAAAATGTTTCCGCGGTATTCAAGAAATTTACCGGGAAGGATATATCCAGCAAAGACATTCATATCCAATTCGTCGGCACGCATGAAGGAGTGGAGGGGGATTCAGCGAGCATTTCCGTCGCTACTGCGGTTATATCCTCGTTGGAGAACATCCCGGTGGACCAGAGTGTAGCGATGACCGGTTCTTTGTCCGTGCGAGGTGATGTCCTGCCAGTAGGAGGAATAACGCCGAAGGTGGAAGCAGCAGCACAGGCAGGCATCAAGGAAGTATTAATTCCCCAGTCAAATCTGAATGATGTGCTCATCGAGGATAGATATAAGGATAAGGTAAAAATAATACCCGTAATGACGATAGAGGATGTGCTTGAACATTCCTTGGTGGGCAAAATGAAGAAGAAGTTCATAGAGAAGATAAAGAGTTTCAGCGTGATGGAGAAGATTATTCCGGAAGGTGTTGTGGATAAGCAGGTAGTGCAATAAACCGATATTTTAATAAGAAGCAAAAGCCTCTCTACAATTGCTATGGCATTCAGTGAGCACCTTCTGATAACCGCGATGATGGTATCGGTGGCATTCTCTTTCGTTTTGTATGCTTACGTGAAACGTAAAATAAACACTTCTGCACTTATCGGAACACTCGCCCTTGGTGTGATAATCCTGTTAACGTTTGGAATCGAGTTTGGTTACGCTGGTTTGCTCGCGCTTCTCACTTTCTTTCTGGTCGGGAATTGGGTTACGAGATATAAATATGATAAAAAAGCAGAACTCGGTGTTGCAGAGGGTAACAAGGGCATGCGCGGCATACCGAACGTGCTGGGCAACGGGTTAGCTCCTCTGATCTTCGCGGTGCTCTATGCTCTTTCCAGGCAGAGTTATAGCACGCTTTTCTTGCTTGGCTTCTCTGGGGCAGTTGCTACTGCCTGTGCGGATACCTTTTCAACCGAGATAGGGCAGGCGGAGGGAAAACCGAGGTTGATCACGACCCTCAAAAGGGTACCAGTGGGCACGAATGGCGGGGTTAGTTTACCGGGCCTCGGTGCTGCAGTGCTCGGCTCATTTTTGATCTCGATTGTTTGCCTCGCATTCGTCAGTGCGGGTGATAAGGCACCAATAAGATCCATCTTCTTCTCCGTTTGCCTCATATCAGGGTTCTTCGGTTGTATTGCGGACAGTATTCTCGGTGCAACAATCGAAGATAAACCCTTTTGTAAAAAGCGTTTACAAACCTTTTTGCACGCAAAAAGCGTTACCAAAAACGCTATGCCGGCTTCGCAGTTCAGATTGAATAAACATCACGTGAATATCTTATCCACGCTCTCAGGGGGTATCGTTGCAATGCTACTCGGCTCTTTTTTGGGAGTGCAAATATAGCCCCCTAGAAAATACCAACCCCAAGCCCCAAATAAGACCTTTTCATGATGGATAATCTTTCTCACTCGCATCACCATTTCAGCTGCTCAAACCTAATATCCGGGCTATACACCCGCCCGCTATACAGCCTTCTGGTAAATATATCCCTTCCCTTTCCGTTCGCTTTTCAAAACGCAATGTTTGTTCTCCTCGCATAATGTGAAAGAAATGCTATGGCGTATCCCGTGCTCATCCAACATTTCCAAAGCATTTAATGCTTTTCCATAGCTGCCCTTACCACGGATGAAATTATGAGCCCTCTCGTTTTGGCGGCACCACCGATTTATACACACCGTAGACTTCCCATCCATTAATCCTCGTGCCACGTAATTGCTGGTTCTCTGGTGTGAGATTACCAACAAATATATCTACTCTTTTATTGCCTATTCTAGGATCATCTATGCCATACACCCATCCACCAATTTCCATCTCTGGTTTCTCTTTGAGCCGTTCTAGCTCTGCGTTGAGTTTCTCTTCTTCCCTCCTATATTCTGCGTCATAAGTTACATTTATCGTCCATCCACTGATAACTTTACCATTAAATTGCTCCCTTTCTGGTGTTAGTTCATACACAAAAATGTTTATTCTCTTTTTTGTCTTTTCCACCGACCATCTGGTAACACCTAACTCAATCAAACGCTCTATTTCAGGCTCTTTTCAGATGCATAGTTATGGCTACCACTATACCTGAAGAGATAATATCGTATTTGTATAGCTGATGTAAAAAACCACGAGATTTCACATAAGCCCCTTCTGGGCTTGCGGGGACATGGGGCAGAGCCCCATAATTAGCACAAGAAATTGAATTAATGGGGGATAAAGTAATCAATAAAGTACTGAAA
>DYFG01000082.1 GCA_020725315.1 Nitrosotalea sp.
CAACAGAGGAGGATGGCATTAGATAATTACCTGAAAGTTCTGGAAGTTCTAAACGGCGTGAACAAAGAAGAAATGCTATAAAGAAAATAAGGCAATAAGAGCCTCGTCTTTTTCATGATCCCATAGAGGATCGCCAAAATGAGTGGAGGCTGCCACCCTAACGACGCGTAACCATGTGTCGGGGAAGACACGAAGAGATGAATGTCGAAGACATAAGGTTAAATATAAATAAAGGAGCAAAGTAACCTAAAGTAAGGTGGGGTGTTTTTCAGAGATGAATAATAGACGTGCCTGCAAAGGAGGAAGGGAAAAATGAGATTTGCAAGATCATCTTTGGTTGTGCTGATGATACTACCGGCGATGTTTTTGGTTGCCCCTTTAGCATCGGCAAGCGACTGGTAAATGGTTCGACACGATTCACGTAACACAGGCTACACAAATGAAACTGTTCCAGAGGAGCTGGAGTTGTTGTGGCGTTATGAGCCAAGAGGAGAGTGGGATCGGTTGGTTACTTCCGTTCTCGGAAAGATAATTCCCGAGATAAGAATGATGATATCAACTGATCCATTAGTTGCAGATGGAAAGGTGTTCGTGATTTTTAATGTTAAATTACATGCCTTAGATGCAGATACCGGAGAACTAATTTGGTGTTATGACCCTCCATTTCCATGCAGATTATGTTCATCAATAGCAATATCTGATGGAAAGGTATTTGTTAGCTTTGATAAAACCTACGCCCTGGATGCGGATACTGGTGAAATAATTTGGAGTTTTTCAGGTGATACAATAGCAGTTGTAGATGGAAAAATATTTGTTGGCTCTCAAGCTCAAGATAAAATCTATCGTTTAGATGCAGATACTGGGAAAATAATTAAGAGTTATAAACTTAAAGGTTATAACCTTGGTGCTTACTCGCTAGCAGTTGCGGATGAAAAGGTATTTGTTTTTTTCGGAGCTTGAGGTGAGAAAATCTATTGCTTTGGTGCGAAAGAAGAAAAAGGCGTTCCAGGATTTGAAGTAATATTTGCTTTAGCAGGATTATTCGTTGTGGCATATCTTTTGAGGAGGAGAGTGAAAAATGGAAAATAAAATCGCATATATTTTGCTCGGGTTGTTCAATCTTAAGCATATTTCAGACTTGAATGTTACGGTTGATTTTATATGAACTTTCTCTTTTTGTATCCTCCCGGAGATTGGGCATTTGGGGAACAAAAAGTTCCTCACGATCCGTTTACACCACCGCTCGGGATATTATATCTTTCGAGGATACTCGAAGAGAAGGGGCATACCGTAGAGATCATAGATTTTTGTGCAGAGCCACTGGATGAAACTAGATTGAGGAAAGCGATTCTTTCATCTGATGCAATTGGCATGAGTGTCCTCACTTTCACGCTTGAAAATGCGATAAAATTGTCCGAGTTAGTTAAAGAAATTGACACGGACATCCCGCTTGTCATTGGTGGACCACATTGTTCCCTATATCCAAAGCAATCACTTTCCGCGTTGAATGCGGATATAAGCGTTGAGGGTGAGGGAGAAGGAGTCATTTTGGACATCGCAGAGGCGCTGAATGGGGAAAAAGAACTCTCTGAAATTAACGGAGTCTGCTACCAGAAGGGAGATAAGATTAAAGTGGGGAAATCACCGAAGGTAATTGAAAATCTCGACTCCATCCCGTTCCCTGCACGACACCTTGTGAAGAGTTACAAATACGGTCATATTTTAGGTGCGAAATTCGTGAAGGGGAACTTCACATCAATGATAAGAGCAGGGGGTGTCCGCATAAATCTCGATTCTGCACACGACAATTTATAGGGATGAACCGATACCGGGTTCGGTCTGCTGAAAATGTGGTAGATGAATTTATGGAACTGAACGAAGCCGGATACGAATCTGTGATGATAGTAGACGATGATTTCCTTACGAATCGAGAAAGGGCATCTAAAATAATGGATGAGATTCGTAAAG
Source organism: Nitrosotalea sp. (assembly GCA_020725315.1). Classification (GTDB taxonomy): domain Archaea; phylum Halobacteriota; class Syntropharchaeia; order Alkanophagales; family Methanospirareceae; genus ANME-1-THS. Next base: position 1,969 of record DYFG01000082.1, read on the forward strand.
CTGTGAATTTGAGCAGGGAGATGGGATTTTTCACGCTCGGCAATTTCATACTCGGTGCGCCTTTTGAGACCATGCGACACTTCGAGAAGACGATAAAATTTGCAGAATCGTTGCCTCTCGATGCCGTGGCTTTCTACACCCTGGAGTATGAAGCAGGGTCTCAATTGTGGGAAGAAGCTGTTTTGGAAGGGAAAATCGCATCAGAGGAATATCTCGTCTTCAGCGACTCACGCAGGAGATTGAGCGAGTTCACGAAGGAAGAGATCGAAGCTTACTGCAAAATTGCACACAAGCGCTTTTATTTGAGACCTGAATACTGGCTGGACCAGTTTTTTCAAGCAGTTCGGAGGAGAAATTTTCGCTCGTTCAGGGCTGTGGTAAAAATACTCGGCATGTAGGATTTGCTATGCAGTCGGGAAGCATGGAGCCAAACATGCATGTCGGCGATCTAATTTTGGTACAATCATCTCAGCGTACAAACATCATAACCTGCGAAGAGGGCAAGATAAGCGATTATAGATCGTTTACTTAATTAATGAGAAAAAACGTATCTCGTAAGCAAGTGAGCAATTGTTTTGTTAAAACAAAAGGGGGAACAAACCAAACGAACTTTCAGGTGGCGAAGAGCAGCGAGTTGCCGTCGCTCGTGCACTGGCAAATGAGCCAGATATCATTCTCGCCGATGAGCCCACGGGCAATTTGGACTCAAAAGCGAGTAAAGACCTCTTGGTTCTCTTGAAAGAGACAAACGAGCGTGGAAAGACAATCATCGTGGTGACCCATGATCCTGTAGTTGTGGGATTTACGATGAAGACTTTCACGCTTGTGGATGGGAAGGTGGAAAGACCTATTTAATCTTTCAGAGAATAAAAATAGGCTTGATGGTAAACTGGAATAGGCTTGAGATTGTCTGGGATATGTGGAATAAAAAGCATGTACTTAAACATGGCGTTAAGAAAAAGGAGCTTGAAAATGCGTTAAAAGGGGAGATATATGTAAAAAGAATAGGAGATGTGTACGGTGTGATTGGCAATTCGTCCGGAAGGGTTCTTTTCATTGTATTGGCTGAAAGAGGAGGAAATAAGGTATATCCAATCACTGCATATGACGCCGATGAGAACATGAAAAAGTTATATAAAAAGAAGGTTATAATATAATAACAAGATGACTGAAGAAATAATTAATAAATGGAAGGACGTATCGCCTGAAGACATAACTTCCAAGCCAAATTGGGAAGAAGGCTGGGAGTTTGTTCATGCTGATGTTGTGAAAGTGCATGACGCAAGCGAAATATTGAAAGAATATATTGGAAAGAGGTTTAGACCCAACCCTAAAGTGAATTTTACTGCTTTCTTTAAGGAGAAAACAGGGATTAAATTTTCAGAAAGGAGTTCGTATGATGCCTTATTTTCCGAAATAGAGAAAAAAATAGGAGAGGAGAATTTCTTTTCAATATTGGGTCTTAAAGATCTTGAGGAAGCAGAAATTCGTTCCTGTTTGGCTGATGTATTTTATAAAGCGCTCGATGTGATAACTTGGCGGCACCAGTTCTCGCCGCTTTATGAAAGAGTAGCAGGAGAAAAGATAAAAATAAAACGTAAATTTGAGAAAAAAGAGCCTGCATATAAATTGGCATTCAGTGTTGGTGAGAGTGAATTTATCGAAGCATGGGTAGGTCTATGGAAAGAAGGAAAACTTCCTATCACATTACACTATAAGGGCATCACAATTGGTGCTTTGGGATGGTTGAAGGCAGTCGAAGAAAGAGACTTTATAAACGGATCTTATTCAAAGGTGTTTAACATATTGGAGGAGAAGTTTGATGAGAATTCTGCAAATACAATTATCTTTAATTTTTTAAATGTTATAGAGCAAATAGGCAAAGAACCAGAGAAGTTTGAACTCACAAAAGAGGAAGGGGATAAGGTATTTAGATGCCTTGAAAAAATCAGTTCAGAAAAAGATGCAGAGAAACGTCAAGCAATGATCTATCAATTAATTCACACTTACTTGAGCGATGACAATCTTCTTTATATAATCAACAACCTTATAGCTGTGGAATTAATAAAGCCGCCAAAAGTGCGTTGGCCATACGAGCGATACCCATATTCCTTTTCTAACTGGATCATAACTCCTTATGGCTTAATTAAACAAGCGCATTCCTGGGAGAGAAAGCCAATAGAAGCATTGTCTGGGTTTATCAAAAAAGAATTAAAGCGAGAAGACATTGAACCAGAACTTGAAAAATACCATGGGGACTATGAGTTGAAGATAATCGAGTATTGTATAAAGGAAAACCCAGAAGAAATAATGAAGAGATTATTTGGCATGCCGCAACTCAGAAGAATTGCGAAAGAATTGGGGATTATGTCTTCAGATAAGATTAAAAGTGATGGGGAATTGATCCAGCTTATTCTTCTAAAGCTCGGCTTCAGCTTGCCACCGACAATTACTGGTCTTAAAGATTATCAGAAATTTTTAAGTGAGTGTAGAAAAAAACTGTATAAAGATGAACCACTATCTGGGATAATAACAGATGTTTATAGAGAGACACAGAATGTGTTACGGGACATAACTTATTTCTACATTCGTTTTTTGTGGCAGCAGGAAGATGTCAATGAAATAATCAGGGAAAAAATCGGACTTCAGGACTATAAGCCTTTTGATAAACTTGGGCTTGGACATTTTATTAACTTGATAAGGGTTTTAAATAGTAAGATCCAAAAAGATAAAGCATTAAAGAAGAAAATGTCTGATAATTTTGGCAGAAATAATGTTCTATCAAAGGAGGATATAGGTATATTAGACGAAATATCACCAGTATTGTCTGTTTCAGGACGACATGAGAAAGTGGATAAAAAAGAGTGCTTCTGCGTTTTGGATAAACTTCAGAGTCTATCAGAATCCCTTGAAAAGAAAGAAACATATCCAAGAACCATTAGAATTATGCATGAAGTTACCAACGAATATGGAGTTGGGTATTTTGAGGCAATAGATGACAGGGGCGATGTGTGGACAATCGAAAAGAGATGGTTAGACCCGAGCAAACCATATTTCATGCACTCAAAGACATATCCCGTGGCAATTGACCCGATTATAATCGAAAAGATATTCTAACACATAATTATAAAGAATGCTTAGAAAAGGTTAAATCGTTGAATATGATCTTTTTCGAGTTTGCAAAAAGGAACCGATAAGTTATTTTCTCCGTTGTATAATTCCTCCGGATACAACCTCGTGATTGTGAAGGTAGCGAAGATAGAGGACGTAGAAGAGACGAGGAAGGAGATCGAAGACCGATTGAACAAAAAAAGCTTTTTCTTTTTGAAACATCTTCTTTCAAAGGAAAGGGTTATGAAAGAGTCGATGAGCAGTGTGGACATAGCGGTCATCATCACCGAACTCCAGGAGCTGGTAGGCGCACGACTCATGAAAGCTTATCAACAAGGTAGCGAAGAGATACGGCTCAAACTGCACCATAAAGAGAAAGGCGCGCTTGATTTGATAATCGAAGCTGGTAGAAGGATTCATCTAACCAAATATAAGAGACCTTCGCCTCGACTTCCTTCTCACTTCGCCATGTTCATCAGAAAGCATCTCGGCGGCGGTCGCATTTCCCACATCCAGCAATTCGACTTTGACCGGATCGTGGAGATAACGATAGAACGATGGGATAAAAAACTCAGATTGATCGCAGAATTGCTGCCGAGGGGAAATATCGTGCTCGTTGATGAAAATGGAGAGATTATGCTGCCATTGAGAAGAAAGAGCTTCTCGACACGGGAGATAAAGGTGCGGAAAAAATATGAGCGGCCTCCATCACGAGCAAATCCGTTGACAATGAGCGAGCTGGAATTAGAGAATCTCTGCAAGACTGTTGCTCAGGATAAAGAGGTGGTTCGCGTTCTTGCGTCGGAGTTGAGCTTTGGCGGATTATACGCGGAAGAAGTGTGTGAAAAGGCCGGGATTGACAAGAATAAGAAGGCTCATGAGCTCATCGAAACTGAAATAAAAGCGATTCATGAGGCAATCCAGGCGCTCTTCGCGCCGATACTCACGCATGAGCAATCCATGTTGAGAGCGCACATCGTACTGGAAGATAACGATAGGGTGGATGTGCTCCCTTTTGAGTTAGAGGTCTATAAAACGAAAGAAAAAGTGGTTTTTCCCTCTTTTAATGATGCTGCTGATGAGTTCTTCACCATGCACCTAGCAGAGCGGATTGAAGAGCACGCAAAGACCGAACATGAGGCGGAAGTCGGCAAGTACGAACGCGTTTTAAACGAGCAACTCGAAGCGCTTCAGAAATTCCAACTCAAGGAGGATGAATGCATAAAGAAAGGAGGGTTGATCTATGCACGGTATACCGAGATTGAAGAGATACTTCGGGAAATGGAGAAAAAACGAAAGGTGGTCACGGTGAAACTGCCCAATACTGAACTCACACTCGAGCTTGATACCTCGGTTTCGTTACATAAGAATGCAAGTGCGTATTATGAGCGTGCAAAAGTGTTCAGAAAGAAACGAGAAGGAGTTGAGCGTGCGATTGCGGAGACGAGAGAGAAGATAAAAACAGAGAAGGAGAAGGAAGTACGGGTTGAGGAGGAACTCATCCCGGAGAAGAAAGAAGTCAGACGGGTAAAAGAGGAGTGGTATGAGAAGTTCAGATGGTTTGAGACCTCAGATGGCTTTCTTGTTATCGGTGGCAAAGACGCAACGACCAATGAGATACTGGTGAAAAAGTACATGGATCCCAATGACCTCTTTTGCCACACGCAGGCAGAAGGTGCGCCGGTGGTAATAGCAAAGACAGGAGGGAAGGACATTTCCGAGGATGGGCTAAGAGAAATAGCGCAATTCGCCGCTTCATACTCCAATCTCTGGAAATACGGGTTCTACGAGGGTGAGTGTTACTGCGTTACCGGCGAGCAGGTGAGTAAGACACCTCCCTCGGGGGAGTATCTAAAGAAAGGAAGCTTTATGGTGCGTGGTAAACGCCAGTATTTCAAAACGGCATTAGGGGTGTGCATCGGCATTAAAAAAAACCGATTGGTTGTATGCCCTTCCTCAGTCTCGCAAAAGGAGCAACTGGATATCTTCGTAGAGCTCGAGCCCGAGGGCGAGTTAGAAAAGAACGAGCTCGCAAAAGAGATTGTAAAGATCTTTGGTGAACATGCGAACGAGGCGAAAAAAGAGGAAATTAAACGTATAGCGACGTACGAGAAGGTGTTGCGGTTTCTACCACCCGGAAAGTCGAGGATAAAA
>DYFG01000083.1 GCA_020725315.1 Nitrosotalea sp.
GCGCTTCATCAGTTGAAAGGATAAGCCATTTCCCATCGATGCCCTCCGTCAACCGCAATTCCTGCTTTTTATAACTCCACACTATACGTGGTCCCTCCTTTTTTCTACTCACCTTCACATCAATAAAATTGGACCACGAGTTCAGGATAGATTTTATTGCATATAGGTGCCCGGCTCGGCTACTGCGGGCAAGTGTATCCGGCACGTCATTCAAGCGAGCAAGGAGATTCTTCACGGTTGATATGCTGTGACGGCTCCCATTGTAGACAAAACTCTGTTGATCGCCCAGATGGTCAGCAATTTTCCGGGAGACGCCCCTTCAATCTCTGATTTTCCACAGCAAATTCTGTCTATTATGGGTATGAAGAAATTTAAGCGATCCAGGACCCGTTTGCGCGGTTTTCCACTTGTTGATACTTTCTCCTCTGGACCGATATAGCGTATGAATTTGCTAATAACCTTTTTTCCTTGCCTTATGGATTTGTATTAGCAATACTAGTGGTGGATAAGGGGGAAGTAGGTTACAAGATGGAGTCAGATTCCATAACACTATACGAGGATAATATTTTAAAGATTATTATGATGAGTTCGGTGATCCTCTTGTATTCTCTCTTTGGGTTAGGTATCCCGCATAGAATATAAGGAGAGCGAGCTCTAGGGGTTGATATTGCTTTTCCGCCCTCTGATAGAGATATTTTCGAGAAGATGGGCATTTTTGATACGACGGATACTGGGCTCAGTGAATGCTTAAGATGCTCGTTAAATACTCTCGACACTTCTATTAGAGAAACATCGTATTTAAAGCTTTTGAGATTTCTTCTATGAGTACGCCCCCAGCCGCTTAACCCGGCTGACGGGATTGGGGTGCGTGGAAAAGAGCTCCATCAGTCTGTCAGCACGGCTCGCCTTTGCGCGCTCTGCAAACAGTTTTAACTCGTATGCGTCTATCGTCCCATCTCTATCCAGGTCAGCAGCACTCAAATCCTTTAAATCTCCTCGTGCGGTTAGCGGGTCGGCGGCAAAGAAAGCGCGCATGCTTCCCATCTCCTTCTTCATCGTATCAGGCTGCACACGTGCATTACCATAAATCATTCGGTATAACGCAGACGCGAGTGCATGAGGCTTTCTTGTGAGTTCCGCGCTGCCTGCATCCGCATAATATTCCCGTATACGCGATACATAAAGCACGATAAGGTTGCTTATGAAGTAGACCACAAAGGCAATAAGCGCAATCGCCATCATAGGCAAAGCCCCTTCTCTATTCCGACCTCCGCCGCCAAAGATACCCGACCAGAAGAAGCTGAAATAAATAAAGTAACAGATCATCGGTATCACACTCAGCGCGGTTATAACCGCCATATCGCGATGTTTTATATGCGAGAGTTCATGCCCCAGAACTGCTTCGAGCTCCTCCCTGCGCAGCATCTCCAGCAATCTTCTGGTAACACAGACCCGTGCGGTCCTCTTCGAGGTGCCAAAAGCGAATGCGTTCGGTATTGATATCTCGGAGATCCCTACTCGTGGCTTAGGAATACCCGCCTTCCTCGCTAATTCACTCACCATCCGATGCAATCCCGGCTGCTCTTGTTCGGAGACATAGCGAATGCGCATTGTCAGCTCTACTATCTTCGGACCTATGAAGAACTGGATAGACACAATCACGAAGGCGAGTAAAACAAAAACAGGCCAAGTGCCTACCCCTGTAATGACAGCTATAGTCCACAATAGCGCAAATATCACCGCAAACAGGAGTAATACGCTAAGCCCCATCCTCACCTTTAGCCACGCCGTTCTCATTTCTTACTTTTATTATATTCTATCCCCATATTTAAAGCTATTATTCGTGTATTTAAAATTATTTTAAGGAGATATAAAAAGAAAAAGGTTATCACAGCTATTTTTCAGTTTATTCTATTTCTTCTTCTCGTATATCTCAACGGGCTTCGGCATGATGCCCGGTCTCTCGTCGGTCATCCAGCAAACATAGCTGATCACATGCACTAAATATTCCATATACCCCTTAATGAAGTTGCTTAATCCCTCGCTTCTGCGTCCGAGTATCAAGATCACAAACCACTGAATAAGCATGCATATTTCTGCGATAAATCCGTACACACACAACACCAGTAGTACAGCGAGCGAATACACGATTCGAATGAAAAGTTCAAGCCGTGCTGCTTTATGTTCGTAAGCAAACAGCCGTTTCAATTCAGCCGTTTTTTCTTCTGCCATTATCATCACCTCCTTTTATTTTAAATAATCCTTTCGGTAAACTTCACTATGCCTTCCACTATATAAAAAGTTATCGATAAGTCCTCGAATCGCCTCTGCATTTCCCCTCATCACAAGCGAAGGAGGAAAGATATAATGCAACTTAGTATCTATTATGATGATCATGCGTTATAAGGCTAAGGGGTGATTCGGATGCGAGAGCTACGCCACTTTCTATCCTTTCTTACCGGACCTAAGAGTGTAAAGATAAGCCTAATCAGCGGCATCGCGATCATCATCGCGGCATTGGTTGATGCAGTATTTTTCCTCAACATACTGGATATGCTTACCAAAGGTAAAGCACCTGATGCCGCGACGTTATTACGCCTAGGCTATGAATCTACGCTCATATTCATAGGCTACGTAATTCTTTTGTGCGGGCTCTTAAATTCGGCATTTCTTATGTTGCGAAACCATAACTTTAATGCCCCTCCAAAAAAACTCCAAATTCAGTTCACCATCCTTTTCACTTTTATTATTGCTTTTCTGGTTGCGAGAGCATCTGTTGTGCTTTTAGACGTGCCTGTTAATCATGCATACCAGTTATGGATAAAAGGGTACCGTGTTCACCATTTCTTCTTTGGGATCGGTTTGCTCGTTATTGGTGGCTGGCTTGGACATATTCAGTACGGGCGCCTTATAACCAGGATCTCCGCTGCTCTCTATGGCATTGGAGCCGGACTGGTCGTGGATGAGTTCGGATTGCTATTAACCTTTGGAGATTACTGGGCAGCCCAGTCATATATTTTCTTCGTGATAATCTCGCTCTTATTTTTGATAATGCTCTTATTAGAGGCATATAAACTATTTAACACGTTACCTTCATCACTTTCCTAACGGTGCTATTGGGAAGATGATAATCATGGCCAACCTTGGGGTATGTGACAGATCTAACCCCGAAACTAGGATGTGCCGAATTATACACAATTCCCCTAATGCCTGTTGGAAGAGCCAGAAGATTTCCAGAAGCTGTTTTATCTCCGAGGATGAAGGCAGAGCATATTAAAAGGACAATTGAAGTAAATTATCATCAAAGCAAGTTAAAAATTGAAGTTAGCGCCCCACAAAAGAATATTTACACTCTTTTGGCCAACTCCAAATCCCCCCTTCCACTTGGATGTAGTGCTGGGGTAACCGATTTAGGTCTTTTACCTGACGGCACCTTAGTAGATTGCCCCATCCATCGATACCGTTTGGGGTATTGGGAAGATTTAATGCATGGCAACCTATCGACTTTGAGAGACAAGAAAGGGTTAGAAATTAAAACTTTTGAAGATGAAAAGAGGAAAGGCTTTAGATGGTCTCGAATTGGACATTATATCCCCATTCCCTGCGGGGGCCTGCATGTAAATAGTACAGAGGAGATAAATGAGTTAATTTTGAAGGAAAAAGCAATTGAAGAAGGAAGACAAAAACTTATATTTAAGATTGAGTAAAGTTGTCTTATTAATGGGCTTATTCTAACTCAAAAGGTGCGAAGCGCGAATGAAACGCTTCTACTATCTCCTTCCCTTCCATGAATACGAGGTCATGTTCCGAAGCGAACGCCATTGCCTTAGCCTTGGAAAGAGCACCACCAGATTCGGTGTCTAACATCTCGCATATGACCATTGCAGGGGATATCTCTGCAAGCACCGCTAATGCCACGGAGAGCTCTGTCTGCCCCCTCCTCTCATCGAGCAGCCTATCCGCAGCTCGTAATAGTGAGACATGCCCGGGTGTTCGGAATTCGGTATAAAAATCATAAGAATTGTCATTACCGTTTAATACTCGCTCCACTGCTTCTCCTATCTTTTTTATCGTCAGTGCCCGGTCTCTATCCGTTATGCCGGTGAATGTAGCACGATGATTCACCCAAAGGGAGAAAGAAGAACGTTTATCGTATGAAAGATCGCCCTTCTCTTCCACTAATCTTCTGAGAGGAGCGAAGGTGTCATTCACGTTTCTCAGGATATCACTCATGAGTGGAAGCCCAAACTTCTCTGCGGCAACGGGATGAATAGCAACGCATATAAGTCCGCCAGCCTCATTTCTAAAATAAGCGACTTTTTTTGGTGTCACAGAAGAAGCCGGTAGTACAAAGTCTGTCTCGCCTTCTCTCTCCTCTGCATCGTATATTAATACAAGTTCTCCCTTTCTTATCGATTCTATACCCCTCTTTACTGACCTGGGAATGTTAATAGTGTTCATATTTATTCATATCACCACCTTGGTTCTTACCTCATCTCCGTCCTTCAGTTGAAGTTCATGTCTGAGATAAACCGGCGAAATTATCTCCAGAACATCATCGGGATAATGTGTGCGGTCAGGAATGATAACCGCGCTTTTAATTCCTCCCGCTTCTTTCTCTACTATCTTACAGAGGAAGCACTTGCCACCGCCAAAGGTTCTCTTTTCTGACTCAAAACCTTCTATTTCTATTCCCTTTCGCGCATCCAGCTTCTTCCGTGCTGCTCTACTTTGTGCTTCCAGGCTGAGATTTAACGTGCCGGGAAACGGGATAAAGCCTAATTTAGCCTCGAATTGCCTTTTATACCCCTCCAGTGCTGTATAATATTTCCCCTCTCCCAGACCGGTGATCAAGCGTCCAGCGATCTCAACCTCGATATCCGTTCTGGAGAAAAATATCTCCTGGTATTCATAACATTCTTTCTTTAATTGCTCTATTCCTTTGTTTGTGAGCATTATCCACTGCCCATCCGCTATGATTCTTCTATGCACGAGACCTTCACGTTCAAGCTCTTGAAGTCGCCTCGCTGCGGTTTGTACGCTTGATTTAATCGCTTCTGCGAAATGACCGGAAGACAACTTGATCGGTTGTGCTATCGCACCTAACAAGGCGAGCTTCCGTAACGAAACCATGATGTTCACGCTCATCTTTCTCTCACTCATATCAATTTTGAGATGCATCTCATAAATAGGAGGAGGGTGGGTATATAAATAGGTTGGTGGTTGGCATTTATACCCGGGCAGAGCTCATTTTTAAACTCATTCCTGCGAGCAATCCAAAAAGAAGTCCAGATAAATGCGCGGTATGTGCGATTCCGTCTGGTGAACCCATTAAAATCGGTAAAACATCATAGAAGAGAGGGAAAATAAAAGCTACTATCCACATCTCCAGTGGTATTACAAAGAATAAGTATACCTTCATCCTCGGCATCAGCACTGCGAGAGTGGCGAATATCCCGCTCAATGCTCCGCTTGCGCCCAATGCAGAGTTAACAGAGGTTAAACTCCATCCAATTCCGGCGAAAATTCCCGAAAGGAAAAAGATAAGCAGAAATTTGGAACTTCCGATCTTTCGTTCCAGTACCGGGCCAAAGAAGACGAAGAAGAGCATATTAAAGAAGAGGTGCTCGAAGCTTCCGTGGAGGAAGATATGCGTTACTAATGTCCAGGGTTTTTCCAATACAAGTGGTGGAATCAGCACCAATTGCCTCGTATAGCCGGGAATGAGTAATTGCAAAATAAAGGAGATGGAGATGAGAAATAAAAGCAAGAACGAATAGTTACCGGAGAAGATGCCAAAATGAGTTTTTGTATGACCACCCTTCTCTACGCTCCATCCTCTCTGTTCTGGTCTGTCTTCAAAGGGAAGAGAAGAAGTACTCTGGACTTCTCGTTTATATTCTTCAACTCCGACGCACCAGTGCATTTCAGGCGTGAGATGTGCCTTGCAAAGGGTATCGCCACAGTACGTGCATCTATACAACGCCTGTTTGTTGCAGACGGTGCACCTGCGCTGTGTCATATAGTTGAAAAGAAGGGTTTGACATTTAAAAGTTGCAGGAAAAGCGCTCGAGATATACGATTAGCAGCTTTTATTCCTCTGAGTTCAGAACAAAGTAACCGCGGCGGATAGTATTACCACGGGTATCCACTCGCCGTCAACGAGCACATCCAATGATTCACCTATCTTTTCGAGCTTACAGAAATGTAAGATATACCAGTATCCATATGCAATGGCGAAGATTAACACGAAGAGATAGTGGTGGAAAAAGCCTGAGAGATAAGAGAATGCAAGCCAGGGTATGAGTGTTGAGTTCAAGATGAGAAGCAGATTTTTTGTTTTTTGCCTCCCGAAAACTACCGGTATTGTTCTCACACCGCTTGTTCTATCCCCTTCGATGTCTCGCACGTCGAAAGTAATCGAACCCATAAAAACTCTGATGAAAAAGAAATTGCTACTCCACTTAAATTATCGGAGAATTGAGATATAGTCTCAAGGTAAAGAAATATTCGTGAGGAAAAGATGGATCAATATGCGGTGAGATAAGTTTTCCTCATCGCCTTGAGGATTGCTTTGAGTTTTTGAGAAGCAAAAGAAGGAAGGGGTTAAATGTCCCCACTGCGGATCATCGAATATCCGGAATGATGGCTCTACTCCAATGAAATATAACTGCATGGAATGAGGATGGTATTTCAACGATCTCACAGGCACGATCTTAGAATTTCATAAATTTCACCTTAAGAGAAGTTCTATATCTTGAAGGAGAAGGAGGTAAAGTCAAGCTACAAAATTGCACAGGAATTGGACCGTGATTATGATTCCTTGTTGAATTTTGTCCATGAGGCTCAAGGAACAGCTTCGAAGTATGCTCAGGGTATCAAGCTTTGAGAGATTGGAGAATTGGATGAACTATATGTTCATGCTGGTGAGAAGGGAAAGAATAAGGAAATACGTATCTATTCAGGTTTTTCAAGTTAATTTGCTGAGGATATACTCTTTTCCGCGGGTGAAGAAGTCTTT
>DYFG01000084.1 GCA_020725315.1 Nitrosotalea sp.
TCGAAAAGCGGAAATCTTTTTTGTCCGCAGGATAAATTGATGCAACAATTGATGTTTTGTAATACCAGTATCGCTCATCGGAACCACTGTTTATAAATTTCATGCTGTCTCAAAACCTCCTTCGCTTCTTCTCGTTCTTCTTGATGCCGTTTTAGGAAGGAAACCATGAGTTCAGCCGTCTGTACCTTACATTCTTTGCAAAGCCTTTTCCCGCTTTTGCATTCCTCAAACAGTTCTTTTACGTAATCGTCATCCTCAATGAGATGTGATATCAGGAGCTCATAAATCGTGCATTCTTCCGGTACCCCACCGAGTTTCTTCTGCTCTTCAACCGTCACTCTTCCACCCGTCTTCGCCTGGAGCACTTTCTTCGCAGCGTCTTCAGGCGGTTCAGTGAGCGCGATATAGCTTTCCGGGACGCTTGAGGACATCTTTCCGCCCGTTAATCCCTGCATAAATCGGTGATACGTGGCGGCTGGTAAAAAGAAGCCATATCCGCCGTATCCAAGCTCCACATCCCTCACTATTTCCTCGATTGCTCGCATAGTGCTCTCACTCTCGCTTTCTTCGATGCTGAATATGTCTATGTGCATCTCATAGACTTTCTTCTGACCTTCTATTCTCTTAGCTATCTCTTCCAATGCGCCACTATCCGCAAACGGGGCTTCGCCCCGTTGACCCCGAAAAACCTGTAAGGGTTTATTCTTCGCTCTTATGCTTATATACGGGTTGAGGTCCTTATCCAATCGCTTCTCTACCAGGAACATTCTCATTCGCGATGCGATGTCACGAGTTAACCGTATATGCGGGTCCTGGTCAACGCCGACGGGAATGACAGTAGGCTTTGGCCCGCCGTATTCGCGTAGTTGGGGCTGCAATATATCCGCGTTCTGCACCAGCACACTGATCATGTGTGCTATTTTCACATCACTATGGAACCCGTAGATCGCACTTAGTTCGCTGAAGATAGCTTTTGTTCCGATCTCAAAAGCAAGGTCAAGCAGCTTTTTATTCTCCGATTGGAAGTATATATGCCCCTTTTCTATATCAAAACCCAGTGCTACAAGGCTCACGATGTATTCGTTTAAACCTATCTCCCTGCACTGCTTCCATGAGACGCCTCTAACCGAATGCGCCTCCATATCGGCGATGCATGCAAATGCGTCGCCTTCCATGCGCTGGTGCCATATGATCTCATCCATCACCATCTTACCACCAAGATGAACTTTCCCTGAGGGCATGAACCCGCTCATCACGGCAAATGTGCTCCCTTCGTTCATTGCTCGCAGCACGTCCTCGTAACCACGATGTCCAACGATTATGCCCCTCCGCATATAGAGATGCGGGTTCTCGATCTGGTCAAGTAAATCCTTAAAAGGGGAGATACCGAAATCCTCAAAGAGCCTTGTATAATCCTTTATATCCAAAACACCCCATGGGTCTATCTCTGCCATTCCACTGAACGTTCCCCCTATGCCCACTCGTTACATAAGATTGGGTAATATTAAAGGTGGCGTTTTTCACGCTTACCGGCGTTCGCTCTTCACCACCTGTATTTCATACTCGTGTATTACCGGGTTAGCAAGAAGTTTTCGACACATCTCTTCGACCTCCTTTTTCACCTCTTCTTCTTCTTCACCATCTGCTTTTTCTGGCTCTATCTCTATTCTAAAGGTTTTCATCGATTTTACACCACGCACCCTTTTAAAACCAAGGAGGTTCAATGCTTTTTTGGTGTTCTCTCCCTCAGGGTCTGCAACCCCATGTTTCAGTTTTATTGTGACGTCTACTTCTATGCTCATTTTACCTTCACCTAAAAATTTTAGATAGAGGTAGGTATGCAATCACGCTTTAAAAGCTTGGTTACCATCTCTTAGAAGCTTTAAATCGATCATGTCTTTTGTACCGTCGTCCATCCAAACTTTTTGTTCTTCACAGCTATAGTTAAAGTAAAATTTCCGATGAAAAACCACATGAGCACATTCTCGTTGCTCAACCCCGGGATTCAAGCGGTATTAGGAGATACCTTTGCTGTTCCCACAGAACCACAGGAATTGAGTATCCCACTCATTTTAGAGGGGGAAGACGTGTTGCTCATAGCACCTACGGGTTCAGGTAAGACCGAAGCCGCTGTTTTACCCATCTTTCACCGGATACTGGAATACAAAACGCTCAAGGGAGCGAAGAAGGGTTTCTACACACTTTATATAACACCTTTACGTGCGTTAAACCGAGATATGCTCTCACGATTAGAGCGCTGGGGTGAAAAACTCGGCATTACGGTCGAGGTACGGCATGGGGACACCAGCATGTATGCAAGGAGGAGGCAGGCTTTAGAGCCCCCTGATGTACTTATCACCACGCCGGAAACGATACAGGCGATCATTCCAGGTGCACGGTTGAGAGAACATTTGAAATCCGTGAGGCATGTGACAATAGACGAAGTACACGAATTAGCGAATTCTAAACGAGGTACGCAGCTTGCAGTAGCGTTAGAGCGAATAGTTGAACTCGCTGGCAATTTTCAACGAATTTGTCTCTCCGCAACGATTGGCAATCCGGAAAGCGTAGCGAAGTTCTTCGCAGGTCGTAAGACGATGCAGGTGGTGAATACGGTCTCCACAAAAGCAGTTGAGATAGAGGTCTAAATAGGTTTGAAAGCGGGTTAATCGGTGTGCATCACGGCTCACTCTCAAAGGAGATGCGGATAGAAGCGGAGGAGAGCCTCAAAAAGGGCGTTATAAAAGGTCTTATTTGCACCAGTTCGATGGAACTCGGCATTGACATCGGCTCGATTGATATGGTTATCCAGTACGCCTCACCACGCGAAGTGACGAGATTAGTGCAACGGGTTGGTCGTGCCTCGCACTTTGTGCACGCGACCTCTAACGGCAAGATCATCGCGCTTACTCCCGACGATATGGCGGAATCGGGGGTGATTGTAAAGCGAGCACGGGAAGGGAAAATTGAGGATATTCGGCTGAAAGAGGGTTCTTTGGATGTCATGGCGAACCAGATATGCGGTGTGGTCCTGGATTTTGGCATGATTTCGGTGGATAAACTCCATGCATTGCTAAAACGGACATATCCCTTCAGGAATAGTTCGGGTGAGGCAATGATGCGTGTGATAGAGCAGTTAGCAGAGGAAGGCTTGGTGAAACGAGATGGAGAGTGGATATGGCGGAGTAAAAGCACACGGAACTATTATTATGAGAATCTCTCGATGATACCAGATGAGCGGAAGGTTGAGGTCTATGATATCGTGACGGGGAAGCTCATCTGCCTGCTGGATGAGCGCTTTGTGCTCAATTTTGCGGATCCCGGTGCGTTATTTGTTGCAAAGGGTGAGACATGGCGAATAGTCGACATCGAGCTTGAGGAAGAAGGAGCGTGACTCAAGGTGGAGCCGGGTGTGAGACGAGAAGGTGAGATACCGAATTGGGAAGGTGAGGAAATACCCGTTCCGTTTGAAATCGCACAAGACGTTGGTAACTTACGGGCTAAGATCGCTTCTTTTATCACTTCTCATGGTCGGATTTCGGATTTGAAGAAGGAGCTGGAGCAGGAATATAGTGTGAATGCAGATTGCTTTGAGACGCTCATCGAATTGATAACAGAGCAGATTGAGCGTGGGTATGAGGTACCCACGGCGCAGGAACTGGTTGTGGAAATAGCGGATGATGAGAGAGAAGTGATAATAAACACGTGCTTTGGGCATCTGGTAAACGAGTCGTTTGGAAGAGTACTCATAACGTTACTCGGCGCGCGACTCGGCATGGATATTTTAATGGAAATCGATCCGTATCGGATAAAACTGAAATCTGGAAGGAGGATGAAGCGAGAAGCCGTGAAACAGACATTAAACTCAATTAAGCCTGAGTATGTCCAAGTGCTCTTAGAAAGGGCGTTAAAGAACTCATTTCTCTTTAAATGGGAGCTTTTAAATGTGGCAAAACGGTTCGGGGCGCTGCGCAAGGATTTTGACAGGAGACAGATTTCTGCAGATAAGTTGGTAACCCTCTTTTCAGAGACGCCGATCTACGAAGAGACAGTACACAGGTTTTACCGATAAAATTCTCACGAAATAAACTTTTATATTTCTGAAATTGACCCTTTTTGGTAGACCAAAAGATTATATTTCCAGATATTGTACTTCCTTTCATGAAAATAAAGCGTGATTGTGTTCTAAGTTATCTTCAAGAGGAGCAAGAAAGCTCATACTACCAGCGGTGTAGCTGCTGGAATGGTATTCTTAAGTCATGGCGTTGTGGCTGCGGGAAGAATTCATCACAAGCCTAAGAAACAATTTGGAAAAAGGAGGCTTAAGAGGCTCAGAGAGAAGATACCCCTCCTGAATAAGGTGGGTAAACTACTCAGAGAAGAACCAACCCCCGGGGGGAGAGTAATGGCGATGAAAAAACACGTGTATCTTGATGGAATAAATGTTCGCCGGCTTGTCGATATTAGTCTCGCGGTTGAGAGGTCAAATTATATGAAGCAGAGGGCAAGAATAATCGAAGGAAGCAATACAAGGATTGAAAGAGATGGAGCTGGACTTCTTCTTATCTCAGCAGAACTCATTCTGTGCTGTGCGGGTTTATACCATTTGTTAAAAGGGTGGGAAAGCTCTAAAAGTCCTGTAAATCTATCTGATATACGATTATTTATACCTGCATGACACCTTAATAAAAAGTTTATTTCATGGGAAAAATATCGGTACAACTTGTTTAGGAACAATATATTTCATGCTCCCGACTCTCATCCCACGGATAGGCAGAAAGATGTAATTCTAAGAACGCTTATCTTAAATCGTTTGTTAACTCCCGCTTTGAAAATCCCTTACGTGATAGATGGGGTGTAGATATTGATGCTGAGAGGATAGAGGAAATACTGCTCTCTTCGCCGAGTGAACCGTTACAAATAACGGAGAAGCCACCTATAAGCTCTACTCAGCAATCCATACAATTGCAAATAGAAAGAATAACATCTCCAATAATAAAAAATAGTTCTTGTAGAGTATTTTCGGGATATTATTGCACAAAAATTTCAGAACTATTACAACAGGATCTAGGAGCTTTTTTGGCTTTACCTTTCAGAGAAGATTGGCATAAAAATACTTTTGCTATTTGGAATAAAGAAGAATGGACAAGAGCAAAAGCATGGAGTGGAGAAGGCTCTTTTATCTCATCACTTATAGCTGGTTTTGAAGGTCTTCCGTATTTTGTGGACGATAGCGATATCGAACGGATAGTCAAAGAAATGCAGAAAAGCATGGATAAAAATTCTTGGAATAAAAGTGAAATCAATAACGCTACTGAGGAAGACGAAATTTTTATAGCAATGCCAATCAAATCCGAGTACTATAGGAAGACATTAAAAGAAGATGCTTTGAAAGCCCTTGAAGAAATAGGGATTGACAAGAATAAAATAGTGAACTTACCAGAAGATTTTAAGGAGGGATTGACTATAATAAACACCTTTAGATGGATTTTGAAATCAAAACTTTGTATCATAGATTCCACGCAATTTATATGCACCGATAAAACCGGGACACTCACCAAAAATCAAATGACGGTATCGAGTATCTACGCCGGCGGGAAGGAATACAAGGTGAGTGGTGTTGGTTATGAACCAAAGGGACAGTTCTTCCTCGGGAATAGCGCAATTAATCCAGAACAAGAGGGTAAAGAGCTTATTGAAACTTTGAGAGCAGGTTACCTGTGCAACAACGCCACACTCGTCGAGGATGAAGAGAAAGAAGGGGATATGGCATATAAGCTGGTGCCTCGAGCTAAACAGGAACTCAATGCTGATGATTTGGAAGGGGTGACGTTCCTCGGACTTCAGGGGATGATTGACCCACCCCGGGAAGAAGCGATGGAAGCCGTCCAGAAATGTAACCGTGCGGGAATCCGAGTAATGATGATTATCGGTGACCATGCGAAGACTGCGAAAGCGATTGCCGAGCAATTAGGAATTAGCGGTAGTCTTATAGAGTGCTGATGGGAGAAGAGCTCTCACGAATGAGCGACGATGA
The DNA here is from genome assembly GCA_020725315.1 of Nitrosotalea sp. Taxonomy (GTDB): domain Archaea; phylum Halobacteriota; class Syntropharchaeia; order Alkanophagales; family Methanospirareceae; genus ANME-1-THS. The sequence continues at coordinate 6,038 of DYFG01000084.1, forward strand.
ATTGTATGACGTTGTGGATGCCGTTTCGGTATGAATAACGGATTTAAATCTGATAAAGCTTTTCTAAAAACAGGGATACTTCGCTTCGGGTTACAATGCCCGAGAGGCTTCACTGCTCTGGTAAAAAGAGGAAAAGAGATGGAGATAAATTGGCTGAGAGCGATAGGGGCAGGCTTTGATCTCGCACTTACGATTGCGGTATGTGCGTTCATCGGGTACTATCTCGGTGGGGGAAGGCTTAACGAAGTGACTCCTCTCAGTATTTTTGGTCTTGTAATAGGTGCACTTTTCGGGTTTGTTATAGCTATTTACAGCTTAATAAGAATGTTTGGAGGTGCAAGCGGTAAGGGATGAATAGGAGAAGGGAGAATGGTCTGTTTTTCCTGATGAAAAGATTACTCGATGAGAAAGAGGATTACCGGGTGAGACTTTACATCTTAGCGTGGATTGCAACAATGTGTGCGATGCTTGCTTTAGTTATAGGAGCTCTCATCCTCCTTTTTAAAGCTTTTGAACTCCTCTCTTTTATAAGCATACCAGTAATTCCTTCATCTTTTCCGGGCTAAATCCCTCCTCCTTCAACTTCGCTATCAACCTTATGTTTCTTATTTCAGCTTCTTTCATCACCAAAAAACCTATTAGAGGACCCAAGCCAAACGTTTCTATTATAGAAATTTCTTTCCCCTTCTTGAACACCGCCTCATCAACCTTCTTCTCCATCTCGATCAAGTCTAACTCTTCTCTCACATCCTCTATCAGATAAGAATATCTCGTCTCCCTCAGCATCTCCAGAAACACCTTTACACCCTCAGATTCTTCGTATTCCCTCTCAACTTCAAATATCATTAAAAACCTCCTTATCTCCTCCACACCTGCTCCACTAGCTTTTCCCCTTAGCATCGCCTTCAGGTCCAAACT
>DYFG01000085.1 GCA_020725315.1 Nitrosotalea sp.
ACCCCCATTTTTGTTAAAGAGAGCTTTTATCCGAGGAATATGCCTTCTATGCAGGGCATAGAACCTGATTAAGAACTCCTCTGAGAGATTAGATATCTCCCCGGTAGATATCTTGGTGCCCCGTGCAGCCAAGAGCAGTTGAATCTCCTCCCTCTGGAGGTTAAAGAACCATCGCAGTATTCCCACTGCGATCATTACCTTGCTATCAAAGGCGTAACCGGAAGGGCATATTCTGTTGATAATGGAGATCAATGCGTGGTTTGATGTGCCGTGCCTTTTACAATACTTGAAACGTGTCTTGAGGATTCTTTCTCCACTAAGGGTTTGGACTATTCTTTTCTTTGTCTTCTGTGCATAGAGTTTCTCGCCGCATTTTCCACATCGTTCTTTGACTTCTTTGAGCTCTTTTTGTAGAATAAGTAGATAGAGTACGTTTTTTTTCGAAATCATAGTAGATTCCGATACGTTCAAGGGACTCTCTTCTGACTGGCTGACCCATGCCTTCCAGCATTTCGAAAACCTCGTTTGGTGTAAGATCGCCCTGCATAAGCCGTACTGCAAGGTACGAGAAATGCACTGGCTCAATTTGAAAGTTGGATGGAGTGTTGGGATCAGTGCCTAATGAACGAATATATTTCTGAACAACTTTGTTTCCAACCCTCATAGATTCCACTTCACCATAATATGTCCTAATTGTGCCATCCTTGTTTTTTCGCTTAAACTTTCTGATGTATGTCATAATGTAGTGATATGTTCCACTATAAAAAAACATTTTTGATTGTGACCATTCTGGGATTTATGGGCCATAATAAATCACATAAACCAGTATTTTCTGCTCCAAACCACCTCAAGATCCAACCCTATATTGACGCCATAGTTCGGAAGTACTGTAATGGTAAGTATATTTAAATAAGGCTATTTTCCACTCCAACTATCGAACCCATAACCTTTTTATAAGGTTACTCTTAATTGTAAGAATCAGGTAATGCACCCACCTAAACTTGCTAATTCAATGGATAATAGGCTATTTGGACATCCAATCTCAAGTATTTTTGAGTTTTTTCAAGATTCATGTTTTGAAAGACAAAAGGGATCTCTATCACTCGTTCGTTTACGATAATCTCATAATCTCTTGTTGGGTAATTTCTTAGATTTATAATATATTGGATCCTCCAAACTTACTCTAATAATCGTTGGCTTTAAAACCTTTGAAACCATAATCTTAATAATTTTTCTCATTAATAGTGTCTCCTCCCAATCACCTTCGCCGGTACCCCACCCACGATGGTATTTGCCTTGACATCCTTTGTAACAACCGCGCCTGCACCCACGATTGCATTTTTACCAATTCTAACGCCATGTAATATTATTACTCCTGCTCCTATATATACATTACTTTCTATGTATTTGTATAGCTGATGTAAAAAACCACGAGATTTCACATAAGCCCTTTCAGGGCTTATGTGTAATCTTGTGGTTAGCTAAACAATTACCTTTCTATTATTACCTCGCCCTCCTCAGGATCCCTTCTACTCATTGAACTGTCATGTGTAAATATCATTGCCCTAGGTGCAATTTGCACGTACTCCCCTATGGTTATGCTCCTCGTTATATCCAAAATGCAATCCACTCCCACCCAAGAATATCTCTTCATCGTTAATTGCCCCTTCCTTCTTTTCTCATTATAAATTATTCTAACTCCCCTGCTGATATATGCGGTTTTATGAATATCATACCTATGAATACGCCTCTCAAGGAATGTCCTCCCAATTGGCATAAGCTCAAAAACTGGTTCTATCATTTTTAATACCCCTTACATCCAACTTGAAATTTAGTAACGCTTTCATACTACCTTATCTTTTACCTCAACTCTGCGTTCAATGAAGTCTATGAACAGAGTTTTTACCTTCAATAAAGAAGTTCCTATTAGCACATCTGATGAAGTAGATAAGATTACAAGCACATCACATTCTTTTTCATCAAAGATTATTCTTCCCATCAATTGTTGCATCAATTTATCCTGCGGACAAAAAAGATTTCTGCTTTTTCACAGAAATTCAAAACTCTAAATCCGAAATCCTAAACATGTGGGGCTCTGCCCCACGACCCCGCATAACGGGGCTCTGCCCCGTTGACCCCGAAAACCCTGTAAGGGCTTAATCAAATACCAAAATTCCAATGACAGAAATAGCGAAGAGTTCTTTGGTAAAACTTTCTTTAGAAAGGTTTGTTTTGTATTTTGATCTTAGATATTTGGATTTGTTTCCGTGGGCTCTGCCCACGACCCCGCAAGCCCTGTAAGGGCTTAATTTGATGCTTAGGATTTGGAATTTTTGAGGTTAAAACCGGAAAAGAATTCTTAAATTATCATGTTAAAACCGAAAATGAATTTTGTCAGGGGTTTTTGGGTTTGAAACAATTGATGATATTATTACATCTGCTTCTTTGGCGATTCTAAAAGTGCTCATCCACGTGACAGGATTATACCAATCGAGTAGCTCGTAAACGTTCACCCTTTTATCAAAGTTTTCTGTTGTAAGTTCCTCGCCAACTCATTTCCAACCCGGGAATAATCGTTTGGGTAACATCTTTCTGAAAAGTATCGTTTCGACATCCGTTGCGTCAGAAAGAGCATTCGAAAGCCTTATCGTAAAATAGCTAACTCCGGAAAGGAACTTCTTCGAAGGGCTATAATTACCACCCTTATCTTATTTCGCACTGTTTATCTCCTTTCATTAAAACTTCGCAAGCTCCTCCGCTATTTCCTTCAACCCGAGTTTCTTCGCAAGTCGAACATTGTCAAACTCGAATTCGTTTAAATCTCCCGACCTCAATAATTCCTCGAATATCAAAGCGACTAAATAATTCTTTTTATCCCTTCGCTCATATCTCCTCTTCTTTATCTCTATATTCGTGAAATCCACCTCTCTAATTCTTATCTCTGGTAGCATCTCCAAAAACCTACCTTTATCTCCAAAAATAGGCAAAGAAAGCTTGATAGATTTGAAGAGTATGCTTGGAACAAGCCCGATTGGTATTTCCTCATGCTTCTCATAGGATAACCATTCCTTCCCCATCAAAAGCACTGAAACCCTCCCTTCGTGAAAGAACATAGGTTTCTCATCATCCTCTGATATCGCAACTACATCCACATCTCTACCCTCTCGCACTACCGAACTACCAACCACACCTGCATATAAAATCTCGAAAGGTAAAGCTAGGATAACTTTCTTTATCTCTTCTTCCTTTCCGTTTAATTGTCTCTCAATCTTTCTTCGCTCATTCTTGGATTTGATAATCATATTCCAACAATTTCCTTCTGTATGTACCGTGACACAACCTCCCGGAATCTCTGCTTCTTACAGCAGTTCCCGCGTATCACCATAAACAGAACTCGAAGATGCATAAATCACCGTTTCCACGTCGCACTCCTTCGCAGCATACACAACATTCAATGTGCCATTCACATCCACCTCGTCTTCCTCCTTCTCGCCTTCTCTCTCTAAGTCTTCGTATCAGCTTACCCCTCACCTCGCTCCAACTTCTCGAGCGCCTCTGCCGCTTCCCTCCTCACCCTCCAATGTTCATCTTTCAAAGCTTGGATGAGGGGGCGCACCGCTCTTCCATCTCCTATCCTTCCGAGAATAGCTGCTGCTTTCGATCGAACATCCGGATCTTCGTCTTTCAACGCATGCGTAAGCGGTTCAATCACTTTTCCTCCTCCTATCCTTCCCAGGGCTTCTACCGCTCCTTCTCGAACGTTCCAATCCTCATCGTTCAAAGCTTGAATGAGCGGTTCAATTGCTCTTTCATCCCCCAGTTCTCCGAGAGCTATCATTGCTCCCGCTCGAATATCGGTATCCTCTCCATCCAAAGCAAGGAGTAGGTGTTCTACCGCAGGTTTTCCTATTTTAACAACAGCCTTTATCACTTCTTCTCGAATATACCCGTAGTCATCTTTAAGCGCATAAATGAGTGGTTTTATTGCCCGTTTATCCCTCATTTCTCCAAGAGCCTTTATTGCCTCCTCCCGGATACTCAAATTATCATCCCTCAGGACTTGAATAAGAGGCTTTAACCCTCTTCCCCCTGTTTCTATTACTTTATCCCATTCCTCCTTCGAGATCAGCATCCAAATCCTCTCTTCATTATCACGCGCTTCCCATCCCAATTTATCGAGCGCTTTTGCTGCTTCGCTTCTAACCCTCGAATTCCAGTCTTTTAAAGCCTCGATAAGAGGTTTTACTCCTTTCTCATCCCCTATAGTACCAAGCGCTATCGCCGCTTCCTCCCTAACTCCGCGATCCTCATCCCTCAAAGCTTGAGTAAGAGCTTCTATTGCTCGTTTATCTCCCATTCTTCCAAGAGCTATCGCAGCCTTTTCCCGGACAATCCATTCTTCATCCCTCAAAGCTTGAATAAGAGGTTCTACCGCATTTTTGTTCCCTATATTCCCAAGAGCATCTACCGATCTCTCCCGAACTTTGCCCTCCTGGTCTTTCAAGGCATGAATAAGCGGTTCTACAGCCCTTTTATCCCCTATATTCCCAAGCGCTGTTGCAGCCTTTTCCCTGACAATCCATTCTTCATCCCCCAAAGCTTCAATAAGAAGTTCTACTGCTGGTTCTCCTGCCGTAATAAGAGCCTCTGTCACTTTCTCGCGAACTACTAAGTCCTCATCCTTCAAATCTTTAATAAGAGACTCTATGGTCCTTTCATCAGCTTTTCCTGGTACGAACTCCTCTCTAACTCCCCAATCCTTCTTATCTCTTTTCAATTTTAACTACACTTTCTCGGTAATAGTGTATATCCAAATTTGGCACTACTATATACATAACTTCTTCACATCTGCATCATTGTCGCAATCACCGAACCGAGCATTATCAAGGCCAATAATATGCCTATTATCGCTCTTAGCCATCTCCCGTTATTTTTATCCCTCTTTCTTCTCTCCTTTTTCGCCATCATTTCTTTCTATTCTTACACGTTTTTATTTCTTTTGGTAATTCCGAATCCAACAATTGAAGTACCGATTTAATTAGCCTCAGTTTATACGTTTATTTTTTTTCTGCTTCTTTTAAGAGCTAAATCGAAGATGAGAGCGGGGAAAAAGAAATCTGCGCAATACTCTCTCCGTTACCGAGCACTCTCCCAACTTATTTTAATCTCTCTCTTTCTTCACTCTGCCCTTCTTCAGCGCTTTCACCAACTTTAATGATATTTTAGAAGCCAGATAACCGAAAAGCTTATATATACCCTCTTATTACCGTATCATGGTGATAAAGATGGCTGAACTGCCAATAGCACCTGTAACGAGGTTAATTAGGAATGCAGGAGCGGAAAGAGTAAGTGAAGATGCAGGTCAGGAATTGGTGAGTCTGTTAGAAGCATATGGCGAGAAAATAGCGAGAAAAGCGGTAAGCCTCGCTATGCATGCTGGAAGGAAGACAGTGAAAGCGGAAGACATCCTGCAAGCAGTAGAATAAAACATAATGTTAGATAAGGGGGAATATGGCTTATACAAACTTTCCCCTTTTTATTTTTTGTTCAATCTCCTTAAAGTGAACTTAGTTATGTGCTGAGCTACAACTAAGTATCAAGAGATATGCGGTTACCTCAGTTACTATTTACCGGTGTAATTGAACTACTGGTAAGCATAAAAAGAGCAGAGGAGGCCCCGCAGAATAATGTGAACTCAGCGATACAAAGGAGTTCTTCGGTCCTTCAACGTCCATCTTCGTTGGCCGAATAGGTTATCCCCGCGTAAGAGTGGGCCCAATGACGATACTTGAAGGAATGGATTCAGATGTCAAACTTTCTGATCTCCTGCGACCGATAGGAGCAAGTGTGAATGTGGAAAGAATGCACGTCACGGAGAATCCGAAGATACCAAAGAAAGTTGATCGCATTGTTGCTGATGAACTCAAAGCTCGTGAAGCTGCTCATGGGCTGTACGACCTCGGATTAGATGTGTACAAGGTGGCGATGATACTCTCCTCAGGTGCGTTAGGACTACATAGTGCTCAAAAAAATGGTTCCGACGAGATGGGGTATCACAGCGACTGATGATATCATCTTCAAGAAGCTGGCTGCGCAGCTCAAAGAATACCCGCCTGTTGACTCCTACGCTGTCTACGAATCGTCATACATGGACAATCACTTTCTGATACTGCTGATGCCCTCATTATTCGAGTACGAGAACTTTGAAGCGTGGTTTCCTGGTTCGGTGTGGAACGATGCAGGTTATCAGCGACCGGTGATCGTAGAAGAATACGAGGGTTTTAAAGGCAGGAACCAGTATGCAGCGAATGAGGGTGGTGGATATTACGCTGCGCGGTTAGCCGTTGCAGAAGCGCTGCATAAGATGAGAAGGCAGGCAGGCGTCATCGTGTTGAGAGAGATCCATCCTCGTTATTCCGTTCCTCTTGGCGTTTGGGTCGTGCGAGAAACCGCACGTGATGCGTTTAGAACGCGAGGCGAGAAGTTTGATACCAAAAAAGAGGCATTGAATTATATCATTCACGATTACGCGCAAACGAAGGGATGCGATTAGGAATAAAAGATTTTGAAGTGTTGAGCAAGATATTACGGCAGAAGCGACTCACAGATTTTTAGTTCGTCCCCTCTGTTAGAACCTTAACTCCGAATCTCTTTGGGGAACATATACAATCCAAGTATCTCATCCAGATAAAGTGAAAGAAACGCTATGAATACGTCTCCAAAGACACTTTCATCATCCTGCAGATAGAGCTTCTCCGCATTAAGCACCGTCTTGTAAGTGTCAAACATCTTCTCAACTGCTTCTCGATATCCATATCTGAGATAATCAGGATCTTCCCCGCCTTCCTCATC
>DYFG01000086.1 GCA_020725315.1 Nitrosotalea sp.
GTTAATAAGAATAAAATCATACTTTTTATATCATTTCAGTATGGAAAGTGAAACAACACTTTCTTGGCTCTCCCCTCTTTCAAATTCAATACGTAATATCTTCAAAATCTCTTATAGGTAGTCGCACCAATGTGTTTAAAGGGTATAGTATCTTCGGAACTCCACAGTTTCGGAAGTACTGCATTATGCCATGGAGTGGCGATGAGATGATAAGTGCATGTCTCCCTGTGCCATTAGATCTTCTCTATGGGCAGAAGATAGAGAAAGGATGGAGGGATGGGCTTCATGAACAATTTGAGAAGTGGTTAAACACGCTGGAGGAGGGAATGGAAGAGAAAGGTCGTCGGGGATTTATGTGAGGGTGTAGATGTTCTTGACGTTGCTCCTTCTGCTGAAGAGGTCGAACGAAAGATCCGAGAGGTTGGGGTAGGAAAGAAGTGGAGACCAATCATGGTGTTAGCAACGGACGGAGTTCATGTGCCAACGCGACTTGAGATGGCAAAAGGAAAGAGAGAAGGCAGGAAGAAAGTGAGAGCAAAGAGGGCTAACTGGGAAGGCGAGTGGAAGGAAGCAAAAGGATTCAGGTTTTATCTCGTGGATGGGAACAGGATAGAGCATATTCTGAGCTGGCATCAGGTTCAGAGTAATGAAGAGGTGAAAAAGGGTCTAAAGAAGGTGAAAGAAGCTGGATTGATTCCTGAGAAGGAAATCCGGCTGTGTGTGATAGCTGATGGAGCCAGGTGGATCTGGAAAGTGGCAAAGGAGCTTTATCCGGAAGCAGTGGAAGTTCTGGATTACTATCACCTGAGTGAGCATCTTCATAAATTCGCTGAGGTGCAATATGGGCATGACCCTGAGAGGGCACAGGAATGGATTGAGGCAACTCTCATAAGATTGTTCTCGGGAGAGGTGACGGAGTGATATGGGGGTTAGAAAGGATGAAAACGAGGAGTGCAGAAGCAAAGAGTGAAATAGACAGTCTTATAGGCTACTTGAAAGAGAACAAGGACAGGGTGGACTATAAGTTCTATCAGAAAGGAGGATATCCAGTTGGAAGTGGTGGGATTGGATCATCCAACAAGACTATTTGCCATGTTCGGTTGAAGAGATCAGGTGCGTGGTGGTATGTCGAGAAGGCAAATCAGATGCTCGCTCTAAGATGTGCTAAATACAATGGGACTTTTCAGAAATTCTTTCTCCAGTATATGGACAAAATTTAGGCATGGCTAATCTGTAAGAAACGCGTAATGTACCCTCTTAGAATCGGTTCCACACTTGTTGAAGATGCCTTCGAGACGTATATGGATAGACTACGATGAAGAGGTTGACGTCCTGTATGTAAACTTTCAGAAACCGCAAAGGGCGGACGATAGCATAATGGAGGATAACGTTATCTACCATTATCAGGGTGAAAAGCTTGTCGGAGTTACAATTATTGGAGCAAAGAGGTATAGGCAAAAAAGCGATTCAAATAAATGAACATCCTTTATGTTGCTCCGGATATTCCGGTGCCGCACACCGGTGATTTCGTTGGCGGTTCTACGCATGTGTTGAAGATAGCGGAGAGCTTAGCGAGGAGAGGCAACAATGTTTTCATAATATCAAGAAGAGTGTCAAGAGAGCAGAAGAAATATGAGGAAATCAGCAGGAATATTTTCACGAGGAGGATTTATCGAGGATTGTTTTTTCCTATTGGCGGCAAATTATCGAGCAAAAATGTAGAAGAAAGGAAAATTTCTCAGCAATTTTATTGAAAAAGCTTACTTCTTCGTTTATCGCTTTATTTTAATCTTTCTTGTCCTTTATTTGCTTAAAAAATACAAAATAAATGTTATTCTGGATAGAAGCTCCTCACAAGGGATAGGTGTGTTTTCAGGATTGTTATGTAGGGTACCATCCGTTGTGGAACTTTTAGATCCAGAGTATTGCAATTCATCATTAAAACTGGCAAATAAAATCTTTGGATATAGTTAAAAAAATAGTTAATCCGAGGTTACATGATAAAGTAGAGATTGTAAGTGCTGGCGTGGACACAACTATTTTCAAACCAGCTTATGAGGAAGGCGAGGATATCAAAAGAAAATACCACTTGAAGGATAAAAAAGTGGTTGTTTACGTAGGAGCGACGAGTGCATGGCATGGTGGAGAAGATTTGATTGATGCTGCTGTTTAAACTCGAAGGAGATTTAAGGGTCCTCATGATCAGTAAAAACTTAAGATTGAAGAAGGAAAGCATTTAAAAGAGCGATACAAATATTAAGGTAGTCTCCATGAAAGGGTTAATCCTCTCAGGCGGGTATGGGACAAGGCTTCGCCCTCTAACATATTCACAGCAGAAGCAATTAATTCCCGTTGCAAATAAACCAATTCTATTTTATGCCATTGAAGATGTAATTGAAGCGGATGCAAAGGAGATAGGAATTATTACAGGACCAAATAAAGAACATGTTATGGAGACAGTGAAGTCGAGAAAATGGGATGCGAAGATTGAATTCATTTATCAAGGTGAACCAAAAGGATTAGCGCATGCAATCCTTGTTGCAGAAAGATGCTGTTGGAAATAGCAGAGAGGGAACTTAAGGGCGTGTTCCACTTAGCCGGCGGGACAAGAGTTTCGAGATACCATTTCGCTTTGCAAATAGCGAATAAATTTGAGTTGGACGGAGATTTAATAATACCATCGAGAATGGCGGAGATGAGATGGATTGCTAAGAGGCCCAAAGATTCCTCCTTAGATGTATCAAAAGCTTCAAGATACTTAAGGGAGAAACCCTATGATTTGGATAAGGCATTAGAAATTCTAAATGAGGAAATTTATAATAGAGTGGGTCTTAAAAGTATAAGATTAACTGCTAAGGAGGTGAGAGAAAAATGGAGGAACGGGAGTATATTATAGAGAGAATAAAATTGTTACCAGAGGAGGGTCTTAGGGAAGTTGCGGATTTCATCGAGTTTCTGGAGGAAAAGAGGAGGAAGATGGAAAAGAGAGAAGAGAAGGTAAGCTATCCAGGGATGGTGAGAGCATGGCATCGCCACTTAAGAGGGCAGGTGGATTGTTTTGTTGTTTTGAAAGGTGCACTAAAGATATGCGCCTATGATGATGAAACGCAAGAACTTGATGAAATTGTTTCAACGGGCGATAGTGTACAAGTGGTGAGAATACCGGGTCATTACTGGCATGGATTCAAGGTAATTGGAGACGAAAGGGCATATCTGGTTTATTTTGTGAACAGACTATATGATTATGAAAACCCTGATGAAGAGAGAAGAGCGTGGAATGATGAGACGATCGTGCCAAAGGTCATAAATGGAAGAAAGGATGACGAGAGATGTAACAAGCCCTGGGATTTGTTCTATCCGCCGTATAAGTGAATAAATGATTAACAAATAATTCAAACGACACGATGGAATGCATCAATTCGCTTATAAAAATAGCCATGAAAATTTTGAGGTGATAGAGTGCTTGGGATCTTCATATCAAATTACTTATCCAAATTATAAGAAAATCTTATAAGTATAGATAATCTATTTAGGAATAGTTATGAAAACTATATTGAGTAAATTGGATGAAATATTGGTTGGTATAGGGAGATACCCAGGTAAGAAGGAGCTTATAGAGGATGCCCTGCGTGCTCTTCTCAGAACTAAGCCTGAATTGAAAAGAGATATGGCAATCGAATTGTATAAAAAAGGGAAGTATCTCTGTCGAGAGCCGCTGAGATATGTGGGTTGAACATAGAAGATTTCAAGGAGTTACTGAAGGAGAAATGCATTAAAGTCCCAGTTCCAAGCATTCTAGTCGAAGAAGTTGACGAAGAGGTGGAGAGAATTTTAGAGGCGGTCTGAATTTGATGATAGTTTTCGATACTGATATACTGAGCATGTTTGCAAAAATAGATGCAATTGATTTGCTGAAGCACCTTTTTGATGAGAGGGCAGTAATGACGCCTAAAATAAGGGATGAACCTTCTGAGCCTTTGGAGTATGGATATAGCTTTCCACTAAAAGCGATTTCGGCAATAAAGACTGTGCCTTTAAGCAATGAAGCATTAGAAGATTACGGAAGACTTCAAGAAAATTTGAGCTTGGGAAAAGGGGAACTTGAAGGCATCGCCTACTGTCAAAAATGCTTCGCAGAGAAATGCTTCGCAGATAGAATGCTTGGAATCACTCTATCAAATAACTTACCCAAATTACGATGTGATTGTTGTAGACAATGGTTCTGAGGGTGATTCTGTAAGGAGGATAAAGAGAAAAAGCCTATAGAAGTAAAGAGAAAATGAACATCCTTTACGTCGCTCCGGATATACCTGTTCCGCACACCGGTGATTTCGTTGGTGGTTCCACGCATGTGTTGAAGATCGCGGAGAGCTTAGCGAAGAAAGGCAACAACGTTTTCATAATAACGAGAAACATAAGTTATCGAATTAAGAGTGAGTAAATATAAAAGAGTAAAAATGGAAACAGAATATTTCGGAAAATATCTACCGGTAATCTCAGTAGAATTAAAGAAAGGGGAAGAATGGATAGTTTTTGATGCTTATGTGGATTCTGGTGCAGGTTATTCAATATTTCACACTGATGTAGCAGCAATCTTAGGCATAGATATCGAAACAGGGAAAGAAAGTTTTGTTGTAGTAGGTGATGGTTCAAGAATAAAGGTTTACATTCACAATTTAAAAATTAAGCTGGCAGAAAAAGAGTTTGCGGCAGTTATAGGTTTCTCTCATCGCTTAGGAATAGGTTTTAATATCTACGGAATTTTTTGAAAACCCATTCCTACCTGGGTGAAATGCTTATCTTCTGTAAGAATATTGGCGATTCCTAACTCTGCCATGACTACCATTGAGGTTAAATCAGTAAAGGATATTCTTGGCTTGTCCTGAAACTTTATTCTCAAGCCTTTTGCTTTCTCGAATCGCTCTGCGGTAATACGCTCTAAACGGAGGTAACCTTCCTTGATAGCAAGATTTATTAAATCCAGTGAATCTGTAGCCTCCTTGAAAGGCAACCGTCTGAAAAGAAGCGTAAAGGTTTCGTCCAGGACATAATCGGTAGTGTAGCTAACACCCTTTTGGTTCCTCCAAGACAAATAAAACTCGTTAAGCTCAGTATGTCTGGACTACCGTTTATTCTTCAATACAATCCAGCCCCATGTATCAATGAAGAGTTTCAATCTTGCTCCCCGTAGAGTATTTCGTCTATTTTGTGGGCAAAAGGTTCAACTGATACTGTGCCTATGTATTTCAGAATAGGATCCTTTTTGGGGTCCATGTCTAATTCTGATTTTTCCTCTCTTTCCCGTTCCATCTTCTCTTTTGCTAAAAGATAGCCTACGAAATCAAAGACTTCAGAAAGTTTATCCTCTGGTAGATGTTCTATTGCTTCTTTAACAACATCCTTGAATATCTGCATCTTATATTTGTTCAACTATACCCCACCTCCAAAACATAAATTAATTAACCTTAAAATAGCAAGTAGTATACAAATATAAATGCTTTTTGGTATTCCTCTCTACCACGATTATACATAAAAGAGGTAAAGATTACAAATGAGAAACACGGTGAGGTGATAAGAGGAAAAATAAACATGAAAGTATCTATTCAGGTTTTTAAAGTTTTTCTAGTCCCTAATTCTCGAAAGTTATTTATAAGAGTTGCTTCTTCTCCAAAAATGAGAAATGGATAGGGAGTATCTAATGATTAGGGATAGATTGCTGAGAGAAAACGAAGAGCTAAAAGAGGAAAACAGACGTCTACATAAGGAACTCGATGAGAAAGGGTCAAAGATCAACGAGTTGCAAGAGGAGATTGACGAGTTAAAGGAGGAGAAACAGAGGCTAAGGCAGGCGATTTTCGGCTTAAAATCACCCAAAAAGAGAAGAAGAAGTCCATATGCGAACCAGAAGCCAAAAAAGAGAGGTCCCCCTTTTTGACACACGGGAACCTCACGCAAACGCCCGGATAGAGCAGACACGACCATCGTCCTCGAGCTTGAGGCTTGCCCTTACTGCGGTGGTGAACTCAAAGAATTGGAGGATGTAGTGGTGAGATATGAAGAAGAAATCATCCCAATACCCCTTTTTGTGATAAAATACATCATCAAGCAGGGATATTGCAAGCACTGTGACCGGATCGTTTATCCAGAAGTCCCGGAGACGATTGGCAATCGCCATTTCGGCATTCGCTTCCTTCTTTATATTGCTTACCTGAGATATGCCCTGAATTTGCTCGAGAGCAAGATTGCAACGCTCTTGAATGACACTTATGATGCTCATCTCTCGGTAGGAACAGTAGTTGACTACCTTAAAAAGGCTGCTGAGCTGTTCGGTGATGAGTACAAGCGTATAAAGAAGGAGATGCGGGAATCTCGGATTTGCAACTACGATGATACCGGGCAGCGAGTGGATGGGAAGAACAGGTGGCTCTGGGCTTTTGTATCAAAGGAGATGGTGCTATATCTCACGAGCAAGAACCGGGGGAAGAAAGTGGTAATAAAAGTCCTCGGTGAGGACTATGACGGTGTGAGTGGGCAGGATTTCTATCCCTCGTTCGATGGCGCGCCGGGACGGAAGCAGAAATGCTGGTCGCATCTGATAGGGGATGCAAGGGAACTCACGGAGAAGAAAAAACCACCTCCAGAATCGCTCGAATTCTACGAAGAAATATCGCAGATTTATGAGGATGCAAAAGAGGCGGAGAAGACGCTAAAAAACAGTGAGGATCGGGAGAGGGTATATGCCGAATTCGTGGAGAGGCTGGAGAAGTTCGTAGCGCAGGAGCGAAATGGAAGCATCACGCGGTGAAAACGCTGGCGAAGCGAGCTCTGAAGTACAAGCATGAACTCTTCACC
>DYFG01000087.1 GCA_020725315.1 Nitrosotalea sp.
GAATAGTAATATGCGCATTGCCGAAATAGATGCTCAAATAACTACTGAGGAAGAGCTTGAGGAGAAGCTCAGAGCACTGGATGCGATAGGGACTGCCGAAGCAAAGAGACTCCAGGAGGTTCTAAAAATCATCTGGGAGTGGAGGCAAAGAAGGGCAAAAGGTAGAAAGATACGGCGAGTTGCAGACTTAAAAGCGGGCATCCTTAAAAAACAGAGCAGATGCAATCAGGCATCGAAAAACTACAAGATGAGAGGATTGAATATACGAGAGAATTTTGGAAAGGAAGATGAAATAAATGCTGAGCATAAGACCACGCACTAAGCGTATCTTAGAGGAGAAGATGTTTAAAGAGTGGAAGAAAGGCTGGGAGTCACTTGAAAAGAGGTAAAATAACAGTTATGCATCGTAAATGGGAAAAGAGATGGTATATTGAATGCACGTTCGATTGTGGGGACGCTGCAAAGAGAAAAACTGCTCTTTATCAAGCGAGCAGTATATGAGGAACTAGAATCTTTATTAGATAAGCTAACAGTGATAGAATTCATTAGTAGAGAATAAGATGGTAAGTAAAAAGATGGAGGAGTGTGGAAGCATAGTTCAGGAGTTGGATGCAGAGGTGTATAGAAAGATAGCAGGAGCTTTAGCAAGTAAGCAGTTAGAGATGGAAATCATGATAGAAATTGAGAGGAAGAAGAGAGGAGGGAGATGGATAATTGAGTTATGGAGTGAAGAGCCAGAAAAAGCGAAAAGAGCGATAAAAGAAGTGGTAAACAAACTTAAAATTTCATATCAACACCTCTCAGAGGCACAAAAACAAAAATATGAAAGAGAACCACTTATAGAAGTATTTGATGGTGGAGATTGTTTATCAGTAGTGGCGGAATTACCAAGTGTGGAAGAGGAAGACATATCATTAAAGATGGAAAATGTGCTTAGAATATCTGTAAATGCTAAAAATCATAAATATAGCAAGGAAGTGGTGCTTCCAGGACCCGCTAAAATAGTAAGCGAAATATACAAAAACAATATCCTTGAGGTTAAATTGAAAAAGGAGGTTGAAAAAAAGGAATAATGAAACCAAAACCACCTGTTTTCAGGACATTGGATGCATCTATTTATAAGAAGATAGCGGGGGAATTGCGTGGTAGGTTACCTGGGCATATTATTGTAGATATAGACAGGGGTAAGGCGAAAAACGGAAGGAGTATTGTCATGTTACGATGTAAACAGCAAGAAGTAGCAAAGAAGGTGCTTGCTGATATTTTAGGAGAAGAATATATAGAACCAGAGATAGAAGAGCACTTTCCGGAAAAAAGAAAAGAATGGTGGAAAAGGAGTATGGAATATGGTAGCAGAGGAGTATGGGGCTATACTGACAGGAAAAGAAAGAGATAAAAGGGGTGTGAAATAAAGATGCCTGAACGTGTAGATGTAGAAAGATTGACTCCAAAAGAGAGAGCAAGAATTAGAAAGGGAAGATTAAAGTGGAGAAGAAGAGAAGTCCGACATGGTTTAAAACCTGTTCGTGAGGATGTTAGAGTTAGAGAGAAAGAATGGTGGGGAATAGAATACAAGGAACCTGAGAAAGAGTAGGGTCAAGTAAGAGTGGGGAAGAGAATCTTACAAATTCATAAAAATTGGAGAAAGGGTGAACGAAGATGAGAATAGAAGGGAAACGGAAGAGATTTGGAGGGGTGGAAAGAGTTGCTGAGGAAACAGAAAGAGAACCGAGAGAGCTAAGTGAAATAGAGATGTGTGTTTTAGAAACCGTATACGAGTTAAAAAACAAGCGTAGGATGAGCACTGTTTTATTTTATGATGTACTCAGAAGGGGACAGGCAAAGTGTAGAGGCATACGAGAGAGCGATCTCGGATCCATTCTGAATGGTTTAATAGGGGATGGATACCTCGGATGGGTCATGCCAGGCTATGATTTGACTGTAAAAGGAAAGGTGGCATTGAATGTTTGGTGAGAGGATAGAGATACTTAAGAGGGGATATAAAAATGGGCAAAGAAGAAGAAATTAAGAAGTTTAAAGCGAGAATAGAGGATGTAAAAGTCTATACAGATAAGAGATACTTCGTAGAAAAATACGATAGATGCCGTGAGATAAGCGATTTGTGGGAAGAAAGACCAAGATTACTTCGCGGTGATACGGATATAGTAGTTGTAACCGCGGAGATCTTAGAGGGGGAAGAAAAGGGAAAGAAGGTAACCGAAACTTTTAATACGCTCATTAAATACGATGGAACCTTAGAACTCAATGCTCAAAGAAGTGTCAATCGCAATAGAAGGCGGATTTTTAAACAGTTCCTTGAGCACTCCAAGTTCACAGAGGACGTAAAAGAGTACGACACATTAGGAAACAGGGCTGGATGGGTTGGTAAGGAAATAGAGGTGTTCTTACATGACGGAGAATACCGCATCGTTGTTCCACCGCCGCCTCAGGTAATATTGAAGAAACCGATATTAGTAAAGCCAGCATTTGTAAAACTGATAACGCGCTAACTAAGCCTTCTATAAGAAGAAAGCATTTACGGAGGAGAATACGACGCAAAGAAAAGGTTTGTAGATGAAAATAATCGAGAAAGACGAGCTTCGTGGAATAATTACGAAAATAGTGAGGGAAGAGATAGAAGCGATGATAAGAGAAGCGAAAAAAGAGATAAGAGAGGTTGTAAAGACCGAGCTTCTTCCAGGATTAAGGTCTATCATAAGAGAAACGATATCAAAAGAGCTAGAGGAAGTAGCTTCTCAGCCTCAGATAGCTGAGGCTAAAGAAGAAGCTGAAGGTGAAACTGAACTGACGATAACAGCAGAAGCAGGTGAAGATCATGTATCAGGTCTGTATCTCTACGGAATAGCGGATGTGGCGGTGCGAACAGAACTTGGGGAGATAGGAATAGAAGGAAATGAGGTATATACAATTCCTTGTAAAGGGCTTTCCGCAATCGTCCACAATTGCCCTCCGGAGCCGTATAAAAGCGATTATGACGAAGTCGTGAAAGGATGGGTAAAAACGCATCAGCACGTTTTGGACATTGCGGAGGAAAAACTCGGCACGATAATCCCGTTTGGCTTTGATCGGATAATAAAGCCTGGGGATAACGTCACTGCTGAGGAAACTTTGGGGAAATGGATGTCCGATGAGTTCGATAGTCTAATGGAAAAGATTGAGAAGATTAGAGATAAAAAGGAATACGGAGTGCAAATATTTTATATCCCCTCTGTAATGAGCGATAAAATTGGAGAGGAAAGTGAAGAGGTGAGGAAGATAAAAGAGGAGATGAACTCAAAATCTCCAGGAGTTGCTTATATGTATGAGCAGAAGCTTGAAATTGCAATAAAGAAAGAGATGGAATCAAGAATAGATCCCTATTTCAAAGATTTCTATGAAAGAATAAAGAAGCATGTTGAAGAGATAAAGGTGGAGAAGACGAAGAAGACGGATGAGAAGGACAAGCAGATGATTATGAACCTATCCTGCCTTGTAGCCAAGGATAAGTATAAAGAGCTTGGTGCTGAATTGGAGAAAATTGACAATATGGACTCTTTCTCTGTTCGTTTCACCGGACCATGGCCTGCGTACTCTTTTGTATGAGCATCCACATCCTCATTATGAAAGCATAAAGAATACTATTTAAATATAAGATAGATATTTAGAGATTGGGTGGGGAAATGCCAGAAGTGAAAAATGCTGAAAAATATTTGGCAAATGCAGATGCACTTTTAGCTAAGAAAGATTATGCCAATGCGGGAGAGATGCTATGGGGCGCGATTGCAGAACTAATTAAGGCATTAGGCATGATCTGCGAAAAAAACCTTCCAAAACATGGAATTCTCATAGATTTCATTAAAAAAGTGGCAATTTCGCTACGCGATGAAGAACTTCGCAGACTTGTTGTAGAAAGAGCGCAGGCGCTCCATGCGAATTTTTACGAGAAGTTTATAGAAGCAGAAGATTTTCCAGCGTATTATAATGATGCACGTAAAGCATATAAGAAATTGTGCGAAGTGCTTGAGAAAGAAATAAAAGCCGTGGGTTGTAAACTCCATTCGACTCATTGAGAGAGAATGAAAGGAAAAAAGGGAACATATATTTATTGTTTGATAAATAATGAAATCAAAATAAGTTTTGGAAATATAGGGATAAAAGACAAAGAGGTTTATACTATCCCTTTTAAGGATATCTGTGCTGTTGTGCATAGATGCGAGCACCCTTATCCTCACGAATCTGAGGATAGAGAAGATATGGTAGAGCTTGTCACATCCCATCAGCATATTATTGATATGGCGACAGAGAAATTTGGCACGGTGATTCCATTCAATTTGAATAGAATAATAGAAGGAAAAGAGGAGGAGGTTGTGGAATGGTTAAAGAAGGGTTACACAAAAATAAAGAACACATTGAAAGAGGTTAAGGATAAGGCTGAGTTCGAGATACAAATATTCATTGACCGTGATGTTTTGATAAACCGAATTAAGGAAGGGAGTGAAGAATTTAAGAGGTTAAAAGAATTGAAGATGGGCCCTGGAAAGACATACGTATTAGGGCAAAGGATATTAAGAGAAGAATTGGAGAAGAAGGTGGACTCTTTTTGCAAGAGTTTTTATGCTCAAATAAGTAAATGCGTCGATAAGCTGCAAATTAAAAAAACAGAATGGACGTTAATGGAGGAAAAGCAGCGGATAATGAATTTATCATGCCTTATAAAGAACGACAAAGTAGATGAACTAAAGGCGGTATTGAAGAAGATAGATGATTTAGAAGGTTTTCATGTATGCTTAAGCGGACCCTGGCAACCTTATAATTTCATTTCTTATTCAACCTTGACTTTGTCATATTAGAATTGCAAGCTAATAAAGCTTTTATTATTAGCGTGTAGTGTTACACTACACAACCAAAAATAAGTAGCATGAAAAGTTATGCTTTCCTAATTTCATTTTAAACTTTCTTTTTCAAGCGACCAATTGCGTATAACGGCTGAGCGTATCTGAAGTTCTGAGCGTAGCGAGGAATTTGGGCGGAGGCGTTAGCCGTAGCCAGATACGCTCTGTTAGGCGAAGTTTCCAATATTTTCATCAAGACATTTTCATCAAGACCAATCCCAATTTGTTGCGTGAAATTCAATTTTAATGTGCTTGATATTAGCGTCTTTTTCATATCGTTCTTTGTCTTTCTTTTTCATTTTCCAATCATCGATAGCTTTGCCTTCCCTACCACGATATTTTTCATCGTAATTCTTCAAACTTGTAAGATAAATATCTGCAGACTCCGAAGTTTCTACATAAACTGCTATCCATGGAGCGCAAGCAAAAAATTCACAGGCGCTTAATAATCTCTGGCGATCGCCCTTCCTATTAAAAAATATGTTTACTGAGCCATCCTCTTTTCCAATGTTTCTCGTTCTTGACTTGACAGTGATACCAAGTCTTTGATTTGTCGAGGGGTTGTAAGCGACAATATCAATCCCTGTGTGATCAACAAGTGTTACCTCGAAACCCGATCGAGATAGCCAATTACATATCATGTTTTCGCCGAAGTCGCCTATTATCTTTTGGTGTCTTGAACTCCTGGTTATCTCCATATCTATCACCTAATTAGTTGTAGTTGTATATAAAGTATAACTTCCTTCAATTTTATTGTTCCTAACTAAGGGAAATCTTAAATAGGGGAGCCATGCATATTCTGGTTTTGGATGAAATGTTTGTATCTCCCCCTATCCTTTTCCTCTTTCTTCTACTTTTTCTCTCAGCTATTCAAGAAGTTGTCTCATCACCTCCAAAGATTGGTCGGTTTCACGGTTCAGAATTCTCAGTAAACTCAGTAAATAAACTCAGTAAAGGACATATTCACTGATAATCACAACTGGGATCGATATTATTACTTCCACCGACAGGAGTTACGACAGGTAGAGAAGGCAGAAGTGGAGAAGATGATGAATTGTAAAAGTCCTGATAGAGGCTGTTATGTTTATTACTGTCCAAAATGCGAAGAATATCATGACATCTTATTGGGATGCAATAGCAGATTATGTTCAGATTGTGGTAAACGGTACACCGATCAATGGGCGAAAACGCTCGGTAGCAGGATGTTCGATGTGCCTCATCGAGATGCAGTGATGACACTGCCAGACAGATTACGCCCTCTGCTGAGTAAACATCGAAATCTATGGAAGGTCGTTATGGACTCAGCGATAAAATCGCTCAATGACACGTTGTCATACGCACTTAGAAAAGAGGTATTAGCGGGTGCAATTATCGTACTACATCCCTTTGCCAGGGATTTAGGTTTTAATCTTCACATTCATCTCCTCATAACAGAAGGGGGGATTTGACAAATCAGGGAAGTTCATCCAGAAGAAGCTCATTCCTTTCACCGCATTGAGACGAACGTGGCAGTATCAAGCCCTTACTAACCTGAAGAAAGCGTTGCCAAAGACAAAGAAAAACGCAATGCTTATTGATAGGTTGTTTAAGGATTATCCAGAGGGTTTTTACGTATTTGCTCCAAAAGAGAGCAGAATTACCTCTCGTCATAGGGTATCCAAATACGTTGCACGGTATGTGCGACACCCTGCAATTACCAACAGTAGGATATGCGCTTATGATGGTAAGGAAGTCACATTTTGGTATGCAGACCTAGATGGCATTAAGCATTACAAAACGATGAGTCTCGATGAGTTCATCCGTGCAATAATACATCATTTTCCCGATCGGCAATTCAAGATGATACGTTATTACGGTGCCTACTGTCGAAAATGGAGATCGAGGTATAAACGATATTTATCGCATTCAAGTATAAGGCAGTGCAAAATAGATGAAA
>DYFG01000088.1 GCA_020725315.1 Nitrosotalea sp.
CCACGTTGCGAAATCGCCCGTACGTTCGCCATGAACCATAAATACAACTTCTGTGCCTCTCTTGCAGAATCGTGATACCAATCTCTTCAGTTCAGAATCCCCAGCGTGAGCAGAGAAGTCATATTGCTCAACACCTGCACTCACCTTCACTATCTCGCCATTCGCCTCCACACAGCCTTCCTCTATCAATCTCCTCCCGTTCGTTCCCGCTATTTGATAGCCGGTGAGCAGCACTTTGCTCTTTGGGTCTTCGTGTAGCTTCTTCAGGTAGTACAGCACCGGGCCACCGTTCAGCATTCCTGCGGTGGTGACGATCACAGAAGGTTCAGAAAGGACTTGCTTACGCCTCTTTGAGTTGACGAAGAGAGCACTATCAAAAGCATCCTTCATCGCGCCCGCATCCTTTAAGAACGAGGGATAATTCTTAAACAGATTAAAAACGCTCAGTCCCATACCGTCCACATAAGGAGTAAGCCCATACGAATGCAAGACCATCACCATCTCCTGTGTCCTACCAACTGCAAAGCACGGCACAATTGCATTACCTCCGGAATCCAAGGTCTCTCTAATGGAGTCTACGAACTCACGCTCCAATTCAGCCCTGTTTCTATGCTCCCTATCGTAATAGGTGCTTTCTATAAGTAAGACATCGGATGGAGGGAAATCAGCGGGAGAAGCGCTTTCCATTAGACGAGTTACATCCATCCTTATGTCTCCGGTGTAAAACAGGCATATATCCTCACTCTCTTTTCTCAGATACACCGATGCACTACCTGGTATATGTCCTGCATTATATAATTCAAACTCATAGTCTGAACTGTTTAAGATAAATCGTTCGCCATAGGCTACGGGATGAGTACAGTCATTCATTCTCCTGATATCTTCTTCATCAAAAAAGACAATCCCCTCCTCTTTCCCTACTTTAATCGTGTCTCTTCCCAGGAGCATGGTTAAATCCCTTGTCACCGGGGTCATATACACACTCGGCGGCTTACTCGAATTCATCAAACTCGGAACCATGCCGGAATGGTCGAGATGTGCATGTGATACAATTACCGACTCTGGCGCGGTACTTTCTACCCCCAAAGGTACTCCAGGTGGGTCTGATGGTCTCATTCCATAATCTATGAGAAGTTTATCATCCACCAATATCGCAGAACGTCCTACCTCGTTACAGCCACCGAGAAATTTTATTTTCATCTTATGTATGACACGTCTTCTCTACCTTGCGCGGGTGGGATAGCCCTTTCCGTCTTGGTTATCTCCACCCTCCTCACGGGATATATCTTCTTCGCAACCTTATAAATGTCAGATGAGAGTTTCCCAAGTATTATCTCTTGTATATATTTGTTAAATTCCAAACCGGCCGCGCGACTTCTGATGACATCCTCCATGAGCTCTCGTATCAGCTTTATCTGCGCTTCACTTGCTTTTTTGAGCGTAAAACAGGATGATTTTACACGGATACTCTCTCTATCCTTTGTCACGATCTCGATATTTGAATCTATCTTCGAACTCCTCTTCCTCGCTAAACTCCGGAGGTAATCGCCGTCTATCTTATGCCCGATGAATCGTGTATAGGCGTTGGTATGATCCACATCATATATCTCAAGCAATAATTTCAGATTCGGATTCTTTATCAGCTTGCCTGTCAGTTCATCCACCGTCATCTCTATCCTTCTCCCTATTAACTTGGATGGGTCGTCTGCCACCGTATCTCCTGCTTTTACGTCACCAAACATCTTCGGTGCTAGTACCGTGTACCACTCTTTCGCTTTCCACTTATCCTTCACCCTTTTCTTCGCCAGTTCTGCTCACCTCTCTTCTTTTTCTTATAAAAGGGATAGTAACATAAAAATCTTAGTTACCTGCTTCGAAGGTAATTCAACACGGATTCAAATATCTTTTTACCATCACCGTATGCATTCCCCTTCTCCTTTCCCCGTTCCCTCGATCTCCTTGACCATTCTGAATCCATGAATGCATAAAAAGCCCGTTCCGGATGCGGCATCAATCCTAATATAGTCCCCTCGGGGTTACATATCCCGGCGATATTATAGGGAGATCCATTAGGATTACACGGATAGGATGCATAAGTACCATCAGAATCAACATAGCGAAAGACTATCTGGTCGTTATCCTCCAGAAGTTGTATATACCTCTCTCGCTTTCGCTCGTCAACAAAAAACTTTCCCTCGGCATGCGCGCACGGCATCTTCAGGATGCACCACTTTTCAATTCCCTGGGTGAAGACACAGGTCCCCCTGTTTTCGTGCTTTATAAGTGTCGGGCGGCATTCAAAGCGAGCTGAATCGTTCGTTGTCAGGGCTGCCTGCTGTATCTCTCTCTCTTCCTGTGCACCAAATCCCGGAAGCAACCCCATCTCCACCAACACCTGGAAACCATTGCATATCCCTAAGATGGGATTCCCACTTTGTATAAAAGCTGCGATTTCCTCTCCCAATGCCCCGTTTATGCGCGCAGCCAGTATCGCCCCTGCTCGTATATAATCGCCGGAAGAAAAGCCGCCAGGTATCACTAGCATCTCATAATCCCTTAAATTCCGCCGCTCTCGCTCTTTCACAGCCCCTATCAATTGCTTCAGGTGCACAATCTCTGCCGACGCACCCAGACGTTTAAAAGCAAGAAACGTTTCGAGTTCGCAATTCGTCCCTTCTATCCGCAATATGCATATCGCTGGGCTCATAGAGCTATTAACACCCCAATTATCGTCTTACTATCCTTTATCTCACCCGTTCTTATCTTTGTCTGTACATCCTCTAGGTCCATATAGTGTATTGGCAATTCAGCTTCAGCATCAGAAACTTTCTCCAGTCCCCGTGCTTTAAAGATGTGAATTATCTCGCTACTATAACCAGGAGAAGGGTAATATGAGGTCAGTCTATCCCATTGTGAAGCGTTAAAGCCAGTCTCTTCGATTAGCTCCCGCTTGGCACATTCCTCGGGCGACTCCCCTTCTTCCAGTGTACCTGCGGGTATCTCTAATGTTATACGTTCAATCGCTTTTCGATATTGCTCCACCAACAATACCTTTTCGTTGACCAATGGGACAATAGCTACCGCACCGGGATGAACGATAATCTCACGCATTTTTGTCCTTCCATCAGGCAATGAAACGGTATCAAGCCGTACCTGAACAACCCTTCCTTTGTAGAGTTCCTTGCTCTCAATGGTCCTCTCTTCCTTCATAGGATATCTTTAAGAGAAAACTACTTAAATCACTGATG
Organism: Nitrosotalea sp.; assembly: GCA_020725315.1. Classification (GTDB taxonomy): domain Archaea; phylum Halobacteriota; class Syntropharchaeia; order Alkanophagales; family Methanospirareceae; genus ANME-1-THS. The sequence goes on from DYFG01000088.1 coordinate 3,249, forward strand.
GTCTTTGCTTATAGCTCCAAAAATTCCTCTACAGTAAGCCCCGCCTCCTTGATGATTGCTTTTAACGTTCCTTTTGGAATATCCACCCCAGGATGATTTGGAATTGTAGTTCTTCTTTTTGTGAGTGGATTATGATGGTTCAATCTCAAATGGCAAAGGGTCGCCATGCTCGATATAAGACTCAATAAGTTTTCTGTTCAGGCACTTTTATCACCTCTATCGTTTTTGCAGTTATCTTTAATTATATCTATAATGTTATTAAAGCTTTACGTAGAAAAAGAAAAGATCAGAGCCTCTAACTTGGCAACTCTACCCTTTCTGTCGTTTTCTTTATTTCTTTTGCAATGTCTACTACTTCTGCAGGCATCGCTTTTTCCACCCATAGTGTAAGCCCAACATGCAGCATCAGCATCTAAGACTTCGCCACTTGCATTGAGTCACATACCCCGTACTTAAGGTACGGGTCCTGTAACCGCAGAAATTTTTGTATGAAGCGTTATGTAGCCGATTTTGTGTGTCTTCTCTTTCTCTTCATCAACTACAACTACTGGTATAGCATCTTCTTTCTTGTAATAACCCTTCTGCCTCTCAATATACTTCTCCACCACTTCCTCCGCCGTTTTCACAACCTCACCTTCCAATACCTTCCCCCTGTACTTGGGCGAAAAAACTAAGTGATCGGTCAGCAATGAGACCGTATGTCTATCGTGTCGGAGGTCACGCCTTGTTACTTTATCCCTCCTCGCTTCACCTTCGCCCATCCCTCTTTAAGATAACCGTTAAAATATTCAAAATCGATATAAAAACTTTCCGATTTTTTTCACGTGAGAAAAACCTTTGATAGTTCCATAACAACTTCCGTTGAGGTGTTTTTCCGTAAACGCTTTTTCAAAAAGGGTTTAGTTGAGAAAATAAGACCGTATAAAAGAAATCTAACTCGAAAACTCGTGATAACCATTAAAATCGAAAATTCAGAAGAATTTTATCCCGGCAAAGTTTCAGAAAAGAGCAAGTAAAAAGAATTTTAACTCTCCTCCAAAACTTCTTTCACCTTCTTCTCTAAAAGCTCATTTATCACCTTTCCATCCACTTTTCCCCGTAATTCCTTCATCACCACGCCCATTAGCGGTCCCACTGCTCGTGCACCCTTCTCTTGTAGAAAATCCTTCTTTGAGTGTACTATCTCCTCTATGAACTTCTCTACTTCCTCCATATTCATGCTCAACCCGATTTCTTCGATCGCCTTATCAACACCCATCTCAGGCTTGCTCGCCAGGATTTTCAAAATATCTGGCACAGCCTCCTTACCAAACGCATTTGCTGAGAGACGCCTGAATATCTCTATGAAATGGTGATCTTCCAGCGGGTCCACATCTATTCCCTCCTGCATCAGCTCTGCTACGGTATCCGTAACTGTCCTGACCACTAACGTTGCTGGTATATCGTATGAATCCATTATGCGTTCAAAAAGTGAGAAATTCAAGTCTCGAGCGATTTTATCCGCGAGTTCATCATTTAAGCCGAATTTTTCCTTATATCGTGCTTTCCGGGCCTCAAATGTCTCAGGAAGCGTGCTCTTTATCTTATTCAGCCTGTTCTCATCTATTTCTACCGGTGGGACATCGGTTTCTGGGTACATCCGTGCAGCACCGGGTAGAGGTCTCATATAAGCGCTACTACCGTTTGGCAACGCTCTTCTCGTTTCTTTTGGTATCTCTCGCAGCGCGTCCTCTGCCCTTCTCAACACTGCATCCAACGCTTTCTCCGCACGCACGCGCTCTGCCGCAACGATCACTACGCAATCATCTTCAGTTACCTCAAAGGTTCTCTTCAGCTGCTCCACCTCTCTCTCACCGATACCATACGCAGGAAGTTCATCGGTATGCATCAAGCCCGCACCATACTTAGCTGTGAAATCCGCCAATTCGCTGCCGAACCGTCTTCCCGGTTGGATTTCTGTTCCAAGTATACCGGAAAAACCACGCAGGCATACCCCGAACACTTTCCCTCTTGCTTTTTGTATTACCTTTGAAGACGAAGCCCCAAATACGCCCGATACATCTTCTATGCGATCCTCGACCCTCGCTCCCCTCTTCTTCAGCTCCTCTTTTAGCGCTATAAGCTTTGACTGGCGCATGATTTCGTATTTCACTATTTTTCCAATCATCCTCAAATTTTGAACGCCCTTTATCTCCACTCGAGCTCCTGCTTCGATTGAGATGTTTATGTCCTGTCTGATTGTTCCTAATCCCCGTTTCACTTTACCGGTGGAGCGTAGTATCATGCCGAGCTGTTCAGCTACGTTCCGTGCCTGCTCTGCGGTTCTTATATCAGGAGCAGTGCCTATTTCAACGAGTGGTATGCCCAAACGGTCTAAGGAATAGACCACTGTATCGCCTTCGGTTTCTATCTTCTGTGCTGCATCTTCCTCCAAACAAAGCACATCCACTCTAACAGGCCCCTCCGCCGTCGAGAGCCAACCATCTGTTGCAACTAACGCGGTTCTTTGAAATCCACACGTGTTGGACCCGTCTATAACAATTTTTCGCATGGTATGAATCTCATTCACCGGGTTCATGTTCAGAAGAAGCGCGACCTCCAAGGAAATGTCAATAGCTTCCTGGTTCAATTCTCTCGGTGGTTCTTCGTCATTCTCAACCAGACACGTACTCTCATATCCTTTATACCGGAACGTCCTGCTGTATTTCGCCTCTTCACGGGCAGCTTCGTCCACTTCGCCCATTTCACTCTTTGATGCTCTCAGATACCGGTTAAAAGAGAAAGTTGAATCCTTCTTGTCCCGCAGCGTGGTGGGGCATTTGCAGAAGAGTTTTGTCTTCGTCTCTAATTGCTGGTGTATTTCCAAGCCCGCCTTCAGTCCTATTTTATTGTACTCTATTTCCTTATCCATGTCTTTGCTGCGGAGTAATAAACAATAAACTTCTAATAAGTATAAGAAAATGGTGATACCAACAATGGTTAAAGTAAATTTAGATATAGAAACGGAATTGCACAAGGCAATAAGAAAAGAGGCGATAGATAAAGGGGTATCAATGAAGGCGTATCTAATTGAGTTGATTAAGAAGGGTATGGGTATACAAGAGGGGAGTAGAGACGAGGGTAAAATCGAAGAATAAGGTGTCTCTGAAGTTATCACGTCTTGAAAGGTTATCATGCCCATGAGGGATCTATTAAACGCTTGTAACCCCCTCCACCAGCTACCATTCAGCAATCCTCTGTAATTCCTCCTTTGAGTTAAAGCCGAGCGATACAATCACGCCTACTAAAGAAGCAGAAAAGCGACAGGCTTCAAAGAAGGATATTCTGTGGCTAAGGTGAGTTCGAACTCAAAACTCCGGAAACAAATCCAACAAACTGTTCTTCACTGAATCTGCTCAAAAATCGGTAAAACCAGCGGCGTATCCATTTTTTCATGAAAAAGAGAAGTAAAATCTGTAAAATCCTTTCAGGAGAAAGGAAAGAGATCCGAAGGAGACTTGAAGACGAGAAGGACGCGAAGGTAAGAATCAGGTTGATCTTGC
>DYFG01000089.1 GCA_020725315.1 Nitrosotalea sp.
GTTCAAAAGTTGCCATAGTTACTCTTTTTCCTTACCTCTATAACCTCTTCCTTTCTTTCTACCCAGATAAAAGAACCGGTCTAATCTCCGGATAAAATCACTCCATACTCCCTCCTTTCCTTTCGCCTCCTCGTGCTTCTGTATCTGCAGGAATTCCTTGAGCTGGGAATCGAGCAGATCCGCATAACACAACGCCTCCGCTTCTGCAAACAAGGGCTTCACCGGGGAGCCCCATTCACCGTAATTATGATGGCTCAAGATGAGATGGAGCAATCGTAGTCCCAGTTCCTCTGGAAAACCTTCTATCTCTTTTATTTTATCTTCCACCATTCGATATCCCAACACGATATGGTCTATAAGTCCTCCTTCTTCTGTGACGTCTATCCGAAACGCATATTCATACGTAGCTATTTTTCCTATATCGTGCAGAATGGCACCTGCAAGCAACAAATCCCGGTCAAGTCCGGGGTAGAGCCCTGCGATAGTTTCGCAGAGCGCCATAACAGAGTGAGTATGCTCTATCAGTCCACCGATATAGTTATGGTGGTGTATTTTAGCGGCTGGTGCCTTTTTAAAGGAATTGACAAAATTGGGGTCATTGAGGAAGGAAAAAACTACGCGCTTTAAATAACCATTCCCCAGACTCTCTGCCATTTTTACGAGTTCACCAACTAAAAAGTCGATATCTTTCGACGTCCCCGGCATATAGTCCGCGATATCGTAGGTTTCAGTGACTCTTTCAACTCCCTCTGGCTCGATGATGAGCTGTAAGCGACCTCTAAAGGACTCTACCATACCTTTTATCCGGACGACGTCTCCGGGTTCAAATAAAGCTGCCACTTCCTCAGCTTTTTCCCAGCACTTCGCCCATATACTGCCCGTTCTATCACCCAATTTCACCTGGAGATAGTAACCTTCCTTCGTGATGAATTCCTTTAATTCCTTCTCCATCACCAGAAAAGTGGAATCCACAGAGCTACCTACCCGTAAATCCTTCACCTTTGTATGTTCACTCATTTCCCCACTCTATTTACTTACAATCACAAAGCGTTTAGTGCAATCCTACTCCTGTCCCAGTTCCCGCATCATCTCATCCATTGAATATATCCCACTTCTTTCTTTCTCACTAATCCATTCAATGGCTTTTAGTGCACCCTGAGCGAACGCTTCTCGGCTATGCGCACGGTGTATTATCTCCAAGCGTTCTCCTTTGCCCGCATACAAGACGGTATGGTCACCAACGATGTCACCGGCGCGCACTGCATGGATTCCTATCTCCTCATCCCTCCTCTCGCCTGTTATGCCCTGCCTGCCATAGAGGATTGTTGTTTTTCCTCCTCCCTCTGCACCTGCACCTAGGTACTTAGAGATAATTCCAGCAGCTTTAACTGCCGTTCCACTCGGCGCATCCTTTTTATGCGAGTGATGCATCTCTATGATCTCCACATGATACTGATATCTTTGAAGCTGTCGTGCAGCTTCTGCAATCAATCTCCAGAAGACATTCACACCAATAGAGAAGTTAGGGGATATGATTGCAGGTACGTGAGCTTTTATAGCGTTTTCCAGCTCTGTGAACTGCTCGGCTGAAAATCCGGTTGTTCCAACCACGAGCTTTACGTTGTTTCGCGAGGCAACTTTAACATTTTCAACTGCTGCCGCTGCATTGGTGAAATCCACAAATACATCAGGCTTAACCACCTTTAACACGTTCTCCATCTCTGCAGGACTTGATATCTTTATTCCCGGTGCGAGCTCTTCCCCCACACCAGTTGGGTCAAAACCCGCCACCAACTTCATCTTATCGTTCTCTAAGACGCCTCTCACCACCTGGCTGCCCATTCTCCCCCGTGCGCCTGCTACCGCTACTTTTATTGCCATGGTTAATTCATTGCTCTTGCATATTTATAATTTGCTATTCTCTGACCTTTGGTCTCGTGTTAATCTCGTGAAATCTCGTGGTTTTTACTTCTACTTCCGTGTCACGATGCTCACCACATCTCCGTCCGCAAGCATATGCGAAAGCCCGACACGCTGCCCACCATATTTCACGGACTTGCCCCAGATGCGTGCATAGCGGAACTTCTCAATGAAGTCACGATGAATGGTCGAACAGACGTCAGCAACCGTAGAATCTCGTTTTATAACCAGTGGATTATCCATATCCGGTGATGCACCCCGCGGCTTCATATAGATGCACATGAATTCGAGTTCATTATAGATTCTTTCTTTCAGTGCTTCAATATTTATGCCGAGCGATGCGGAGATTGGAACTGCCTCAGGGAATCGCACCATGCATGTCCGAAGCATTTCAGAATCCACCAGATCTATCTTGTTTATGACCGTGATTGCACGGATATATTTCCGGTTTCCCATAACCGCATCAATAAGCTCATCGAGTGTGATGCGTTCTCGTATCAGAACCTCCGCGTTGTGTATTTTGTATTCTGCTAACACTGCTTTGATCATTTTGTCATCAAGATCGAGATCAACGGTGCTGTCTACGGTAATTCCTCCTCTACTTGTTTTATGAATGCCCACCTCAGGAGGGTTGGTATTAATTCGAATGCCCGCATCATATAACTCCTTTACCAGTGTATCGTACTGCTGCGGCTGAAGGACATCCACGAGGATAAGGATCAGATCAGCGTTTCGCGTCACTGATAGTACCTCCTTGCCATGCCCCCGTCCTGCCGCTGCACCCTGAATAAGCCCTGGGACATCAAGAAATTGCATTCGTGCACCTTTATACTGGAGCGTACCGGGAATCACTTCAAGCGTGGTGAAATCATATTCAGCGACCTCAGCAGTGGTGCCCGTGAGGCAGTTGAGCAGCGTTGATTTACCGACCGATGGAAATCCCACCATTATGATGGTAGCATGCCCTGATTTTTTTACCGCATATCCTTCCCGTTTGCCCGCGGATTTTGCTGTTGCTTGTTTTTGCAGCTCATCCTTGAGCCGCGCGAGTTTCGCTTTGAGTCGTCCGATGTGGTGCTGTGTTGCCTTGTTGTAGGGTGTTTTTCTTATCTCGTCCTCTATGCTTTTGATCTCATCTCCAATGGTCATTCGTTTGCGATTCTTTTTGGAGCTAAACGGACGATACAGCTATACTGCTTCTTTCTATCACTCTTTCATTCTTACACCTTCTTCTCCCCGTCACGCTTCACTTCCACCATTATTCTCTTTTAAGATCTGTTGTAAGCAGAGAAGAGGGTTTGGCAGAATCTCTTCAAAAAACCAATCAGCCTGTACAAAGAAGCCCTGTACCACCTCAGACTTGACTTTACCCGAAGTTATTGTCGCGGTGCTGTACTCTTCTCCACTCTTTCGGTCAGCCACGATCTTCTGTTCTTCGCCATCAATGAACCAGATTTCATCTATACCTGCTTCCTGGTACACCTGCCTCTTTTCACGCAGGTCATAATCTCTCGTCCACGAAGAGAGGATTTCCACCACCATATCTGCTGCTCCTTCCAGTTGCTTCTCTTTAAGCATCTCTACCCTTTCTTTTCTCACGAATAGAATATCAGGCTCAAACATACGGCAATATTCCAGGTGCATCGTTGCCCTGGAACCGAGCACTTTACCCAATTGCTTCTCTTCAGCGTATATGCGCATCAAGGGAAATAGAAATCCAAAAAGGTCTTCATGTCGCGTAGATGCCGGTGAATGGATGATAAGCACGCCATCAAAGAGGTCTGCCTTGGTATCTTCGTCGGTAAGCCTGTCATATTCCTCTTCGGTGACGCCATACTTGCGGATGAGATAAGGGGGTTCAATTACTTTATTTCTATATATTAGCTCTGTTACGGTTCTATCTTCTTCGCTGCTTCCTTCCTTTTCTCTTCTCTTCATTTCTTCCCTTCGTCCTTGCCATTTCTTTGCTACTACTATCCACTTTAATCCTTATGTTCAATTATTAAAATTAAAGGAAAGGTTGAAATTGTTTAACGATGAACATCGTAGTCGTGGGCTGTGGATTCGGTGGCGTGGAAGTTGTACGCACGCTCCGAAAAGAGGCAAAAGAGCTCGATATTACTATGATCGACCGCAAACCACAATTTGATTACCAACCGGCGTATCCCGAGCTATTGAGCGGAAAAGTTACACCCGAAGAGATATCCTGCGATCTAAAGAAATTCGCAACGAAAATAGGTGCGGGATTCATACATGCAGAGGTTGTAAATATTGATTTTAAGGCTAAAAAGGTGAAGCTCAAAGCAAACGCCGAAGATGAAGGGAGGGATATACCTTACGATTTTCTCGTGATTGCCATCGGTGCTGAACAGACATTTTTCGGTATTCCCGGCGCAGAAAAGCTATCACACACTGTTAATACCCTGAACGATACGATTGCAACAAAAAATGCGCTTGATAAACTCGACCACTCAAAGGAGAGCAGCATTGCGGTTATAGGTGCCGGATTGACCGGAGTTGAAGTTGCCGGCGAATTGGTTGATTATTTCAAGGATAGGGGAGCTCTAGCAAGAATATATCTGGTCGAGCTGATGCCGAGGATATTGCCTGCTCTTCCAAAAGAGAACGTAGCCATCTATGTAAGCAAATTCCTTTCTGATAGCGGTGTTGAGATATTGACGGAAACAGCGGTGCAAGAAGTGAGCGAGGGGGAGATTACATTCAAAGACGGAAGGAAACTCCCCTATGATATTATTATCTGGACAGCGGGGATAAAACCCAACAGTCTTCTTGAGATACTCGCTGTTCCAAAGGTGAAGGGATGGCTCAAAGTGGATTTTTATCTCCGTGTAGAGGGTATGGATGATGTATTTGCAGTCGGAGATACCGTATACTTCGAGCGCGAGGGTGTTCGTGCCGGTCAGAATGTCGAGGAGGCGGAAGGGCAGGGTAGAGTAGCGGCAGTGAATATAGTAAGAACGATAAAAGGGGAGAAATTGAAGAGATACAGACCAAAGAATACGATACAGAACCCACGAGCACTCATATCGCTCGGTGATGGTAAAGCAGTGGTGTATTTCGGTGGAATGGTGTTTAGGGTCTTTGCATACCGATTAAAGAAGTTCGTCGAGCATCGCTATATGAAGAGATTCTGATAGGCGATGAGCAAGGATGGTGGTGAATAGAAAATTGCCTAACAGGTGGAGCGTAAGGCAAAAATTGATAAACCGAAAATTTTATATGTATGCCTAAATAGCAATTAAATAACGGTATACGGCAGTAATAAACTTGGAGTGGTAAAATGAGCTTTGGAGAACTCGAAATTAAATCATCTTATGATTCTGACGATGATGATATTTTGAATGATTTTTATAACCCCGTCCTCGCCAATTCCGTTGAATATTCTCGTCTCGCGGGGTTCTTTACCTCTTCAGCTTTAGCAGTTGCAGCTAGAGGTATCCGCGGATTGTTGAAGAACGACGGCAAGATGAAATTAGTTGCTGGTGCAATGTTGAAAAAAGAGGATGTCGAAGCGATAAGACTTGGTCTCGAAAAGCCGGAAGAAGTTATTAACCGAGCGGCTATTAATGATCTTGATTCAATTGAGGACGAGTTTGTAAGAGATCATGTTATGGCTCTTGGATGGCTGATCGCAAAACAAAAGCTGGAGATTCGTATCGCAATTGTAGAAGATAAAAACGGCAGACCACTCGACGCAGATTCTATCCTCAGAAAAGGTGTTTTTCATCAGAAGATTGGCATTTTTACTGATGGTAATGGAAGAAAGATCTCATTTAGTGGTTCTGTAAACGAAACGGCTACAGCGTGGACAGAAAACATTGAGGAGTTCAAGGTGTTCCGAGAATGGGTAGAAGCGGAGCACGAACATTTCCTCAGTGATTACAAGAAGTTCAACAAATATTGGAATAATGAGTCTCAACGAGTGAAGACTATGACGGCTCCTCAGGCAATCAAAGATAAACTCATACAAATGGCACCAAAGGATATCGAAAAACTTGAATTAGAGAAATGGGATTCACAGGGATCCAAAAGAAAGAATCAAATAACCTTATACGAGCATCAAAAAGAAGCTATTGAATCTTGGATAGAAAATGGGATGAGAGGTATTTTTGAAATGGCAACGGGCACCGGAAAGACTTTTGCCGCTTTGAGAGGCTTAATGAAAACAAGCGAAATACATAAAAAGCTCGTTGTAATTATCACTTGCCCCTATCAGCATTTGATACAACAATGGAGAAGAGAAATTGAGAAGTTTGGTATTACTTTTGACTTTATCATAGCTGATAGTTCAAATCCTTTGTGGAAAGATAATTTAGCAGACTCCTTGGTTGATATATCCTTAGGGTACAAAGAAAAGATCATAATCTTAACTACACATCGCACATTTTCCTCTGATAATTTCATGAGTATTGTAAAAGAGCATAAAAAGGATTTTAATATTTTACTAATAGCGGATGAGGTTCATGGTTTGGGTGCTGAAAGGGGCAGAATTGGATTAATAGATGAATATGACTTTAGATTGGGGCTCAGTGCCACACCAAAAAGGTGGTTCGGCTCCATAGGCACACAAGCGATTTATAATTATTTTAATGATGTCGTTTTCGAATTTACTCTAAAAGATGCCATTAATACAATAAATCCAGCTACAGGAAGAACTTATCTCACACCTTATCGATATATTCCCAAATTTGTATCGCTTGAGGGGTGCATTACCTATTTTTTAGAGAGGGGATAAAAAGATTTTAAGAAGTCTCTT
>DYFG01000090.1 GCA_020725315.1 Nitrosotalea sp.
GTAGATTGGCGGTTTACAACACCAGATGCACGGATAAAACTCAAGCGCCTTTATCATCATAACCCGTGTGGTGAACCACTATACCCAACTCAGAGCTGATTTCGCCTAACGGCTGAGCGTATCTGAAGTTCCTCGAAGGGGGAGTTTGGGCGAAGTGCCAAAGGCACGAGGCTAGATACGCTCTGTTAGGCGAGGTGATATTATCTTCAATGATTCGTATTTGTATAGCTAAGTATCCCTTTAAAAGGTTTTCGATTTTTCCTTTTGCAAAAAATTTTTATGCTCATCTCAAACACCTATGATCTTCCGCATGAGCAGATGCTCTCTGATAACCTGCTCGCTGAGATTGTTTGTTGGCTCCATGCCCGGGTAGAGAAGGCACGTATACCAGTCTCCCAAGCCGTTTCTGATATACGTTACCGGCTTCTTCAGCTCATTGAACTTACTGAATCGCTCCGCTAACTCAGCCATTTCCCTATCCCACACTTCTTTCTGTTGTTTCCGTTCTTCCATGGATGGAGGCGGGTCTTTTCCGAGGAAATCCTTCAATGCCCTGTATTTTTCATGAATAATCTCTGGCAACTCCTTACCCCCAGGCTTATTAATGAAAGCATCTACTTCCCTTATCAGGTGTGCCCAGCAGCGCTGCAAAACCGGGAAGATGCAATAGGCTCGCCAACCATCGGTAACGCCTGCGCAGTTAATCACTTCTCCGAAGGTTTCCCACAAAACGTTCTCTCCCCTCGACGGTCTGATCACTACCACCACTTCATCGTCGGGTGTCCTGAAGGTCCAGATCTTTGTGCCGAAGATGGAGTACGGGGATTCTCATACTTAGCAAGTTTCGCTTTTAGCTCTTCAGTTAGTTTTGCCTGTTCTGCAATTATCTTTGCCTGCTCGGCATTGTCTTTTTCCAACTCTGCTATTATTTCCTCCAGCTCTTTTATCCTGAGCATCAAACTTTGATAATCGCTTGCCGTTACAGGCATTTCCACACCAGACTTTCAGCCATCGAAAAAGTAGTAATAAGTACATATATTTAAAAATGGTTCTCCTCCAGTGTAATATTGACAGGTAGGTTATCTCCCTTACCACTTATTGCAAGAATATCGCTGGCAATGTTTTAAAATAAGGGGTAGCTATACAAATACTCTCCTTTTTACGTTTGAGAGGATATACTAATCCATTCTCGGATCTCTTCATGAGTATTTGAAGTGCAATGCTATCAAAATCAGAGGTGACCTCGATAGGGGGTTTATATCTCCCCTTGTAATAAGGAGTTATTTTAACGCCCGGAGGAAGAGAGTACCTTGATATTACTTCTCGCTCTTCAATATCCACGTCAGCAAGATCGGCTATCGCTATCAGTGCCCATTGTGGGATATTAGTAGCTCCCTTATTCCAGTCTTTTACCGCTCGTGCGAGAGCGAAGTGATCTTGATACCACCGCCCATAAGAGGGGGATTGAGACGGTATACCCCTGCGATCACAAGCGTGCTCATATCTCTGCCATAGATATGTCGCCATTTCCAAATCCTTTCTGGCTAACGCATTCTTTCTTCTCTGTCCTTGGTGTCTCAATTTTAACTTTTAAAAATATAAAAACTTTTCACTGGAGAAAACAGAAAAATTTATATACTTCTCTTTCTCTTTTACTGATTATGCAGACGGAAGATCCGCGATCCGATATTCTTAACTTGTTAAAACGAAGGGATTCTTCTGTTGACGAATTGAGTCCAGAATTGGGAATTTCTCCAACAGCAACGAGGCAGCACTTGTCTATTCTGGAGAGAGATGGGCTGATAAAGAGAACCTCAGTTAAAGAGAAATTTGGCAGACCAAAAGTCATTTATTCGCTCTCCGAAAAGGCAGAAGGATTATTCCAAAAGGCTTATTCTGACTTCTTTAAGTGGATTATCAAGGATATGATCGAGAGGGAAGGGCCAGAACGAGTGCGATCATTGATGGAACGATTAGGGACGCAATAGGCATCGTATTACAGAGAGAGTGAGAGAGGACAGAGATGTAGAGTCCATGGTCGAAATATTGAACGAATTAGGGGCATTCGCAGAGATGAAGAGAGAGAACGGTCATATAATGATAAGGGAATACAATTGTCTCATCTATGATATTGCTATGGAGTTTGGTGATCTTGTGTGTGAGTTTGATCTGAAGTTCATCAGTAGCTTACTCAATTCGAACGTTGCGTTAAAGAGCTGTATCGCACATGGAGATAGGTGCTGCTCGTTTGCCGTTGATCTACAATCTGAGCTCGATTCAACAGAGGAAGAGGAATGATAATTGATGCCCGTGTGCGGCCACCATATAAGAGTTTTCAACAGGTGCTTGCGTCAGCACCCGGAGCTCGTCCATCAGTCAAACGCAGTCCGCTTATAAGTGGATATGAACGTCCACAGTCAATGGTCCAGAAATCGTTCTTGTTAGTCATGGAGGAGATGGATGAAGCTGGTGTTGATAAGGCAATATATATAACAAACCAATATGAGCAAGATGTTTTTACACGAGTGATGTAATGCCTGAACTGAACGCAATGAAAGAGAATAAAGAACTGATACGAGGGGAGCTTGAGCTGATACTCGCGCATTGTCCGGGGCAGGCGTACATCACGCTGAGTGAACGGTGCATTTATGATTGTAAAATCTGTTCAGTGCCAAAGTTACCGGGTAAAATCAAGACCTTAGAAGAGGTTGTTGCAATGGTTGAAACTGCACGGAAGACGGGCGGGTTAAAGGCGATCGCACTGACATCCGGAATAGCACAATCGCCTGAAGATGAGATTGACCGTGTTACTGAAGCAGTAGCAGTAAAGGCGTTAAAAAAATACAATGTGCCTATTGGCGTCTCGGTACATCCGGCGAAAGACTCATCACAGCGGCTGAAAGAAGCGGGTGTGGTAGAGGTGAAATACAATGTTGAAACGATGGATCGAGCGATATTTGAGCGGGTATGTAAAGGGCGTAAAGGGCTCTCACTCGAGTTGATATTAGAATCGTTACGTGATGCGGTACGGATGCTACTGGATAAGTATGGTCTTCGTGTGGATGTCTCGCAGACCATGTGCCTTCCGTGTACCGGCTGCGACATGACCCCTTATACATCAATTGTTTCAATCGTGAAAATCCCGGACAAAATTCTTTTCCGGTTTTAACCTCAAAAATTCCAAATCCTAAGCACCAAATTAAGCCCTTACAGGGTAAACCCTTACAGGGTTTTCGGGGTCAACGGGGCAGAGCCCCGTTATGCGGGGTCGTGGGGCAGAGCCCCACATGTTTAGGATTTCGGATTTAGAGTTTAGGATTTCTGTGAAAAAGCGGAAATTTTTTTTGTCCGCAGGATAGGCGGTTGCAACGTTTGATGTTCTAATAGTTCGAATTTCAGAGTATAAAAGTTATCGTAAGCATAGCAAGAAGGTGAGCGAACATGCCAACAGATATTGACAAGGTCGTGCAGATCCTTAAGCAACGGTATCACGAGAACACATCGGCATTGATGGATGGTTCAAATATGAAAGACCCGTTCAAAGTCTTGATCTCCTGTATATTGAGCCTGAGGACCAGGGATGACGTGACGGCAAAAGCCACAAAGCGGTTATTTGAACGTGCAAAGACCCCTGAGGAGATGGTGAAGCTCAAAAAAGAGGAGATGGAGGCCGCAATCTATCCAGTTGGCTTTTACCATCGAAAGGCTGAGCAAATCCTCGAGATTTCTCGTATCCTGATCGAGAAGTATGATTCACGCGTCCCCGATGAGATTGATGAGCTCTTGAAATTCAAGGGTGTCGGTCGAAAGACCGCAAATATCGTTATCACGATGGGGTATAAGAAACCAGGTGTTGCGGTTGATACCCATGTCCACCGTCTATCCAATCGTTTGGGTCTCGTAGCGACCAAAACGCCGTATCAGACAGAGTTCGCGTTACGAGAAACACTCCCCCAAAAGTACTGGATAATCTTTAATGACCTGCTCGTCATGCATGGTCAAACCATATGCACGCCGATGAGTCCCAGGTGCAGCATCTGCCCGATTACAGAGTACTGTAAAAGGGTGGGTGTGACACGCTATCGGTAAAGCCACTGATCCAGGCAAACTAACCATCGACTTTAAATCCTTCTTCTCGTTATTTTAAACCATGAGCAGGATAGGAAAGGCAATTAGGATGGAGCGAATCGTCGATCGGAGGACTCGCAGAACGGTCATCGTACCTATGGATCACGGGATAACGGTAGGTCCGATTCTAGGGCTAATCGATCTACGTGAGACGGTGGAGAAAGTGGCTGAAGGCGGGGCAGAGAGTGTGTGATCAGTGGGGTATGCCTCTTCTGGCAATGATGTACCCACGCGGGCCAAAGGTGAAGTCGGAGCATGATGTTGCGTACGTCAAGCATGCTGCACGAGTTGGGTCTGAACTCGGCGTTGATATCATCAAGACCAACTACACAGGTGCTCCTGACACTTTCAAGGAAGTGGTAAAGGGAAGTCAGATATGGTGATAGCAGGCGGGCCGAAGATGGGCTCAGAGCACGAGTTATTCGAGATGATCTACGATGCGATACAGGTTGGGTGCGGTGGTATTTCTATCGGGCGGAACGTCTTCCAGGCGGAGAATCCGACGCTGCTTGTTAAGAAGAGTTCGAAAAACGCTCCGCTTTTCATTCTTAAAATGAGAAACTGCACCAGGGAAAGGAAATAATCTGTGCGGTATTAATTAAAAGTAGATCCGAAAGTAAATAAAGGCACGAGGAAACTTTATTTTAAGAAATTAGAGCGCTGATGATGTTTTTGAGTTTGATAAAATATTTTCGAAGCTCAAGAGTCAAAGTGCGGATGATTCTAAAGGCTTTTTCAATGTGCATACATTTTTAAAAATAAAATAAAAACAGAAAATCTTTATATTTAGAATCGCCCTAACCCTAAAACACGGAGGTGATAATTCGCATGAATGCTATTATGAAATATGACCCAAGCGAAGTACAAAAGAATGTAGACGCTTATTCTGAAGGATTAAAGAAAGCTCTTAGATTTCTTGGACTGCCTGCTGAAGGCGTTTTGGTGGAGGTAGATGAAAGAGCAAAAGTCATTCGTAATTTGCCAGATGTGGTAGCACATTTGAATCCAGACAAACGCATTGAAGCCATGTATATATCAAAGTTTGTTGCGGCGTGTGGTGCGGGTTTGTTTGATGCCGCCCTAAACTTTCTATGGGATGAAACAATAGTTAATTTAAGAAAAAAAGTAGCGGTTTTTGATTTACAGTACTTCTTTGATAGTGTTATTACCGATCCCGATCGCCGAGCAAATCTCAAATCGGAAGAAGATCTAAAGAAATTAGATGATTGGGAGTTAATTAGAGGGTGCAGGTTGACGGGAATACTCTCTGACATTGGCTTCCAGCATTTGGATTACATTCGTAATATGCGTAACTGGGCAAGTGCCGCTCATCCAAACCAATATGAATTGTCAGGTCTTCAGGTTATTGACTGGCTCGAAACTTGCGTTCGTTATGTACTAGCCAAAGAACCCGAAGGCCCGGTTTTAGTAGTACATAAACTACTGTATAACTTGAGAACTCAAAAGCTTTCCGCTCCCGATATTTCTTCTATTAAAGCCAACATTGATCTTCTCCCACCCGATCTTGTCTTGTCACTCCTTAGGAGTATTTTTGGGATGTTTACAGACCCAGAGCTATCTGCTGCAATTAAACAAAATATTCGATTGATCGCACCAGCAGTTTGGCAAGCTGCAACTGACGAAAATAGGTATGAAATAGGTTTTAAATATTCTATTTTTTCAGCTAATGCCGATATTGCTCGTAAGAATTTAGCTCATGAGTTCCTTGAAATAGTAGGTGGGCTTTCTTTTCTACGACGTGAGGAATTAGCTATTATACTTAATGAAAAATTAGATAATCTTTTAGCAGCACATTTCGGGTTTAATAATTTTTATACTGAGCCTCCTCATGCAAAGATCTTGGTCCAATACGTCCCTAAGAGTGGCGGTATACCGACTGCCGTCTTGCAAAAATACGTTAAGACGTTAGTTCTTTGTAGGGTCGGAAACGGTTATGGAGTTTCTTTTGCAGCTCTGGATTATTATGATTTGCTAATTGATCGATTTCAAGATCAACAAATATTTGTTTTCGTAAAATTGCTATTTGACGGTGATGTATCTTCTCGTTTTCAATTTCCAGAATGTGCAAATGAATTTAGACGTATCGCAAATGAATTGAGAAGTCATACTTCCAATTTAAATCTGCGGACTCTTCTAGAGTTGATCGTAGCTAAAACGGATTACGAGTTATCTAATATACAGAATGATAAGTATTTTAAAGGCTTATTGGAAGCCTCCAAAATTTCCTAAAAATATAACAAATCTTAAAATAAACATATAGGTACCTAAGTTTCAGAGTATAAATAATCATAGACTTTCTATCAACCCATATTCCGCACTTTAAGTTTATAAAGATGTTGTTTTCTGAATTTCGTTCA
>DYFG01000091.1 GCA_020725315.1 Nitrosotalea sp.
GATTGTCCTTAGTTAGGAACAATAAAATGGAAGGAAGTTATACTTTATATACAATGTAAACGCTATGTATCCATACTTAACTCAGAACCCACCCGCTCATACCTCTTCTCCTTCCCTAACTCCTTCGTTGCATCTATACCAATCTTGGTTGTCAGTCCATTTTTAGATGAGGGATCAAGTGATGAGCCCATTACATTCGGGATAAGCACCACATCTTCATTCCATCTCACCCTCGTCGCTAATGCATATTCTACCTCATTCGGATTATATATGTCTATATCCTCATCAACAATGATAACGAGTTTTAGGCTTGGATGTGCTGCGAACGCAGCGATAATCGCATTCCTTACCTCCCCTTCTCGTTCCTTCTCCAGTTGCACCACCGCATGCAAGTAACAACATCCTCCTTCGGTCAAGAACACGTTCTTCACTCGTGCCACATGCTCTATGGCTCTGAAGATTAACGGTTCGTACGGCACGCCCATAAGCAGCTGGTGTTCCCGACCTGAAGGGAGGATGGCATGATATATCGGGTCTTTTCGGTGATACATTCTCGTAAGTGTGATGACAGGCTCCTCTCTTATCTCATCATATGTGCCAGTGATGTCCAAGAAAGGACCTTCCTTTGCTCGTTCTTCTCCTATAAAGCCTTCAAAGGCGATTTCAGCATGCGGTACCGCGATGCCATTCCCCAATTTGAAGAGCTCTATCGGTTCTTTTTTCAATGCAGATGCGTATTCAAACTCCTTTCCCGGTGGGACCCGTGTTGCTGCGGCGAAAAGGATCAAAGGGTCTATTCCTATCGCTATTCCCACTTGTAATTCCTCTCCTCTTTCCATCGCTTCACGATGCATCTTATACAAGTGGCGAGAAGGAACAAGCCGCGCTGCTACCCGGTTCTCATCTAAGACGAGCATCCGGTGAAATGATGCATTGATCACGCCATCCAGTTCCGCGACGACCACACCTCCCGTGATATAAGCACCGCCATCGCCTCTGAAATAGGTTAATATCGGCACCTCGTCCAAATCAGGCTCTTTAACCACCTCTTTTGTCGGTGAATCCTCCGCTATGTTCACCCTACCACTTTCAGAGTATCCGCTTTCCGGGATGCCAGCCAGAAGATGCACGAGTTTATCAGATGACGTGCCCAGCAACTCTGCCAGCGTTGATCTTTTACCAAGCACATTCATGATTACCTTATGCGTGCCATCAACCGCGTGGAAAAAAACGGGCATCCCCCTTTGCTCAAACTCCCTACAAATAGATGCCACCTCGTAGTTTGAGGACACTTCGTGCTCGATCTCGATTAACTTCCCTTCTCGCGCTAATTTATCTTTGAATGCTCTCATTTTTTGTCTGTATATAATGCAATGCTATGTTAATGTGCCACGGTATATTTTAAACATTCTGATTTCTTTTGGTTCATCTCCATCTATCTCTCACAGATACTCCACCCGTCCATCTGAATATATCTTTGCAGCTGATTTACGAGCAGCCCAGCACTGGAAAGTTACTGCAACGGGCAAACTTGTTATGTGCGTAGCTACGGTTTCGATGTGCACATCAAGTGCAGTGGTCTTTCCTCCCAAACCCATGGGGCCGATACCTGTGTTGTTCACCGCTTCGAAGAGTTCCTCTTCAAATCGCGCGATCCTCGCTTCCGTATTCCGCACACCGACCGGTCTCAGCAATGCCACCTTTGCGAGCTTCATCGCTATATCCGCTGTGCCACCCACACCAATGCCGATGATGGTAGGTGGGCACGGTCTCCCAGCGGCATTGAGCACCGCTTCAAGCACAAACTTCTTTATCTCGTTCGTTGCTTCCTCCTCGGACTGAGGAGCGAGCATCGTAAATGCACTCACGTTCTCCGAACCGCCGCCTTTTGGAAATGCCATTAGCTCAAGTCCATCGATATCCGCGATCGTATAATCTATATACGGCATCTTATTGCCTACGTTCGCTTCTCCACCCTCTCTCGTTATCGCATCAACCACATTCGGGCGCAAAGGAATTGCCTCCGTCGCTTCCTTCACACCCGCTCTTATGCCACTCTCAATATCACTGAGATTTACCGTGCCCGATCCGAGCTTCACAGAAAAGAGCGGGAGGCCCGTGTCCTGACATAACGGTCTCTGCAACTCCTCTGCGAGCTTGACATTCTCGAGCATCACCTCCACCTGGACTCGTGCGATCTCATGCTCTTCACGCTCGTATGCACGAACCAATGCCGCTTTCACATCGCTCGGGAGTGTTGTCTCCGCTCTCCTCAACAGGGTTATCGTTACGTCCTTTATCAATTCTCTCGTGATCATATGCTGAAGATTAGTTTACAAAGAGAAAATAGGTTGTAGTGTTTTTGATACATATTCTTTGGACTTCAGACTTTTCCTGAAGTCCTATATTCAAGACTTCGTGGGATAGAAAAAACAGCAACCATCGTGGTTGACAGCTGGGACGCGATGATCTCGAAAGTTGAGGACAGCAAAAGGATTGTAACGCTGGAGGCTGCGATAGCGGAACTGGTGAGGGAAAGCAGGGTAAACCTGATTCTCGTGACTGAGAGCATGGAAGTCACTCCGCTGGATTATTTAGTGGATGGAATAGTGGTGTTAAGGAAATACGAAATAGATTATAGGTTGGCGAGAGAGATTGAGATGAAGAAGCTGCGTGGCGTTGAGATAGCTCAACATAAATACCCGTTCACGTTAAAAGGGGTAGATTTCAAGCCTTCAAACCCTTCGAGCGGAGGAAAATAGAGAAGCGAAGAAGAGCAGAACTCGTGCCAAATACCGAAACACACCTTTTGGTATTATTATTCTGATAATGAGTAATTGTTTAGCTGCAAAATTCCAAACACTAAATCCGAAAAATGTCCAAAACATAAAGGTTTTGAATTTTGAGTTTAGATATTTGAATTTGTTTATTTAAAAAGGGTGCAAAAGTATTGAGATTTTGGATCTTTGAAGATGAAGAAGAGAGAATTTATATTCAGGGTAATAACCGACGAACGGGTATTAATCGTAATAGTGGGCATAGCGTTCTTATGGCGAGCGCTCGTAAGCTCTGATGGAGAAATAACCTTATGGGAAAGTGCGTCTTCCGGTATAAGTCTTTTTATAATTGGCTGGGTCCTCTTCGGATATATATACTCCATGAACGCGAAACCGACGGACTGGCCGGTCTCGAATAAGATTTATCACGGTATTGCCGTTAGCCTTCTCGTGCTCAACAGTTATGTTATGATTTACTATGGAATGAGATGGGTTGGATTACTGGGCGTAGAAGTTTCTGTACCGCAGGATTTCATTTACCGGGATATACGTTATGTCCTGTTCGTGATGTTTTATTGCTCAGTAATTGGCTCGGCGCGATATCTAAAGGGCGTACATGAGAATTACAGACTGTTGATTAAAGAGAGACCGAAGAAACGTGCGAAGAGCATAAAAGAGGCTATATTCAGGGTGATAACACACGAACGAACATTGGTGGTGATTATAGCCGCGGCAATTTTATGGCGAATAGTCATAAGCGGTGACAACAATATCACCTTCTGGGAAAGTACGCTCTCAGGTATTTCGCTCATTATAATCGGCTGGTTCCTCTTCGGTTACCTCTGTGCATTGACCGTGAAAGTGAAACACAGAATGGATTTGAGAAGAGCCATCCCGGGAATAGCCCTTGGGCTTTGCGCTATAAACATCTACGCTCTTTTTATTACGGGCTGAGGTGGTATGGGCTAATAGGCAGAATCATGGGAGAAGCGGAGGTGCCGCAGCCGCTGGATATCCTCTTCAGGAATGTGAGATATCTCATGTTCGTGACATTTTATTGCACAGAGATACTGGTAGCGAAGCATTTAGTAAAGGCATGCGGGGATTATACCGTACCAGCCCGAAAGTTAAAAGAGAGGGAAGTGGCAAGGTTTGAAGGTGAAAAAAAGGATGGAAGGATAGAGATATCAGGCACTTTTGAAATCACAACCTTTCAGAAATGGTGCAGAATAGGGCTCATCTTCAGGTTTAGTGAAACTATTAAGTGGTGTACGAATATGAGCCCTCTCTTGGATTTCAATTCAACAATTACAGGTTATCAATCGCCGATCGCCAGGGAAATTGCTTGTTCTTCGAGGATAGATCATTTATGGATTTTATTTCACTTTTCAAGACGACTTGTACTGGTCGGCTATGGTTGGGAAGATACACTGCAACCCACAAGGGCAACGTGGCAATATTAGAGTTCATACCGCCGTCTCCTGGAAGATACGAACTTGATTTTGATCTGGCTGCGGATGAGGTCTTTTCGGAACCTGGGCAAAGAGAATGACTTCTTTTCAGGAACTCACTCTGTATGTGAGAGAGGGAGGAGAACCCATGGAGGACCCGGCATATCCGCATAAGCGAGTTGATTTGCTGAAAGTTAGAGATATAATGACACGTCCAATCATCGCTGAAGATGAAGAGGCTCTGGTCACCAAGATAGCGGAGGATATGGCAGAACTGGGGGGTAGGGAGTGTAGTTATAACCTCAGAAGGTAAACCCGCAGGAATTATTACTGAGCGCGACATAGTATTGAAAGTTGTATTAAAGGATAGGAAGGCAAGCGAGGTGAAAGCAAAAGAGATAATGGCATTCCCTCTGGTAACCATCGAGCCAGAAGTATCGGTAGACGAAGTGTGCAAGCTCGCAGCGAAGAAGCGCATAAAAAGACTGCCAGTGGTTGAAAATGGGGCGCTCGTGGGCATTGTTAGTATTCGAGACCTGTTGACATGGAAGCCGGAGTATGTACGTGAATTCTATTTCTAGACGGGTGTTAGTTTCAATACCAAGCTAAGGAGAAAGTTTCGTGAAGACCGGTATTCCAAGTGCTTCAGCGTCTTCCAGCGCTCTTACTTCTACAAGAGGCGAGATAATGGCAAGCGAAGGCTTCATTCCCTTTACACGCTCATAAAGCATACCCTTCCTGAGGAGAGTGGCGATGTCGCCTCTGCTTATACTGGATTTTACCTCCACGAGCACGTGTTCCCTGTCTCTGATGAGCAGATCAACTTCAATAGAAGCTGGATGTCCGAATACAAGCCCTTCTTCATCCTCATAAACCCACTTCCTTACTTTACCACCAAAGTATCTCTCGACCATGCCTTTTATTCCCTCTCTGAAAGCGTCCTCCGCAAATATTCCCCATCGTGCTCCCAACGCATCCAATCTGAGCTGAAAAGCTCTCATACCTTCATTGAAGTCCACTCTAAGCGCTTTTATCTCATTACTGAGCTCCTCGATCCTCCTGCTATGCTCTTCAAGTCGCTCTTCATGCCTATCCAATCTTATCAAAATCTCCTCGAACTTACGGTCATGCTCTTCAAGCCTACCCAAAATCTCCTCGAACCTACGGTCGTGCTCTTCAAGCCGGTCTAATATCTCCGTAAAGCCGATGAGCCCGCCTACGCTAACTCTGAACTCCCTATCTTCCTCAAGCAGGTCGAGGATTTTTCTCTTCAAATCACCGTTCGTCATTGTCATTTTACTCTTTCATATTTGATTTAAAATAAAGTTTCAAAAGTAACCCATGCTGTATGCTGTAAAGCAGCGACAAGATATATGCTACCACGGAGCAGGCAAGGAAGAGAATCGCCAGGAAGAGACCGGCGTAAAACCCTAAGCTCTCCACCTCTACTCCATGGCAATGCGTCCTTATCGACTCCACCGCCTTCGGATCATACTGCTCGAGACTCAGCATGAGTCTCATTGTCTCCGCTGGACATTTAATAAAGCATTTCAGCGCACTGATGAACTTACTTCCCATTCCCTTGCATCCCCTTTATCCCTTTTAATTTTAATGGCACCATCTTCATTTCATCTTCTCTTCTTATTTCAAACAGTGTTGCATTATCTTACCTATGACAAGTTATAAATATTTCGATATTTATTTGTCTCTCGTGTCTCAAAATGTACAGGGAGGAAGAAGGCGGAAAGGTATCTAATATTTTAGTAAAGCTTTTCTTTTTAACGTTCTCATGAACAAAAAGTGATAGGGGAAGGTGATAAAATGGCTGATGAAGAGCGAGAGGAAGCGCCAAAGGAGAAGACGATTATCGAACTTGTAGCTTCTGTTCAGCGAGCAGGGAATGAAAGGGGAAAGCGAATTTATTTTGATAGTAAAAGCATAGAAGAGATAAGGGAAAAATGCGGCGATGACTTCTTTCTATTCACGGAGAGGACGTTACTTGCTTTTGTTGACCCTGTTGAGGAGAAGATCACTTTCACTTCGCTCAAGGGCATTCACAAGAAGTACCTTTAATTTCTCAGCCTGCTTCTGCGTTAGCTCCACATCTACCCTGCCAAACGTGATGATTACATTGCCGCCCACCAGTACCTGCACATCTATCTCCATGATACGTTCCCTCGCTTATTCTTATTTTTTATTATAATACCCATATTCCGCACTTTAAGTTTATAAAGATGTTGTTTTCTGAATTTCGTTCAG
>DYFG01000092.1 GCA_020725315.1 Nitrosotalea sp.
AGATTACTTTAAAGAAAAAGAAGCTGGGATAGAAAAAGGGTTAAGGGAATTACTTGAGCATATAAAAACCGGGCATTATCGGTCCCCACATTTTGGTTTGGGGAAAAACCATATTGGTGATTTTGTGGATTGGGCATCAACTGACCTGCGAAAGCCCTTCCTCCATTATCTTCATAAATACAAGGGGAAAGGCGACCCGAGAATATCCCGGGCATTGATAAACCTGCTAAATGTAAAGGAAGGAGAGACCATACTGGACACTTTTGTGGGGTCAGGGGCGTTTATTGCTGATGCACCTACGATGGGAATAAATGCCATCGGTATAGAAATACTGAATATAGGGAAGATGATTGCCGGTGTTAAATGTAACCTTGGAATTGACATCACATCGTTACGAAATTATATTGTTGATTTATTTGAAGATATTGATGGTATGCCGTTTAAAGTAAGTGTAAAGGACAAGATATCGGAGATAAAGGAAAAAATTAGAAGAGAAACGAATAATAGCAGAGCTTACGAAAATATAAGTCCGCACTTAGAGAATGTTATCGCCGTAAAGAAAGAAATAGAGACAGTAGACAATGAAGAGATAAGGACTTTCCTTTTGATTCTTCTAAGCCA
Organism: Nitrosotalea sp.; assembly: GCA_020725315.1. Lineage (GTDB taxonomy): Archaea > Halobacteriota > Syntropharchaeia > Alkanophagales > Methanospirareceae > ANME-1-THS. The sequence continues at coordinate 622 of DYFG01000092.1, forward strand.
GAAGATTGTCGAATATTCAGAAAAAAAGAGAGCATACGATATAATTAATTCATTCAAATCCTACGTCGAAGATAGATATTTAACCTTATACGCTACAAAAAAGCTTGCAGAAATACTAAATTTGAATCTTGATGGAGGTGTTGTCACGATAATCAAAGGCGATTCTACCAATATGTTCATGATAAAAGACAACTCAATTGACGGCATACTCACCTCGCCGCCTTATTTCGATGCTTTAGATTATATAGGGAATAACAAGGTATCAATTCTGATTTTAGGCTTGGAAGAAGACCTTACTTGGGAATCAACAAAAGAATTTTACGAAGCGAAATATAGAGAAGATAAAAAAGAAAGCAAGCATAGAACGCTATTTGATTTCGTCAGCGATAGATATTTCTATATTCAATTACCTGAATCTAGTTTAAACCTCATAAAAATGCTGGAAGCATCTCGCAGGGCGATGAAATCGAGAATAATTGAAAACTACCTGAAAATGATGAAACTATCTTTTGATGAATGCTATCGTGTTTTAAGAAAAGGAAGATATTATTTGATGGTTGCTAGCAAGTATCATACTTGGATAATAAATGGGAAAGAGGAGATGATAGAAACATCTTCAATATTGGCGGACTTAGGGAAGGCTTCAGGTTTTGAAGTTGTGGACGTTATTGAGCATGGTTTGTCAAAAGCGGACGAAGGCAAAATCGGAATTGAAGATATACTGGTATTCAAAAAATGAATAAAGCTACTGATGAAAGTATTTTAAGACTCATAAAACTACCTGATTTGCTCTCTCTCCTCAATGCGTTACTCGGCTTCTCTGCCATATTATTGGTGCTTGGGGAGATAAGCGTAACGGAACGAGCGATTAAAAATGCACTTGTATTGATCTTACTCGCGGCAGTTGTTGATGGATTGGATGGTATGGTGGCGAGAAATATAGAGTCTTCCCCTTTAGGCGTATATCTCGATTCTCTTGCCGATATGCTCTCTTTTGGTCTCGCACCGGCAATCGTTCTCTATGTACTTATTAAGGATTATTTAGCTGTTAGCTCTCCGCATGTTGATGTTGTATTGGTATTATGCGGTACGTATGTAATAAGTGGGATGTTAAGGCTCGCGCGGTTCAACGCTAAAACTTTCTTATGTGGGGCTCCGCCCCACGACCCCGCAAGCCCTGTAAGGGCTTATAAGAAAGCTTTAGCAAAAGAAACCAATAACGATTTCATCGGATTCCCTATTACGGGAGCTGCGACTTTTTTAGCTTCATTCATGCTTCTGGCTATCGAGTTAGAAGTCCCACCCTATTCAAACGCTTTCTTTCTGATTGCTTTAATGGGTATATTATGCTTTTTGATGACCAGCAGAATAAGGTATAGGACTATAAGGGATAAACGACTATTAATACCCGTTGGGATCGTCTTTTTCACGTTCTTCTTCTTTTATATCCTCTCTTTGCAGTTCATTTACCTCGCACTCGCTGTGGTTGCATTAACCACAGTTTATATGTGCAGTCCTTTATTTATACATAAACGTATCTAAAGGTAGGTTCGATATGGGGGGATATGAGAAGATGACACCCTTACAAGAAAAGCCATTTATTGTGGGATTTAAGGAGATCGATAAGGGGGCCAGAGACGTTCTCTTTGTTGGTGGAAAGGGGGCAAGCCTTGCAGACCTCGGGAATGTCCCCGGTGTGAGGGTACCGGGAGGCTTTAATGTAACAGTGGAGTCATATGAACGCTTTATAGAGGTAAATAACCTGCGCAGCCAGATAAAAGAACTTGAAGTCCTTTCCGAGCCCTGGATCAAGCTGGAATTGGAACGGATAGAAATGGAAAAGGAAAGTGAGGGGCAAGAAAAGAAGATAGATGAGATACTCGAACGACAAAAGAAGCTGGAAGATGCTCTTTTCGCACAGGGGGACAGGATCAGAACTGAGATGGAGCGCGGTAAAATACCCCCTGAGGTTGAGCGTGAAATAAAATCTAACTACCTTACTCTTTGTCAAGAGATCGGAACTAAGGATGTGCCGGTGGCGGTGAGGAGTTCTGCGACTGCTGAGGATTTGCCCACCGCCTCTTTTGCTGGTCAGCAGGAGACTTTTTTGAATGTTCGAGGAGAGGATCAAGTCGTGGAAGCAGTGAAGAAGTGCTGGATCTCACTATACGGAAAGAGGGCAATCTATTACAGGAATGCTCAACGTGCAAATTCCTTAAAAGAAGCTGGAAAATCACCATCTGACGATCCTGTATTCCTTCATTCGAGGGTTCACTTATGCGCGGTAGTCCAACAGATGGTAGATGCAAAAGCGGCAGGAGTTGTTTTCACGGTTCACCGAACCACAGGATGGCCGGGAATTCTTATCGAAGCAAATTGGGGTTTAGGCGAATCAGTTGTAGGTGGAAAGGTGAATCCCGATTCCTGGGTCGTTGATCCGAATACGTGGGCAATTGTTGAGAAAACCATTGGTACAAAGGATAAAATGGTGGTGTACAATGAAGAGGGAGGAACCGAATGGGTTGAGACTCCCGAACAGATGCGGAACATCTTCTCCCTTTCTGATGAGCAGGTAATAGCGTTAGCACAAGAAAATAAATCGGTTGAGACTGATTATCGGATGCGCAAGCCGGATTACAAATACGGTGATGGCGAGTTTGCAATTGACGAGCATGATCTCCTCCTTGAGCTCCAACATCGTCCTGAGACGGTGTATTCTCAAAGAGATGAGAATATCATAGAACTGAATAAAAAAGTAGTGCCGGAGATGATAGCTAAAGAGGCAGAGCGGGTCGGTAACCTGATAATGAGGGGAGGTGTTACTGGATCTCCGGGGGCTGTTACCGGGAGGATGAATATCATCCCTGACGTTTCCCAAATTGACATGGTACAGGAGGGAGATATTATCGTCACTGTCAGGACTGATCCAGATTGGGTCCCCGCAATGAAGCGGGCAAATGGTATTATTACCGATGTTGGCGGGGCGAACTGCCATGCAGCGATTGTAAGCAGCGAACTTGGTATTCCTTGCGTCGTTGGCACCGGTATGGCTACTGAAGTATTGAATAAGTTTAACGGGGAGAAGATCACGCTCGATGCAGATAACAAGGCTGTATACAAAGACGAACTTCCACTCGAGGAAGTGGGAGAGGACATAGATGTGAATAAACTTCTGGAATCGCCAATTGAGACTCCCCTTGGTTTGATTCTTTCAAACATCAACGTTGCGAGAAAGCTGTGGTCTTTATCAAAGCTTGGCGAAAAATTTCTCATATCATTATTGAGGATAGAGTTCACGCTCATGGATATCGGTGTTCATGTACGTGCTCTTGAGGATTATGACAATGGGAAGTTGGAGGAACGGGTAATAGAAAAGGAAAACGAAGCTGAGCATATAAGAAGTATCATTCGTCGCATACAAGAAAGAACGAGGGGTTATCCCAGTGGGAAGGAATATTTCATTTCCAAGCTCAGTCAGGCACTCGAAGCTTTTGCCGCCGTATTCCCTCGATCTCCCATAATCGTAAGGACTACTGATTTCAAGACGAACGAATATCTGGGCCTCATTGGAGGAGAGCTCTATGAACCCACTGAGGCGAATCCAATGTTGGGCTGGAGAGGGCTTATCCGTTCCCTTGCCCCCGAGAATAGAGCGGTATTTAAATGGGAATTAGAGGCTATAAAGAGGGCACGGGAGAATGGCTATGAAAATATCTGGGTAATGTTTCCCATGGTGAGGAACCCACTTGAGGTCAATGGTCTCAGGGAATGGATCGCAGAACTGAAAGAGAAGTACAGGGGTATCCTTGAAAAAGACTTGCCAAGAGATGTAAAGAGGTATCTGGAGATGTGGGATGATGGTTGGAGGGATGCATTCGAGATAATGAAAGAGGTTGGTCTTGAACCAGGGAAGGACGATTTCCAGGTTGGGATAATGGTCGAGGTACCAACTGATGCTATAAGGATCCAGGACTATATCAAAACCGGGATCATATTTATCTCGTTCGGCACGAATGATCTTACCCAATTCATTTTAGCCGTAGATAGGGACAATGAATTACTGCAGAGTATCCCGTGGTATTCAGAAGCCGATTCTGCGGTCGTGAGTTCTGTCCAGAAGGTAATTGAAGAGTGCAATTCAAGAGGGATAAAAACAGGAATTTGTGGAAGAGCTCCAACGATGGTTCCGGGATTTGCGGAGATGCTCGTGAATTCGCACATAGATTCGGTTGGGGTAGAGATATCGGCTTATATGCCTACATGGGAGAAGATACGAGAGGCAGAGGAGAGAAGAGGAGTAATTTTAGAGTGCAAAGAATAGGAATTATAATGTTAGTTGGTAATAGAGTGTAAGTAAAAGGAATGTACCTAAAGATACGAGCGGTAGATGTTGTACGGGTGCCACCAGAACGATTGGGTGACGATTTGCAGGACGTCGTGAAGGAGATGCTACGGGAGAAGCTTGAAGGACGAATGGATAAGAAGATAGGGATGTTCATTGCGATACTGGGTGTGGTGGATATAAAAGAAGGGCGGATCATTATAGGAGACGCGGGTGTTTATTATGAAACGGTTTTTGAAGCGCTCGTTTTCAGGCCCAAGATGCAGGAGCTCGTCGAGGGAGAGGTGGTTGAGATAGTGGAATTTGGCGCCTTTGTGGAGATCGGGCCGTTAGATGGGTTGTTACATATCAGTCAGATTACTGACGAATACATCTCGTATGATGAGAAGGGGTCGAAACTCATTACGAAGGATACGGGCAGGACATTAGGAGAGGGTGATAAGTTACGGGCACGAATAGTAGCGATTTCGCTCAATGAACATGATCCAGGTGATAGCAAGATAGGATTAACGATGCGACAGCCTGGCTTGGGGAAATTGGAGTGGCTGGAAGAGGAGCGGGGGAAAGAGAAAGAGAAAGGGAAGGCATAATGGAAAAGGCGTGCAGGGACTGCCATAGGATCGTGGAAGGTGGAATGCTGGTCTGCAAATGCGGTTCAAACTCGATGAGTAGGGACTGGAGTGGGTACGTGGCGATTCTCGATGCAGGCGAGTCGAAGATCGCGGAAAAGTTGGGGATGAAGAAAGAGGGAAGGTACGCATTGAAAGTGAGGTGAGAACTGATAAGATGAAAGTAGAGATAACAAAGGAGAGGGAGAATCAGTTGTTGAGGAGGAAGGAGATCTTTTTCAGACTGAGCCATGAAGAAGAAGGGGTCTCGCCGAGCAGAGAAGAGGCACGAAATGCCTTGATAAAGGCGCTCAAGTGCAGTCCAAACCTCCTCGTCATCGATAAGATGGGCACGGAGTTCGGGAAGAGAGAGACGGTTGGGTATGCAAAGGTATATGAAAGTGATGAGCGGCTCAAAGAGATAGAGCGGGAACATATAATCGAACGGAACTTCAGTGGTAGTTCGGGCAAAGAGAAGAGTGAAGGGAAGGTAAGAGAGGAGGGTTGATAGAATGGCTGCAATCCATACGTTTTACGAAGTGGTTGAGGAGAAGGGGAAGGTAAAAACACATCGGAAACGGAAAGCATGCCCGAGGTGTGGATCCGGAGTGTTTTTAGCGGAACATGAGGACAGGTACTCATGTGGTAAGTGTGGGTATACCGAATTCCGGAAGAAATAGTACGAGAGGCTCAAAACTAACACATTTCACCTTTTCTCTTTTTGCGGGATAAGAATAAAGGTAATTGTTTAGCTAACCACAAGATTATACATAAGCCCTTTCAGGGCTTGCGGGTAAACCCTTACAGGGTTTTCGGGGTGGTA
>DYFG01000093.1:0-2593 GCA_020725315.1 Nitrosotalea sp.
TGACTATTTCAGGGAACAAGATGCATTAAAGGATTATTGCGAGAAGATAAATCAGTCAAATCTTGAAATATCATGGTTCAAAGATAAGGTTCTGCGGTTTGAATTCGAGAGCGAAGATGAGTTCGAAAAGCGGAAATCTTTTTTGTCCGCAGGATAAATTGATGCAACAATTGATGTGAATAACCTCAGCCCTTTAAGATACGAATATCTGAAAAAAGACCATTTAAAAGATTTTGATATATTCAAAGATGACGAGGGGAACGTTGAAGAGTGTGTGCAAATAATGTCTCATCGTGGCTGTGGAGGAAGATGTGAATTTTGTTCTGAAATAATACGATGCAAATATAACCAGATATACTACAATAATATCAATACCAAAACGGTTCCCAAAGTAATTGATGAGATATGGCACTATGTACGTAATTTAGGTGTGAAGGCAATATTTTTCGACGATAGCACATTCATAGAAGAAAAAGATTATGTCTCAAAGCTATGTGATGAGTTGGTAAAATCTGGCTTACAGAAAAGAATCAAATGGGGATGCCTGAATAGGTTCGAAGTACTGCGAAATGAGGAAATTATCAAGAAATTGGCTAATGCAGGAATGACCTACACTTACTTGGGATTAGAACTTTACGATGATAGAGCTTTAGGGTTAATGAGGAAACCTGGACGTAAAGAGGCGATCAAAGAATCTCTTGACTTATTGTACAAGTATGGAATAAAGGTTGGCGTTTCACTGTTGTTTGGATACCCTGATGTGGATCCTGAGAGCGAAGAAGAAACAATAAAATTCGTAGGTGAGATGGTAAAAGAGAAAAGAATACATTTAGTCTCCTTGAGCCTGTTCAATTATCATTTGATGTCTTCTATATCGAGAGATTATAAAGATAAACAAAGAGACCTTAATTATGGCAACCCGGGCGATACTATACTAAATAGACAAAATAAATCGCCGTGGGAGTGCTTTGAGGAAGGAGGTTGGTTTCATGCTTTTGATCAGAGAAAAATTAACGAAAAGTATTTGTGGCAGATTTGGAACTGGGTTGATGGGTATATAAAAGATAAGTCAGTTCTTGTCAGGAAGAAGCAAATTGAAGATGCTATAAAACTTCTTAGGGAGAAGGAAACTGAAGAAGGGAAGGAGGAAGAAAAGCCACTCCCACCAACAGAGATCCAACTAAAAACCATAGTAGAAACGGAAAAAGATTGGGTAAGAGTTTGTCTTGTTCAGTTGGATTTTTCAGTGGATCATGTTCCTCCACCTGCTGAATTTGCTTATATCTTGAAAGAAAAAGATGAGGTTAAGAAGAAAGTGTTCAGTGCACTGGAAATTGCTAAACAAGAAAACGTGAACATAATTTGCTTCCCGGAACTAAGTTTTGATAAGGAATGGGTTGAAAGTATAAAAGAACAATATAAAGAGATGATAATAGTTGGTGGAAGTTATTATGAAAATGAATTTAATACTTGTCCAATAATAATAGAGGGGGAAGACTACTATGTCCAAAAGGCTAAACCCTCTCCCGGTTTTGAAAAGAAAATTAGTGGAAGAGGAATGAAATGCGGAAGAAAAAATTTTGTGTTTCAAACAAGATATGGAAAATTTGTAGTGCTTATTTGCTTTGATTACCAAAGACTAGTATCAAGAATTTTAGATGCTTCAGACGAAAAAATAAGAAGCGTTGACTTTATTATCGTTCCCGAATATAATAAGGACATTGATACATTCCAAACACAGGCTGATGCTGATTGTCGAAAAAACCCTTTCCCCTACATACTACAAGTAAACGCGGTGAAAATAGAGAATGTGGAAATAGGTGGAACGTGTATTTTTGGAATGGAGCATAAAAACTTTCTCGATAGGTATGAAAATGATGGCTTCAGACCTACCGGAGATAAGTATAAACTGATTGAAGCGAAAGGAGAAATGATGATAATAGTCAATCTCGACATAGAAAGAAAGGGCGTCCCTGTACCTGCATCAAGGAGTAAGATGGAACAAATTAAATGTTATGTATATAAAAATGGTATATGGGTAGAAGATGGAATTAATATATGGTTATAAAAGAAAAAGGAAAACGATCGCCTGACAAACGGATAAAAAGGGAATCAAAGATTCCCCAAAATTGCCTTCAGCAACTTATTTTATCCTCAAGCCGTTATTTAAGGAGTATATAACTATTGTGCAAAAGGTTTATTATTGGTGGTTCTTGATGAGACCAAAAGAGGAACACAAAAGGGTAAAACCGTTCTATAATCCTCCGTACTTGTTATTGAAGCAAACAGCCGCGATTATGAGCTATGCGTGGCTCACGGGCTGGAATAAAAGGGCGTTCCTTCGCTGGGCAGGTCAGGTACAAAACCTTATCCATGCAGGCGCTGGTACACACCAGATTTGCTGCTTCGGAGTGAATCCCCATGTGGTATGGGAAATGACGGGCAGGTGTAACTTGAAGTGCATCCACTGCCATGCGTTCGGTGGGGAAGCGTCTCACGGGCTCCGCCCGTGCCCCCCGCAAGCCCCCGAGGGGCTTTATGATGAACTCTCAAAAGAAGAGGGGATGGCATTAATAGACCAGATAGCCGCGTC
>DYFG01000093.1:2693-6121 GCA_020725315.1 Nitrosotalea sp.
ATGTGCATCTGAACATCGTGGCATCCACGCGGAATTTTGATGAGATCGAACGAATCATAGATTACGGTGATAGAATAGGCGTTTATTCCTATTTCATCTATAATTTCGTTCCGTGTGGCCGTGGTGAAGCAGTTCGAGATAATGCACTTGGTAACGATGATTTTAAAGCTCTCTTAGACTTGATTTTTAAAAAGCAGCGTGAGGTGCGGGCGATACTCATTCCGGTTGCGGCTCCAGAATATTGGGCATACGTGCTACAGCGTCGTGGCATACACAGTAAGCGACTCATACGGTTCTTAGGGCATTTTATTGGCGGGTGTCTCGCGGATAAAGGGATGGTGTATATTAAGCCGAACGGGGATGTATGGGCATGTCCTTTTCTTCCTGTTCAGGTGGGCAATGTGAGAAAAGAAAGCATAGAGGGGATCTGGGGCGCTTTGAACGAGTTCCGATGTGAACTCGGTGAAACTGAGTGTAATGGTTGCGAATATGTGCAGGTCTGTAGTGGCTGTAAGGCAAAGATGATGGGTGATTCAAACTACACCTGTCCGGTGAATGAAAGGGCGAGAACCAATCCGAATAGGGCGTAAAAGGGCATGAGGATTTTCTGTATTTTCGGTGCGATTATAAGGACTTTTGTTATTTCGCCGATCATGTTCCCCTTGATTATCAGTATCAGGTAGCGGTAAACATCACGGTGTGGAACCTCTCCGATTACATTATAGATAGAAGCAAAGAGCCTGCAATTATCCTCGACGAGGTTATTTATCCTCTGAATCCAAACCGAACAGTTACATGGGTCGCGCATTATACGAGCCTTGAATCGCCCTAGAATGACAGCGCAGTCTGTGTTCATTACAGACGATACAAATCTTCCTGGATGAGGGGCGATATGGCTACTGGGCAATCTATTTATCGGTCGATTATCAAGGCGGTTTTGTCTATGACTCTTATAAAGCGGAGTATCGAGTAGGGACATTTAGAGAGCCTTAGTAAGCTCTTTTCTAAAATACTCCTTTCTTAGCACAGGTTCTTTCTTTAGAAAGAAAGTGTTGTTACATCTCTTCCGGCGCTTCAATGCCCAACATATCCAAAACGGTACTTAAAACAATTCGTGCACCGTCTACGAGCACAAGTCGCGCTTTTCTTAGCTCATCCTCTGCATTTAACACCGGGCAATCTTTGTAAAACAAATTGAAAATTTCAGCAAGCTCTCTCGCATATTTAGCAACCAGATGTGGCCTCAACTCTGAAGCTGCCTCCTCTATGATAGAGTCGAGCTTGGATAACTTCTTTATCAGGTCTATTTCACTCCTTTCCCTGAGCAGAGTGGGATCGTAATCCCCTGTGGGGCTCTGCCCTACGAATCCTCTCTCCTCTGCGGCCCGTAGTATGCTGCAAGCGCGTGCATGTGAATATTGAACGAATGGCGCGCCTTTCTTTTCGATGTCCAGTGCCTCATCAAAATCAAACATGATATGTTTATCCGGCGATACCTTCACCATATCATACCGCAATGCACCGATTCCTACTTTTCGTGCGATCTCGCGCTTCTTACCATCGTCCAGATCGGTTCTTCTCTTGTCTACCTCGTTATACGCCCGTTCCTCGATCTTCTCCATGAGATCGTCAGCAGAAATATACCTACCGGCTCGTGTGGATAAAGAGCCGGAGGGCAACGAGACGAATGCGAAGATGACAAATTCGGGCGCTTTTACGCCCAGTAGTTCGAGTGCTTTTACCAATTGCTGAGAGACCAGCTCATGGTCCTTACCAAACACGTCTATCATCCGGTCACAGTTTTTGTCCTTCCAACGGTGATACGCGAGGTCTCGTGTGGTGTACAGCGAAGTTCCATCAGTCCGTTGTATCACCAATGCTTTTTCAATTCCTTTAAGCTGTAGTAACAGAGCAGAGCCATCACGTTTGATCTCTCCTTTTTGCTTTAACTCTTCTATCACCGCTTCCACCGCTCCTCTTCTCACAAATTCACTTTCCAAGACGAATACATCATGCCGAATCTGTAACCGTTCCAAAGATGCCTGGATTCCAGAAAGGCATTTCTTCACAACTTCTTCATATCTCTGTACGACTTCAGGATCCCCTGCCTCATATCTTCTCAGGAGCTCATCTACCTCCTTCAAAAAGTCACTGTTCTCCTCTACCATCCTGTTTGCAGCGATGTAAACGTCAGCAACGGCATGATCAGCTTTTTTAGCATTATCAAAAGCGATTCTTTCTGCGCCCCAGACTACAACTGCTATTTGCCTCCCCATATCATTCACGTAATACTGTGTCTCCACATTGTAGCCGGCGTATTTCAACACCCTTACTAGAACATCACCAATAACCGCATTTCTGAGATGTCCTATGTGGAGAGGGCCATCAGGATTCGCAGAGGTATGCTCAATAATAATCTTCCCTCTCTTCTCAAGGGACACTATTCCTCCTTCTATCCCAATCAAGGTCTTGTGTAGGAAGAGATCGTTCACGGAGAAGTTAATATAGGGACCGGCCGAAACTGCATTTGCTATTAATGTATCCTCCACAGGTATCTCAAGATGCGTTACAATATCCTCGGCGATGATTTCAGGTGGCTTTTTCTGGGTGCGCGCTAAAGAGAACGCTACTCGTGATGAGATATCCGCATGCTCACTCTCCTCTAATTCTAAATCCTCATATTTATAAGAAGCCTTCTCCAATGCGTCCTTCAGTACGCACTCAACTTCCTTTTTAAATTCGAGAAACATGGTTTTTAATATAGGATAGTGAAAGATAAAATCATTCTTTTTTCACATCCTCATCTATTAGACCTTAATACGCATCAGTTACGCACGAAGCTTTTTCCACCGGAAGATTTCTCTTGAGCGAAATTCAAACCCTTATCAAAAAATAAATAAAGGAGGAGGAAGAACCTCCTTTTAATATTTCTATTTATGGCACGGATATGCTACCGCTTGTCTCAGCGTTGGCGGGTTTGGGGCAAAAATTAAAAAGAAACTTATAGTTGATATTTAGATAGATAGAAGCATGGAGCAGAAAAATAAAGATTTTAACTGGGCAAAGTATGAAAACGGAAGAAATGACCCATAGTTTCACACTTCACTAACACCAATTTTGTTCATTGCCAGGATTGAGTTTAAGAATTCGTCGATATTACGATTTGCCCTCTTTCTGATTCTATCGTTGTTTCTCCTTTTCCCATATTCACTCATACACTTTTTATATCTGTGATCGCTTCTTGCTTTGTTCTCTATGAACGATAAGAACCGTTTCATCCTGCTCTCCACGACTCCTCCTGGCTTTTTATCTTCGTTTCTGAGTATCTTCCTTAGCCTGTTAAGGATCCTATAGTCATATTTAAGCCTTTTTACTCTTCACCACGCACAGTGCAATCATGCTTCTCCTCCTTCACTACGGATTTCTCA
>DYFG01000094.1 GCA_020725315.1 Nitrosotalea sp.
TACCCGGACCAAACAGTACCACTCCCAAGCCCGTTCCCGTGGGGTGCGAGCAACTCCCGGTGACCGAAGGTAGTTTCAGGGCTGAGAGGACGAAAATGAAAGCCGCGGTGAGAGCCAATAATGGCATTACCCCCCGCTCCCTTTCGCGCAACTTCTGTGCTCTATAAATTCCGTAAGCCACTATCGGAACTGCGATTGCATACCACACCACACACCACTCAAACGGCAAAAAGCCCTCTGCTATATGCATTTATTCGCACTACCTCCGCTACGTTCCTCTCCGCTTTAGCCCTGATCCAATGCCGATCAAGACCAAAATCACAATCACCGCTATAATACCCATCAAAGGAGAACCGGATATGGGAAATGGAGGTGATGGCTTCTCTGCTGGCTTCTCCTTTCTCATTATTTTACCTTTCTCAGCAGCCTTCTCTGGTGTCCTCTCCAGCTTTTCGCCTATTTCACCCACTCCTGTTGTTTCAGTCATATTTGTGATACCTTCACCTATTGTCTCTTCTTCAATCCTACGAACTCCACCCCCGAAGTATGCTCGCGGTTGTGGGAGTTGTGGGAGTTCTTCAGGAACTGAGAGTATGCCCTCCATATAGTCTCGTAGCATCAGGTTTGCACAGGTGTGATGGCAGCAGGTCACACCGTATTTCTCGACGGATTTATGATATACCTCTGCAAGTGCAGTCTTTACGTCTTCTGATGGATTCCAGTAGCCCTTCCTTATCGCTTCGAGCATTCTTGCAGTGATGGATTGTAGTGCGTAAGGATTGCTACTCTCAAAGAAACCACTTAGACCTAAATTGTATTTGTCCCGGACATAGATGTCATAGACCTGATTCCACATGTCCTGTGTGATTAGGTCAGGTGTAACAACATCCCAGCCCCAGAGATACTCGACAAATTTCATCATCTCCCTCGCACCTGCATAGTCATGTTCCATCATCCCTTCGAGCCATTTCGGATTGAGGTATCTTGCATAAAATTCTCTTTGCATAAAGCTCTTCAATGTCTCCGTCTTTGGATTATGTGGGTCTCTCAAGTTAGTTATATATAAATCTGGCGTCTTTCCCGTTATACTTCTCACCGCTAAAGCTAATCCGCCGAGGTATTGGAAAGCATCATCGTTATCAAGTACACCGTATAGGTTTGAACTACGGCTGAGGACAGCAGCTTCTACATCAGCAAGGTTTTGCCTGAAAAGCTCGGCATTTTGAACTCCCCAAATATCTTCGCCGTAAATAAATCCCATTCTCTTAATATAGTATTCTGCTAATTCTGTTTCATTATTCCAAGTATCACTTGCCGCGATTACGTTTGGGAGACCAGTACCATAGTTTCCTAATGACTCTGTGAAGATTCTTGCCATTGAGAGATTCCTCGCTTCTGATTCACTGTAGCCATTTGCAATAAGCCAGTTATAAATCGCATTCGAGTTCCTCTTAACATAATTATAATTTTCATCTTCTTCTGCCTGAGCAGCTAAGCGAACTGCTTTGTCGAGTAATTTGATTTTACAGGGAAAAGTATCTCTGTAAAGACCTGAAGTAATGATGAGAACATCAATCCGTGGTCTTCCAAGTTCGCTTAAATTCATGAGTTCAACATCTTTTACCCTTCCCATGCCGTCCCATACTGGTTTAACGCCCATCAAATGTAGTATTTGTGATTCTGCAATTCCCCAATGCCTCATCGTCTCAGTTGCCCACAGCACAAATGCAACCTTTCTTGGATATCTCCCGTGTTCCTCCTTATATTGGTTCAATAAACTATCACCCATCTTTTTCCCTACGTTCCATGCTTCCTTAGTTGGTATCAGCCTTTGATCGAAGGAATAGAAATTATTTCCTGTTGGAAGTGCATCTGGATTTCTTATCGGGTCGTTTCCCACCTTCGGTGGTATGTATCCACCGCTTAATCCCTTAAGTGTTCTCGGTATCTCAATCGTGCATTCGCTTATATTCGTTGCATATCTCTTAGCTTTATTCAGGTCTTCAGTCACGTTGGAGGAAATATTTCCAAGCACATTCTTCTGTGCATCCTCTGCGCTTAAGTTATTGAATATAACCTCCCTTAAAAGGTCTTCCACTACGGTGCAATCATCATGATGCAGAGCATGTGGATCTGGATATATCTCTGCGATATGCTCTACAAAAATGTCTCCGAGCATTGATCTGACAAAGGATATCAACTTCCAATCGCTTGGGGGTGAGCCAAGTATATGTAACCCGTAGGGAATGAACTCTTTTGCCAGCTCGTGGAGGTGCTCGTGAAGCTCCCCATTTATGAATGCCTCAAATTCTGTGTCATTCATAGCCCTGAGATCCTCTGCTGATACTCCAAGGACTTCATAAAGGTCGAGATCCTCGTATAGCTCTATTATCGTCTCTCTTGTTTGATTTTTGATTGCTTGTTCTGTTCCCAGGTCCGTGTAGATGTGTGTCTTAACGTGTAATAAAGAAAGATTCCCATATAGTCCACCTGCTACAATCGGAGGTGTAAGATGGTCTACAATGACCGCATTCCCTCTTCTCTTCGCTTGTGTCCCCTCGCCAACATTGTCCATGACATAAGGATATATCACCGGAAGGTCCTGGATGAGGATAGTTGGCCAGCAATCCTTCACAGAGAGTGCTGTCTCCTTGCCCGGAAGCCACTCCTGTGTCCCATGCGTTCCAAGGTGTATGATTGCATCTGCACCATATTCCTTCTTAAGCCAGAGGTAGAATGCAATATACTGATGGTGGGGTGGGAGCTCTTTGCTATGATAGAGTACCGTAGCATTCTGTAACCATCCTCTTGTCGGCTGTGGAGCCAAAAATACATTACCGAATTCTATACCAGGGATAACGAAATATTTTCCGCTCGCATTCTCATACACCATGATTTCACCAGGTGGTTCTCCCCACTTCTCCATTACTTCTTTCCTTTTTCTCTCAGGCAATTCGTTAAACCATTCCTTATACCTACCTACCGGAATGAACTTAAGGCTATAATCACTAATCATTTTTTCTAGTTCCTCTGGTGCCCATGCTCCTACATTCACGCCTTGATGCATTAGCAAATTAATCAACTCAGTTCCATTTGGTATTGGTCTGTGTCCAACTTCATATCCGCTCTCGTTCATCGCATCCAATAGATTCTTAAGGCTTGGGGATATGTCTAAATAACTTGCACCGATGTTATCTTTTCCTCCTCCGTGGTTGTAGTAGATTATCACTGCCTTCTTTTCAGGATTACCAATCCGACGTAACTTTGTCCATGATATCGCTCTATCCGTAATCCAGTCTATCTGATAATTCACGAGTTCGTATATCATCAAACCACTGACAGGGTCTTTAATCTGCCCTCCAACAAATATGAATTCGGTTAATCCATCCAATTCCGGGAGCGCTATCTGCCACGAAATCTCCATAGGCTTGAGTCCTATACTATTCTCCCATTCCTCTGGCGAAGAGTAGTACGAACCGATACCCTTTAGCGGCGTGACATCCAAGTTACTTAGATATCTGATCCCTTCCTCCACTTTGAGATGGTGCAGCCTGAAAGAGGTTAGGGTGATGATAGCATCAACAATCGATTGGTTGTCCTGTATAAAATATTTCGAGGAGTTTGGATCTTTATATGTGTAAGTTGCAAATATGACGTTTGCTCCTTTTTCCTCAACGGAATGTATGAGTGCATCTATTACAGGGTTTGCACCAGATTGGGTATAATAATAGTGAATGCCTATTGTAATATTTGAGGGATTATACTTTCCAGTTCGGTTATACCACTCCAGATATTCACTTGTAGTCTCAAAGACTACCCCAGCATCTGGGTGATATATACCATGCAAAGGTACTGGCATCGGCGGTAATATCTCCATGTTAATATTGCAGAACTTCACGCCAAGGAAGATTATCAGTCGTTTCATGTTCTCCTCCCCGCCGTAATCCCAGTATTTTGTTACGTTTGAATATGCAGGGTCAGATGTATTTACATTGCTGAGACCAAGAACATCTGTGAATTGGTGGACTATAACTCTTGCTCCATTATCCTTCGCATCTTCCACCATTTTCTTCAAACCATCTTGGACCGGGTAGCCAAGATGAACCAGCATTATCACATCCTGATCACTAAGATTGATATCTTGATAAGATGCAGGCACATCGTAGAGAGCAAGGTATGTCGTGACATTGATATACTTTGAAATGTTGAGGTCATCTTTTGCCTTTTTGATGTATAATATAGGGTTCACCAAACTTGTTACAAACGCAATCTTCACCCTATTTTCAGGTGGCTTCGGCGGTTCTACCGCAGTTGTATTTCCATAGAACTTGTTATCCATATAAATAATCAAATTTCTTATGTTCTCATCTCCACCATACACCCAGTACTTTGTGATATTTATATCATCTACATTTCCGATGCTTACAGTTGTCGTTAGGTTATATGCATAGACGTATGTGCTTTCATTTATCGTTTTACTTATACTAACAACCGTTTCATTGTCGAGAGAAGCTAAAAACATAACGCTCTCATTGCTGAAGTCCATGGATTTTGCCTCTGTCGCATTATATATATTGACATCTACCGTGGCATTCAGTGAGGCGTTTTTAAGTGATGCTAAGTTCTCATCAGTTCCAAGCACGAATGTTATTCTATTTTTACCCTGTTCTTCACTGGTGACCGTGATATTCTCTGATACATTCGCAGCCGATGACAAATTCCAATCCACTGATGTCTCACTTCCTTCCAACTCTGCATGTGTAACCGCTAACGGCACGAAGATCTGCGCCGTGAACATCACTAATATCAACCATACCAAACAGGTGGTCCCCTCTTTTTTGCTCATGATATAATTTTAGAGTGGAAGGGTATCTAAAACTATCATTTTTGATAACAATTATAATCCAAATGGGTAAGTCCAAAATTGCTTGGGGGGCACCTTTACTCCTTCAGGGCCTTTGCCCTACCCCATCCCACTATAGGCGTAATTGGACAAATTGCCCGTGGGCAACTTCTTCTATTTGCTCTGGCCTTTCCAGTTTCAAGAGTTCTTTAGCATGACTTGGTGTAAATTTTTCTAATGGAAAATTTCTTGGGTAACTTCCTTTGGCAACTCAAGAAGTTTAAGTCTATTCACTATATATGAATGGGATCAATTGATTCTCCTTGCTAACTCGGTTATGGAACCCCTAAGAAAAGATATATATACTCAAAAATACTTCTAAACATTTTCTTCCGGCACATATATTACCTCTCCCGTTGCCAATCGGTATGCGGTCCCCAATTTAATGCCCTGACCTGCTGCCAATTCTTCTGTGATGTTCATCACCTTTATCTCCTGCCCCTTCTTTATAATCACCTGCATATTCTCTTCTCCGGGATTCTTCACGATGGTTATATCAGCAGTTGGATTCAAGAGCTCTGGAACACTCGCCGATATTACCAGTGCGATGAGAAGAGCAACCGCAAAGACCATTGCTGCATCAAACAAGTTCGCCACCCCACCCAGCGGGTCTTCCTCTTCATCCAAAATCAACCTTCTTCTCCCACTTCTCATTTCAATACCTCCACCACATATTCCATATCGCTCAAATCCTCTGTGTACCACCTCTTCTTGACTGATGATATTGTGTATGCTATTCCTCCGGTAAGAAGTCCAAGAACCGTAGTGCTAAATGCAACAACTAGATTAATTGCAAGTTGCTGGATATTTCCCGCAGCGAGCCCCATTAGAGCGGGTCCTAACGGTATCAATGTGCCCATCAATCCGAGCATTGGTCCTAACTTTACAACCAACCTCGCCTTTTCAAGCTCTTTTGCTATCTTTAATTCGTAGTCCTGAAGCAGTTTCTCTGCTTCTACCGAGAATTTGCTTTCTTTTAGTGATTCTATAAGGTCGGTTAAGAAATTTCTAAGAAAGTAATTGGAGCCACTGGTCTTCAGAGCTTCTGCCGCTCTTTTGAAATCTTGCATCTGCATATATTTCTTTGCATTCCTACATCCAGCCTTTAACTTGGTTATATCCCTGCTCCGCGATGCGTATTCTGATAA
>DYFG01000095.1 GCA_020725315.1 Nitrosotalea sp.
TGCATGACGCCTTAATAAAAAGTTTATTTCATGGGAAAAATATCGGTACAACTTGGATAGCAATCCCATACACGAGCAGTGTGGATGGACTTGGAACGATGCTTGAATCGGGCGTAAATGAGATATTTCCAAATATTGCTCTTGTGTACACACTTATACCAAATTCTATAATCACGCTGACCGCTGCATTTATCATCAATGGGATAAGCAGGCAGTGATGCCTACTCAAAAGGTCAAAAGGGGATGCTAACACATCCCCCAAATCAATTCTTGATGGCTTCAATGCTTTCAGAGATTTGTTCATTGCTCCTCCTATCACCCCGGTAAACGAACAACAGCATCGCTGAATTTTGGCATCACCTGATTCACAAGCTTGGAAGCATCGTCGTCGTGATAGAACAGGTGATAATTTTTTTGGCTTGCTCAGTATTTCTTTTTTAATAAATTCCGATTCCCCTCTCGCATATGCCAGTCTGTCTGTTATTATTCTCCAGTCAATCTTCATCTCACCACTCATTTCGTAAAAACTATTTAGCCAAGTCAAATGCACCTATCCAAGTTGACTAGGTTCACTGAATCTTCATTCACTCCTATAATCCTGGCAACTTTTGTTAGAATGTCACTCTCCATAGATATGTCCTCTTTTTGTAAGAGTATAGCCAAATCCCAGTCGCTTAGCGGACCGCTTTCTTTCCTTGCCCTTGAACCGAAAAGATAAGCCAATAGTACGTTTTGATATTCTGCGAGTAGATATTTGAGCCTACCAATCGTGCTATTTATTTCACTCATTCTTCACCTCCTTTTTCACTTAATCAATCATAACAGGGGGACGAATCCCAAATCCCCTAATACTAATACCGGGTCTATCATGCACACTGTTATCTATTGCGATTACGAACCCTAACAAAATACGCCTGTCATAACTTTTATCTCTAATATGCAGTGCGTATGTATCGCTGAAATCAAAAGGTCCTCTTAAAAATACGTCTCGCCACCAATCCGACTTATGCACCTCAGCCAGCCCTCGTCCATTTTTATCTCTTATGGTAAAGTTCCAACCTGCGAAAGAACATTTTGCCTCTAAGATTTTAGTTCTCCTCGCATCCTCCATCCACATCCTTGGATGAAATAGCGTTAATATTGCTTTCTTTGTTCTACCAAGGAGATTTCCATATCTGTCTTTTACGTCGTAAGTGCTCCTCAAGGCTGCGATTTTTCGGTTTACTGTTAAAACCTGCCTTCCATCTAAATCCTTCACTCTTATCAATGCCCTTGCTGAAATTAATTTTCTACGCATTTTACCGATGACCTTTCCTTGCTCATCATAAATTTCTCCAGAGCCCCAGTCCCATAACTTTTCTTTTAATCATGTCTGCGCTCAATGATACCCATAAGCAGAATGCACGATAACAGCACACGGCGGTCGAAGTCCGGAGGAATATTCTGGCAATCAATCTCCCAGATATCGCCCACGATTTTGAAGCTTTGATTGATCTCAGCTACCGGTCTTCCGTCCAGCTCGAGAATCACTTTCTCCGGTATCAGTGCTCCGACATACGGTAAGTATTTTCTCGCCAACGCGCGAGCTAAAGAGGATTCGTATATCCTTCCAACAGGTCGTTGAGCATCATCGTAAATCTCCCACTCGTCCCTTGCAAAAGACGACTTTAACCCTTTCCTCCTGAGATAGCCTACGTCGGCGTTAGTATAGGAATCAACCACTGCGAAATTACCCCAAATATCTATTATCTGTTGCTGCTTTATGCAGAATAGCTCTTTGCTCATGCTCTCATCTGAATATATCCTTATGTCCTCCTTCAGTCTGAGGAGCTTCTGCTTGCAGAAACCCAGGACCTCCCCGGCACGGTTCTCAATCCAGTATTTACTGTCTGTCTATGGTCAATACTTCTATAATTTCGATTTCTTCTACCGGTATCTGCATTTCGACCAAATTTTTACCATTCATTTACACCACCTCCTTTATTTTTAACTCCCAAATTACTCCATACTTCCACAGCCTTCCACTCTTCAGGATCAACCAGAACAGAGACAACCACTGGTTTCTCTCCAAACTTTGTCCACGTAACGCTGAGCAGTGTCTTTGGTAAATAAAACTTCTCCGCAGTCTCCGGAAGCAACCTTCTAACGGTCGGTGTCACACTTTCCAAATTGTTCGCTCTCAATAGATTCGAAGCATCTTCATTCCGAAGTGCCCCTGATATTGCCATGGCTCTCTCAATCGGCGGTATAGCCTCCAGCACGTATCCGTTTAGAACCAACTCCTTTCCAGCACCGTAATACGTGAAATCATAGACATCTGGATATTCACATTTATCCGAGAAGCAGATGACCTTGAGGTCATAGTCTTCGCCATTCTTCGTTGCCGAAACGTTCATTTTATCATACCTAACGCCTCTATAAGGCATTATTTCAGCCGAAACTGCCGATATGATGCCTCTTCTTGTTACATCGCTGAGTTCTATGCCAGAAAGTTCCACTTTCGTGGACAAGTCCGAGTCTAAATCAAGTGCAGGCTTAAGCCCTAAATAAATACCGACAGCAGTAACCGCTACTACTGCTACAATTACCGCTACGATTTTCTCTCCGATTTTCATTTATTCTCACCTCTTTTAGTTCTATCAAAAAATTTTCCTCTTAAGATAAGAACAACAGTTATCACCAGAATTACACCCATAAGCCAAAATATCGGCCGAGATAGGAGATAAAGAAGTAAGAAGGTTGGACCACCAGGACCATCATCCACATAAACCGTTTTTGTCTCATTTTTGAATTCAATAGGTTCTTTTAACCATACTTCAGGATTAAACTCATTAGAATAAGGATATGAAATTTCTGCTCCTCCCTCCTCAGCAATAATTGGTTCAAATTAATGTATTTGTACTCAAACACGCCCACGCCGGGTAATTCGCAATCATAAAGAGCATAAACAACAGCTACCACTCTCCCTTCCTCATCAATTTAATCCAGATCTGATACGTCTAAGTAGCATTGAGGAGAAAAAAATGGATAACCTCTCTCTTTAATTTTCCTTTCGATTCTCCTATTTGCCTCTTCCATAACACTATTAGCATATCTTTTCGCCTCTTCCCACTCGGAGGTTCTTATTTCTGGTTCCGCAGGGTGATAAGATATTATTGCAACCGGAGGAACTTTTGTAACTTATGGAACAATTGGAACAATTTCTACTTTTGGAGTTGGCACTTGTTCCGCTTCAAATTTTTTCATATTTTATAACTCATTCCCCTATCTCTATTACGTATTCAAAGCTCTCTGCGTTCCTCGGCAGTATCTCCAGCGTCCATACCCCACCTGTTGCGTTAGTCAGTGTATATCTTTCGCTGTAGACTGTGCTCATCACGTGATACATCCCCTTGCTTGCCGCTTCCCAGGGCGGTAAATAACCCATGCCTAAACTTACTTCACCTTTTTTGACCGTTTTCGATGGCTCTGGTGTCAGCTTTCCTCCTTCAGGAGTTGACAGTGCAACCACAAAAGAAGGCTTCTCTCTTTCTTCCACTCCTCCGTATTTAAAGAATGCACACTGTCTGGCGGTAATCTCAACTGTAATCTTCTCCCCCTGTCTCACTGTGAAGAGTTCCTTGAATGGCGTTGTTGGTTGTTTCCATACCTCTATGTGGATATGAACCATCTGGTTCCATTCTTCAACTGAAGGGTCATCTATGTTCAAGTTGATTACAGTTTCATACACACCTTTCGCATCTGCTGGCACATTCACGGTCACCTTTATCGTCGCTTTTGACTTCGCATCTACTTTTGCAGGTGCTTCTATTCTCAGCCAATCCTCCGGAAGCTCGTTTGGACCGTATGGACCATAATACTTCACTCCTTCAACCTCTGGATCTATTGCAATTGCTTTGTCGCCTTTGTTTTCAAGCTGTATCTTGTATTCACGGCTCTGTCCAGCCTCTACCCTGTCGTGTATCCAGGTAGGCTGTATCAGAATCTTCGGTGGTGTCCAGACATTTACCGAAAGATGAAGTACATTCACGTACATTGGAAACGGTTCCGGAGGATGCGGTATCGGTATCTTCTCATTTTCAATTCGATATACCGTCGGCATTGGTTTAGTATCATTTGTGAACACGATTTGTGCGCTGTAATATCCCCTATCCGTGCCTTCCGGTATCTTCACCTTCACAGTGAATTTTTGCTCCTCTCCTGCTCTCATCTCCGCACTGCCTGGGTTGATCTCCACCCATCTCTCTTCGAGCTGATATTCTCCGTATGGCGGTATCACAACACGGGGATTTACCGATACTGTAACTTCTTCTTTATTCTTAACCTTCACTGAAAACTCCTTCTCATCACCCGGCTTCATCTGCAAATGGTTATACCCAGGCGAGATTTGCACCTTCGTATAGTTGTATTCAGTCAGTGGTTCTTCTATGGGTATTTCTATGGGCATCAGCTGTAGCAGTATGTGACCAGAGACAGCGGCGACTGAAAATACTCCCAAAAGGAAGGCTACGAGCAGAACCAACGCTTTTGCTCTCTTTTTCGTTTCTTCTTTCTTCATCTTTTCTTCTTCACCTCCTTCTCTTCTATCTTAAGGCTTGCCTTATTTTCAACAAACCTCTTCTTTAATATTCAGATATCCCTATTTAAACTTTTCGATTTTTCGTGAAATAGAAAAATATAAAAATAAGTAGTGCTAAATATTGATATATTTAACTGTTTATCGCTAAGCTTTACTAAAAACAAACAGTTTAAATATAGGCATGCTAAAGGTTTACAGGTGAATGAAATCGAAAGGATATTTGGAAGAAACGCACAGCTTGTTGTTTTAGAGTATCTAATAAAAAATCGAGGCACGACAACGTACCTGTCCGGCATTGCAGAGGAGACCGGACTATCGCACTCCAGTGTCGCACGTGTAATCGAGCCGCTTTTAGAAATGAATATCGTGAAAGAAGGTAAAGTGGGCAAGCAAATAAGAATTTTTACGTTAAACGAGGATAATGAGGTGGCCAAGCTATTGATACGGTTTTATGATGATTTAGCGAAAATTCTGAGTGAATGATTATTCAACCGTTTTAACCAGAAACTCACAATGCTCATCCCCGCATGCCACGCATTTCAATTCCTCAGCATCCATTTCTCGTCCACTAAACCTTTCTCCTATCCCTGCGCAATATCCACGCAGGAAATGACATACTGGAACATCTGATTTCCCATATTCTCTCGCAATAAACGAATTTTCAACTTTGATCACCAGCTCACCTTCCGCTTTAGCTTCGCCAATGGTAAATCTCCCAAATCCTACTTCTGCATAGAATTCTTCTAAACATCTTACGAGCTCTATCCCTTCTAATTTCCATTCTTCCTCAATTC
Organism: Nitrosotalea sp.; assembly: GCA_020725315.1. Taxonomy (GTDB): domain Archaea; phylum Halobacteriota; class Syntropharchaeia; order Alkanophagales; family Methanospirareceae; genus ANME-1-THS. Next base: position 5,374 of record DYFG01000095.1, read on the forward strand.
GCTTTACCGATACCTGCACCGCTTTCTTTCCCGCTTCGTAGAATATCACCGCCGCTCCATCACCCAAAATATTCTCCGCCTCTTTTTGTATCCTTACAAATGTCTTAGTGCTTAACATCAGGGTGCGATAGCCGATAACGAAGAACTCGCCGCTCGTAATATCCCATTCCTCTTTTTGATATACTTATCGTCTTACCACTCAAGACCACTTAGCTAAAAACCTTCAACAGAAGATACACCAAGCCAAGGATCACAATCAGTCTGCCCAAAGGAATGAGGATGCTCAGCAAGAGTAACACCAATGCCGGTATTCCGTTTAAAAACCATGAGGATCGCATTCTTTCACCACGCGTGTCATCTCCTCCGCTACTTTTACTAACCGAAGCCAGGTATTTGTTGCAGCTCTCACGCGTATGAGGTCATCACCATCTATCCGCACACATAATTTATTCCCGTTAAGGGAGATATCAACAAGAGAGCGCCTTTTATCCTCTTCCAGCGCGTTCTCTTCTATCATATTCTCCTCTTGTATGGACTCATATACCGTTTTTACTATCTCTGCATCATCCTCGAGCTCAAATTCAGTTTTAAACGTAACTGAAAAACACCTATCCTTTTTCATCACATTAAACCATCCATCATCTTCCACCATTCTACTATTTTATATTACT
>DYFG01000096.1 GCA_020725315.1 Nitrosotalea sp.
CTCACGGAAGAGGAGCTGCTGCAGGCGCGGGGATGGTAGAGAGAGTTGTTTAATTGTAATTGCTCAATATCTTGTGGTATAAATTCTAAACACTAAAATCTAAATCCTAAACAAACTCCAATATCTAAACTCTAAATTCAAAACGAACCTTTTTTTGGGATTTTGGATTTTGATTAATTTGGTGCTTAGGATTTGGGATTTTCCACTCTTTATTGAGCAGGTTCTTAATGCCGCAACTCAGTCCAATTTTAGCTTCTTACCAGTCTTCTTTTTGTGTCTACACGAGTAATTTCCAGAGGTAAATAAATTAATGGGCAAATCCGGCTTGCAAGCCCCGGCATTATGCCATACGAAGTTCTCAATGCCTTACGATATAGTGGTTTATACTCGAAGGAAGAGCTGGCTGGCGTTGTCAGATCCTTGGAGAGGTATGGAATAGAGCTTTGGGAGTTGAGGAGGGAGTAGGGGGAAAGGGTTGCAGAAGTGGCGATAGAACTTGATGTAAGTGTTTATGATGCTGGTTATGCAGTACTCGCTCAGATTGCCAATGCAAGATTGGTGACGGCTGATGAAGAAATCATGACCAAAGCTAAGAACCTTATTGATGTGAAGCACATGAAAGATTTGATATAGCATCCCTCTTTTATAGTCAAAATGTAAATTTTAAATCAATGCTAACGACCGAAATAAAAGAGGACTTCGAATTCATCAAGGGTGAGGTCAATGGTGTGCTCTTATTCGGCTCCGCCGCGAAGGGCGAACTCAGCACGAGATCTGATATTGACATCGCTCTTGTTAATCCCGGAACCGATAAAGTACTCCTCAAGGTATTCGCGCGACTCGGCGGGAAATACGACGTAAAAATCTTTGAGGATTTACCTCTTCTTATAAAAATGGAGATCATTAAACATCATCGCGCCATTTTCGGTGACGAGGTCAAACTATCCTACTATTTCTACCGGTTTCGAAAGGAATGGAACGATATGGAGTATCGGATAAAGCGCAACCAGTTCAAAAGCGCAGCAGAAATGATGAACCAGCGGAAGGCATGGCTGAGAGGTAAAAATGAACGAACGATACCTTAAAAAGATAGAGATTCTGGAACGTGAATCGGAATTCATCACTAACCATAAGATAACGGATGAAGTAACAGAACGAGCTGCTCTTTATTCTCTCCAAATCTGCATAGAGTCCGGAATGGACATCATCGCGATGAAAGTCAAAGATATTGGATTGGTTGTTGAGGATGACTATACAAATATTGCAGACTAAATTATACACCCAATATTCGCCTTCTCAATACCTAACGTCTCGATTCTCACCTGCTCCTTCGTCCTGAACGTGTAGAACCGCACGGAATCTTCATGCATGAGTTCCTTCAAATTGTGCTGTATCTGCTTGTACTGCGAGTCCGTGAGCTCTCCCTCAAAGACCGAGTTCTGCACCCAGTCCATAGAGCGTCGCAGGTATTGAGAGACCTTCGCTACACGCTCTACATTCACATCGTACACGATTATGACATACATCCTTCTAATGTGTCCCCCTGATCGCTTTAGCTCCTCCTTTTTTACGAGCCATCCTCTACCAAGAGCATGAAAAAACAGTCTCCGTCTCTTTATCTTAGCTCTCGAACAAATAGTGGAGTCATGGAATAGCCACCCATAAGCCAAATTCCGTGATTTTAAAGGTTTTATCTTCGTTGAGAATGGAGCTTGGAACCCAACAAATCTCAACTGAATGCTTTTCACCGAAACATCCAGTTTCTTTATCTGTTTCTCTACTTACAAATGGTTCAGTAACTCTCTTAAGATTCTTATCAGTAATAGCATCTGCTAAAATTGGCTTGCCTGTGGCTAACTCTATTTCAGGGTGGTTATTCTCTCTTATCGGTTTATAGCTAAAGACATTGTGAGCCTCAGCATGGATACTTTCTAAGAGTAGATGTCCAAAACCATAGGTACGCTCGCCACCTATTTGTATTTCCTTGAGGGCCTTAAGCCGGATATCTTTGATTTCTGAGGGAGTTTCGTTTGACTCAAAGATGTAGCCCACGAGATATACGTTAGAGTTAGAATTCACAGAAAACCTATTTTCTTGGATTGGGCAAACAGTCCTCCTATGGCTGAGCAATTCGATTTCGTGCAGGCTTCCTTCCTCTGCACCGAGACGATACGGGTCGATGGCTGTAGAGGCATACGATGTGAGCAAAGCTCTTTCTACTACATTAGCAGGGATACTAATAGAATCAACCTTGTATGTGAGTCCTTTAGGCTCGTAAAACGGAAGTAATGGTTTATCGCCGCTGGCATCAAAGCACGGATAAAAGTAAGTGGTACGAAGATAGTTTTTCACTTTGTCGCTTATGTCCACGTAATCGTTATTTCCAATAATGCGAGTAATACGAGCTGATAGAGCACCCCACAGCATACGCACCGTTACATATAACCGAGTACGTTGAATATTGCCAATTTTCATCTCTGAAAAACATCTCTGAAAAACACCTCACCTTACTTACCTTACTTTTTGATTTATTTATATTTATCCATACCTAACCTCCTACATCTTCGACATTCATCTCTTCGCACCTTTATCGGCACATGGTTACGCGTCGTTAGAGCTGTGGCTGCCTTCATTTTTGAATTTTACTGTTTGGAATAGGAGGCCCTCACCAAAGATCATATTCCAATCACGATCACTCTCATGATTATGCCAACCGACAACGAAACGACCGCCATCAAGCCAACTGCTTTGAGCATAGCCAGGCTGCCTAACTCCCGGAACAAAACCACAAACGCCGCAATGCACGGGAAATACGTGGTCAATATTATGCAAGAAATCGTCAATTGTTGCGGAGTCATACCCAAAGGCAATAACATGCCAATCGCTATATCCTTCCTGAGGATTCCCAGGATCAATGCGACAATCGCTCCTTCTGGTAAACCGAGCACCGTCGTGAGAATGGGGGAGAATATTCGGGAGAGTATGTCGATCATGCCCGATACAGAGAGCAGGTTCACGATGAAGATGCCTAATATAACAAAGGGAACCGCCTCAGCGAGAAAGCCATACGCCTTGGACCACGTTTTCTTGAGTAACGTTCTGGGATCGGGTTTTCGATAGGGGGGGACTTCCAATAATAACTCCGGACTCTCTCCTTTGACAATTCTTTTCAACAGCAAGCCTAAAGAGATATAGAGCACTAAAAGGGTAGAATAGACGATGAGTATCCATTTCATGCCATATCTACCCAGAATTGCAAAGATCATTGCTGATTGAGCCATGCACGGAATCGCGATAGCCATGAGTGTCATTGCGATGAACCGCTGCTTTTCTGTTTCCAGTATGCGCGTCGCTAACGCACCGGGTACGTTACACCCACAGCCTAATATCGTTGGCACGATCGCTGATCCATGCAATCCGAGCTTGTGCAAACCGGTATCGACGAGAACCGCGAGTCGTGGTAAATAGCCTGTGTCTTCGAGTATACTGAGCATGAAATAAAAGGTGATGACAAACGGCAGCACCACACCAAAAGGGACATATAATCCCGTCGTCAGGAGACCCAAGGACTGCTCGAAATCCAAGGATTCAATAGTGGATGTACCCACTAAGAGATCGTGTAACAACCCGCTCGACACAAATGAATTGACAGCGCCCACAATCAACGGTCCGTAGTACGCATAGAAGAGTGGATCCATCAGATAGTAAATTAGCACATTCCCTACCTCGATTATGAAGAGGAACATGAGGAGTATCACGAGTATCGCAAGGGGTATGCCCGTTGTTGGCCTCACGGTAGTATCCGCGAGACGTTCCCACATCGTGTGATGGCGGTGATGCACTACTTGAACATCCTGAATAATTTCACCAACTTTCAACCACCGTTCCTCTTCAGACATCTGCTTGAGCGTTTTGGATGGATGAGCGTCACCGACTGCGGATGCCAGTTCCTTTATCCCCGTTCCACATATTGCACAGGTTGGGACAATCGGCACTCCAAGCACCCTCTCCAATTTTGCCACATCGATCTCAATGCCCAGATGCCTTGTCTCGTCCCACAGGTTCAATGCTATGACCGCAGGCTTCTTCGTTTCAAGAATTTCCAGGGTCAGGTAAAGGTTCCGTTCTAAATGTGTTGCATCGACGACAGTTATGACGATATCCCCCTCGTGAAGCATGGTCTGAGCTACTGCCTCGGCTTTTGAAGTAGGCTCGAGGGAATAGGTGCCCGGTACATCAATGAGCTCGAACTTTTCTCCTCCAATGAAGGTGGTACCCTTTATAAAATCAACAGTCGTTCCGGGATAATTCGACGAGATCACATTCACACCGGTCAGACGTGAGAAAACAACACTCTTACCAACGTTCGGGCAGCCCATCAGCGTTATCTTCTTCATATCTTTTGGATTAAAATCTGCCGTGCCATCCCCCTCCCAATTGCTATCAGCGTTCCTTCAACGTCTATGACGAGCGGCCCCCTCGCAGGTTGTGTCGCTCTTATCTCGACGATTTTTCCTTCCTTGAGTCCCATCGTCCTGAAGTGGCGTTGCCTCCCACTGCCAGCTCCTAACGCAACAATTTTCGCCCGTTCGCCGGGTAACAGCGTAGTAAGGAGGACCGGTCCTCTATCCGTGTTCGTTTTTTCACCTGTTTTCATATCACTCAACTGCTTCTCCACCATATCCTTACCCACATACTCCTCTTCCTATCTCTACTTTAAAGTTAGGAATACAAAAACCATACCCTAAAAAGATTCGGTTTTGTTTAAAGAACCTAAAAAAGTTAGGTTTTTGGAGAAAAAACGATAATTTCTCTCACATCTCACCTAACATAGAATAGCCTTATCGCTGGTATTCTGTCGTGGTAGACCTTTCCATTGGCATCTACGAATTCGGTGCAAGTGATGTTTCCACCGATTACATGTTTGTATGGTGCGTGTATTATCTGTGGGTATGAACCTGTTTTTATGATATAAGAATAGATGATGCCTTCTTGCAGTCTCAGTGTCTGGTTAAATGAAAGGTTGTGGTAGTCGCCAATGTAACCGTTCCATTCTGCGATTGCACAATCGCCCGTTGTCTCGTTCCATATCACTGCGGATTCCGTATATATCAGCGGTAATGTTTGTTGTATCCGTGCCTTCCGGTGGCTGAAGCACCACGTCCTCTCTCGAATTCAGTATGTATTCAAATGTCCTTAGGTGCCCGCGACAAGGATGTACGCAGATGATTTTCACGTCACCTCTATGCGGAATGCCGTCCCATAGTTCTTCTTCTGAAAATGCTTTCAGCGTTGACCTGAATGCAAATACCACACATGGGCATATTTTACCGTGGTGTTCGCCCACCTCTTCTAAGGTTATGCCCAGCAACTCCTCTCCGTCATAAATCAGAACCGCCGGGTATGTGAGTTCTTTAGATGCAGTTATGGATACATCTTCTACAACCGCTCTGACCGTAAGATTTACCGGATAGTCCTCTGGCTGGAATAGAAACGAATGCCTCACGTCTTCGATTTCAATTCCTTTACTGTGTCGTAGTATCAGCTTCACCTTTTCGGCAAGCGATTCGGAGTTGTTAACCCAACCCGGGAAGTATTCTTCCTCATGCGTGCCATGGCTAACGAAAATAACCGTTTCGTTTTCAGGATTTTTGCACAGTTCCGCCGCCCTATCCGCTAATATTTGCGCAATCAGCGTGTGATTATCTATTGCATTCCTAAGCACGATTTCCGCGGGCGTATCAACAGGAACGAGCTCCTCCTCTTCTTCAATGTGCTTTACATCTCTACTCTCAGGTAGTGTCTCCCGTAGCCCAAGCACGTATTCTATTTCGGCAATGTGTCCGCTGTGCGAGGAAATGAACAAAGGCACTGCGATTATCTTTGTTACATTATGTTCGTTGCGGTTACCATGCCAAGAGTTTTCTGTTCTTGGGCTAGCTCCTATTACAATGCCAGTTCCGGAGCCATTAATGCCAGTGAGTTTATTGCCGGTTATGGTAGCTGTGAGGGAGGGTGTCCAATTATA
>DYFG01000097.1 GCA_020725315.1 Nitrosotalea sp.
ATCGGCACCACCTACTTTGATATCTTATACGTGCGAGATTCTGACGAATTACAGCGGTTGGATCGGAGGAATTATGAAAAAAGCGAAAAAGCAGGTTATAAGCTGATAAGAGCAGGAGTAAAAGATGCTTCTTTTTCGTTCGATAGCCCCGCGATATATGAAATAGAGCACCCCGAAATCACTAAGGTTCTTTCATTCACGCATACGTATGCAGGGCAAGCAGTAGCGGGAGAAGAGATAGAAGCTCGCGGCGTGGTAGAGAAGACCGAAGATGAGACACGATTGGTTGTGGGCACGACACGAGAGGCAAAGGGTGAATGGATACGATCGCTCTCGTTACTAATCTTTTCTTAAAACGAAAAGCTTTATCAAAATCAAAAGAACAGCACCAGCTTTTTCTTTAAACAGTTTTTCTGAGGGAAAAGGTTTTATGGAACTCACCGTGAAAATCGTTTCGAACAAAAGCCCTTACAGGGTTTTCGGGGTCAACGGGGCAGAGCCCCGTTATGCGGGGTCGTGGGGACGGAGCCCCACATAAGAAAGTCTGTTGGATGAATTACACCCTTCTCCGTAATGACCGCTTCTATCAGCTCAAACGGCGTGAAATCGAATGCAGGATTATAAACTCTCATCTCGAGTGGTGCGATCTGTTTCTCACCGCAGAATATGAGTTCCTCTGGACTTCGTTCCTCTATCACAACTTCCTTATAACTCCTGTTCGTATCGAACGAGGAAAGTGGCACCGCAACATAAAAAGGGATTTCATGCGCTTTCGCAGCCACCGCATGCATATATGTCCCTATTTTGTTGAAAACTCCCTCTTTGACAACCCTATCGGCACCGACGAGCACCTTATTTACCTTACCTTCCCGCATCACTGCTGCACTCATGCTGTCGGTGATGAGTGTCACAGGGATTTTATCATGAAGCAGCTCCCACGCGGTGAGCCGCGAACCCTGATTAAGCGGTCTCGTCTCGCATGCTATCACTTCTATCCACTTCCCCTTCTCTATTGCTGTTCTTATTACACCCAGAGCAGTTCCCCAATCCACACATGCAAGCCGACCAGCGTTGCAATGCGTCAGCACAACATCGCCATCATCCAAAAGTTCACTCCCATATTCCCCTATCTTCTTGTTCACCGCAACATCTTCTTCTGCGAGTCGTTTCGCCTCGTCCAACGCGTAGCTTTTCATCTCCTGCATGGTTCTCCCACGCATTGCTGCCTGTAACGCCCTATTAACGCCATAAGAGAGATTTATCGCAGTGGGTCGTGCTTTTTTGAGCTTCTCTATCTCAGCTTTGAGCTCTGTTTCATTCCGCCCGTTCTTACAGGCGAGTACAACACCAAAAGCACCAGCAACTCCCAACGCGGGTGCACCCCGTACCTTCAATCTTTTTATTGCATCAATAAGTTCATCCACGCGCGCACACGCGACGATTTTATAATCCCCGGGTAGCAACGTCTGGTCAATGAGTTTCACCACTTCCTTTTCATCGTCCCAATCTATCGTTCTCATTGTAACAATCCTTCTTTACCATAGACTTAAATATCATTGAAAAGAATAGTAAGAACAGCGTATGGTCTACGAGAAATTCAGGCAAGAGGTAGAACGGATACTGGAAGAAAAAGCAAAGCCAGTTACCTGGAACGAGATAAAAGAGAGTTCAACGAAACTAAAACAGAAAGCGCCGTACCATGTGTATGTGCAGAAGTTACAGGGCGACATCGGCTTGGTTCGGTTCAAATATGAAAATAAAACGGTGTGGGCGTTACGAAAATGGTTTGAGGGCGGTAGGTTCACGGAACTCTTACCAAAGAAGGTGCGGTTAACGATTCTGTCTGCCAAAAGGGGTCATGGAATCGCAGCAAATGAATACTGGGAATTGAAAATGGTTTATCCGTTGAAAAACGAGATAAACCGCTGGGATGTGATAGAAGCGGAAGTAGAGGAGTTCTTCCCCCAAGAGGAGAAAAGACCTGAGAGCATGAGGCTAAAAGAGGATGGGATGAAGTACTCAAGGATGATAGAGGATGAAGAAGAGAGATTAAGGATTGCGGAAAAAGTAGCGGAGAGTGGGGAATTCCTGCATACCGATGCCTGGAAAGGGAAGACGTTGGGTTTGACAAAGCCGAGATTCAGATGTTTTTATTTTTACGATGGCAGATGTCAGTTCTTTTGTGACCAGAGCGTTTGTGTGGGTCATGATATGGACGTGGAAGAGCAGGGTGAGAGCAGAGAGATAAAAGGTGATAAGGTTTACTTCATTTTAGAAGCGGCAGAACGAGAACGAGGCGAGTTTATATGGGAAAAGAAGCGCATTGAATGGTACATAACGTCAGTGATTTCATTGACAGATCCGAGGCAACGAAGATTGCTCTGATTTTTTGCACCTACCCTGAGCGCAAGTGCATTTTTATAACAAAGAGGAACAATTAACAATTGAATAAGATGAGAGCATCGAAACTATCGGGATTTTATAAGCGGGATTCAAAGGAGAGGTTAAGGATTGTAGGTGATTTTGCAGGGTTAACTGAAGAGGAAATAGCCGTTCTTGGTAATACTGGTTCTATGGGAGAACTCGCGGACAGAATGATAGAAAACGTTGTTGGCGCGATGCCCTTACCGCTCGGCATCGCAGTGAATTTCATGATCAATGGTAACGAGTACCTGATACCAATGGCAATCGAGGAGCCTTCTGTTGTCGCAGCGGCAAGCAATGCCGCGAAGATGGCACGGGCAAAGGGCGGTTTCCAGACAAAATCCACGGAACCTATCATGATCGGGCAAATTCAGGTGACCAATGTCCCTGATCCCGCATCGGCAAAATTTACCATTCTCGCAGATAAGCCGAGCATCTTAGAGATTGCGAATGAGAAGGACCCCGTGCTTGTAAAGCTCGGCGGTGGTGCGAAAGATATCGAGGTGCGGGTCATTGATACGATGGTGGGTCCCATGGTGATTGTCCATCTCCTGGTCAACGTTAAGGATGCTATGGGCGCAAATGCGGTAAATACGATGGCTGAGGCGGTTGCACCAATTATTGAGCAGATCACGGGTGGGAAAGTAAATCTGCGAATTATCTCTAATCTTGCGACGTATAGGTTAGCATTTGCACGCGCAGTTTTTGGCAAGGAGGTAATAGGTGGCGAGGAAGCGGTTGATGGCATTATAAGCGCATACCACTTTGCACGATCCGACCCGTACCGATGTGCGACGCATAACAAGGGTATAATGAACGGGATAGATGCAGTGGTAATCGCCACGGGCAACGATTTCAGGGCAGTTGAGGCAGGTGCACATGCGTATGCAAGCATTACGGGGCAGTATCTTCCCTTAACACACTGGGAAAAGAACAAAGATCATGATCTGGTTGGAACAATTGAGCTGCCACTTGCAGTCGGTCTTGTTGGCGGTGCAACAACGGTTCATCCGACCGCGAAAACAAATATCAAGATACTTGGCGTGAAAACGGCGAACGAGCTTGCAGAGGTCATTGCTGCGGTCGGTCTTGCACAGAACTTCGCAGCTCTACGCGCATTAGCAACCGAGGGCATTCAGAGAGGTCACATGTCTCTGCACGCACGGAATGTTGCTATCGCAGCGGGTGCAGAGGGAGAACTGATAGACAGGGTTGTGGAGATACTCGTGAAGGAGAAGAAGGTGAGGATTGATCGGGCGAAGGAAGTGCTTAACAACCTTTCTTTAGAAAAGAAAGCTTGACCAAAGAAACTCGAAGTTATGTAATCCACAACTTTTAAATATTGATTTATATTACGTGCTACTGAGAGAGGTATCATTGGAAGAGGCAAAAGAGGAGATTTATCATTATTTAGAGCAAAATCCGGATGATCAAAGCCAACTGTAATAAGGAAGACATCAGGGCACAGAGCGATGCGGATATTCATAGAAGGCTTGCCCTGCGAGTGTTACATTGGGAAGAGATGGAGGGCAATTGATTAGCGATAAATAGGGAGAGGTTATATAAAATCGGAGACGATTACGAGGAAAGTTAATGGTTTTTACCTGAAATCTTTGATAACTCTTGGAATATTCTCTACGACGTCGGTGGCAAGCAACCCATACCCTTTCTCCTCAAATGCGAGATCGCCTGCTGTACCATTGACAAACGCAGCGGCAGTTGCTGCTTTGAACGGGTCAGAAGTGATAGCGAAGAACGCGCCGGTTATACCTGCTAATACATCGCCCGTGCCGCCAACCGTCATTCCTGCATTCCCTGTTCTGTTGAGCTTCACACGAGTCCCGTCTGATATAATATCAGTCGGACCTTTCATCAAGGTAACAACGTTATTGAGCCGTGAAAAATCCCTGACAAAATCCATCCGTTCTTCCGGCAGATCCTCGGGAGGTACCGTTACAAACCTTCCTTCACCGCCGATCTCCATCTTCGAGAACTCACCGGCATGAGGCGTTACGATAACGTGCTTCTCTTCCAGCGAAGTATTTGGCAGATGTAATCCATAAAATCCATCAGCATCCACGACCACCTTCTTACTCGCTTCATCCTCGATTATCAATCTCGCTGCCCTTTTCGTCTCCTCGTCTGCTCCCAATCCCATGCCGAGCACCATCACATCATGCTGTTTTATCAAATTCGATACCGCGGGCACGTCCTTCTCCACCAATAGCTCAGAAGAAAGGGGGTGGACGATCAAATTGGGTGATAACGAAGAGATTATGGCAGAAACACTTATAGGCGCCGCGATGGTTACCCAGTCCGCGCCCGCACGGAGCGCAGCGAGCGCAGCTAACGTGGGCGCACCGAAAAAAGGGCCACCGCCCACTATGAGCACACGCCCATTATCACCTTTATGGCTCCTTGGATCTCTTTTCATGACCAATCGCACATCTCCAGGACCTGCCAGCCGTTCCATTCCTTCAGGAATTCCTATATCCGTAACCACCAGTTCACCGACATAGTCCGCAGCAATCTTCTTTAGTAAGCCATGTTTCGCTTTATGGAACGTGACCGTGAGATTCGCTTTTACCGCTTTGTCCGCTTCACCGGTATCAGGATCTAACCCGGAAGGAATGTCTACCGCAATAACGAATGCCTGCGATCCATTGATCAAATCGATCGCCGTTGCTTCCGGCTCTCGTATCCTACCTTTTACACCAGTGCCGAAGATCGCATCGATTATCACATCTGAAGCGTTGAAAATTGCCGCGGCTGCTTTTAAACTCGAAGAATCGGTTATTTCTTCGATATCATAACCACTTTCCTTTACTATGCGCCAGTTCCTCCTGGTCTCCTCGGTTCTCAGCTCAGGTGAACGCCCTATCAACAGTATCTTCACGTCAAATAGCGGGGCTCCGCCCCGTTGACCCCGAAAACCCTGTAAGGGTTTACCGTGCAGATGCCGTGCAGCCGCAAACGCATCGCCGCCATTATTGCCCTTCCCTGCGAGTATTGTGACTTTCAGCCTTCTCTCTTCTCCTTCAAATTGCTTTTTTACTTCATTCGCAACCTGAGCACCGGCATTTTCCATCAGTTGCAATGTGGAAAGCCCGAAGAAGGTGCAATTCTCGTCCAGCGCAGCCATCTCCTCTGAGGTGATGTAAGACTCTTCTTTTTCTTCCATTTTTGTTTATTATTCCTGTTTATTACATATATGGAAAATAATTTCTCTCACTATGATAATTTTGGTATTATTTGTATATCAACATTTATCGTTCCTGAATTATCTTGACAATGTCATATTCGTCAAAACTTTTTATATCCTTTTCTTCTATTGCCGAG
>DYFG01000098.1 GCA_020725315.1 Nitrosotalea sp.
ATCTTATCTCCGAGTTCTGTAAAACCTTTCTCCATCTTATCTCCGAGTTCTGTAAAACCTTTCTCCATCTTATCTCCGAGTTCTGTAAGACCTTTCTCCATCCTTTCGTCCATTCTAATGATGAACGTGATCCCTCTCGATAATTGCTCCAATGTGAATGCATGAACGGCTTCCATCCTTTCTGGAACGATTAAATCTTCATTAAACTCCAATTCTGTGATGGATGATTTCTCTATAATCTCTGGCTTCTCCTTTTTTAGAGTCTCATGCAGAGCTTCGATATTGACTCTTTCACCTTCCACGATTACCTCCACCCTTCCGTCAGGCAAGTTCCTCGGTGCACCATTCAATCCAAAATTAAATATGTTTACAAGGATAAATGCTCTGTAGCCCACATCCTGAGCCTTATCCTTAATATAAAATCTCGCTTTCGCCATGTTATATCTTACCTCCTCGGAGATTTCATCTGGGTTTGAAGTGGTGATAAAAGTTGAAATATGAGGATATATATAAAACTTTCAGATACCTTCTTTCTTTAAAGAGGCGGATGAATAAGAACTAACCGATGCAGCCGACATACTTTTAATATCTTAGCAATGTAATTAAAATATGGTAAAAGGGAGAGTAGCGAAGAGAGAGAAGAAGAAAGAGAAGAAAGGAGGGGGTAGGGGAGAAGAGCGTGGACTTATGTCCTCTGCCGGATTGATGCGCTATTACGATGTTGAGGAATCTGCGGTGAAGCTATCGCCGAAGACGGTACTGCTCATAGGCGTGTTTATTGCTGTCGTGATAATCGGGCTGGAGGTATATTTCGGTGTCTGGCCACCACCGTGAGGTACATAACCAATGCAGCGGCGTGGCGTGAGCATGGTGGATATAAGCGAGAAAGAAGATGTCGAACGAGTAGCGGTAGCATCTGGCAAAATAAAATTGAAAGATAGCACGGTGGAGCTGATAAAAAGGGGGAGTATCAAGAAGGGCGATGTGCTCGGGTGTGCGGAAATTGCCGCGATATTAGCGGTGAAAAGAACGCCCGACATAATTCCGCTCTGCCACCAAATACGTATCGAAAGCGTGAAGGTTGATTTCACGATGGGTGATGCTGATATAAAAGCGACGGTATCGGTGAAATCTGTTGGGAAAACAGGGGTGGAGATGGATGCACTTCATGGGTTATCCGTGGCGTTGCTGACGATTTGGGACATGGTGAAATCGGTGGAGAAGGATGAAACAGGGAATTATCCGCATACTAAGATAGAGGAGATAAAAGTGGATAAGAAGGAGAAACATGCATTATCAGAATGATATGGAACATTCTCTCTGTAATTCTTGAAAAATTGGTAGTAAGTATAGGTTTTTTAGTAAAAGATTGGCTTTCTAAGAGAATTATAAAAAGATTACATATAGCGTTATCCGATAAGAATGTATATCAAGCAGAGGATATTCTTACTGGATATAAGGAAGAGTTAAGCAATTATTGCGTCGCCATGTTAAGGTATAAACTAACAAATAACTATCATACTGATGTGAAACTATCAGGTGGAAGAATCAAAATTTATCGTAATAGTATTCCATTATATACGTGTGACGGGGTTAGGAAAAGAAAAGGAGGAATATCATCAGAAAGAATATTACCAGATACTATTTATCTTGAAGGTGAGGATATCTTAAAAGCTTATGGAGGAGAAACAATATTTTCCTTCTATGTTATCATTCCCAGAATTAGTGGGAAGTTTGTTATTTTTATGGATGGATATCTTAAGTTAAAGTGTGGAAGACTAAAATTCCCTTATAAATTGACTCCAGAAGAAGTAGTAGAGGTACCTCCAAAACCAATAGTTCTCACACAATTGTGAGAGAGCAATTGTGAGAACCATATACTCTCTTGTTTATTGAACTTAACAGGGGTAATTGCAGTTACAAGAAGCTGCGAGTAATGAGGATCAAAAAACTTCGACTCTTGCACCTGAGTTATCGGCTCCAACGAGTGTCACTTCAGCTCTTCCTCGTGTCTCAGCTTCGACCTTCTCAGCAATGCTCTGCGCAGCCTCCGGACTATCAGTGAAGGCGTAGACGGTTGGTCCCCATGAGCTCTGTCCGATACCTAATGCGCCGCTTCTGTTGAGTATTGGTATAAGCCATTGGGATGCAGGATTGAAGATGTGCTCCTGTACCGGTTGATAGATACGCCCAACAGTCACCTGAAGTTCTGTGAGCGCTATACCAAAAGCCTCCGCATTTCTTTCAAGGAGAGCGGGTAAGAGTTTCACGGCGAGGATGAAATAACCTTTGTGAATTAGTTCAGCTGGTGCCTTTCCCGCTCTCAATGCGCTGAAGGCTTCTTCTTCCTTCTCTTTATCAGGGCTCTTCGGTGCCACCAGGGGCCGAACCAAGACGAACCTCCAATCATCAGGAAAATGAGAGCGGAAGATTAGTGGAGGAATCAGCGGCTCATCCCGCAACCATACTCGCTCCCCGGGTTTCACTTCGAATCCACCTGCTACGGCGAAGCCACCAAATTGGAAGGGGTATAGTCCTCCGGTCGAGGTACGTCTGAGAGCGATCACCAACTCAAGGAGCGGCACGTCCAGGTCGTGAGCCTTTGTTACCGCTCTCCCCACCGCGAGGCAGAGTTGAGTCGTTGAGCCAAAACCTGAGTGTCGGGGTGGTGTGTCCTTAACAGTAACCTTTGCACCTTTGAGGTTAAAAGCTTCCAAGACTCTCTGAGCGTAGATTTTGGCTTCTTCCACCTCAAGTCCATCCACTTCGAGCCTCTCAGCATCCTCAGCCTCAACGATGGTTCTGGGCTCCGTTATGGCGAGAACGGGGGCATAGCCAAATCTTCCGAGCGCAAAAGGGTCTAAGTCGCCTAAATGGAGCCGAGCTGGAGCAGAAATCCTAACCCGCATTTTATATCACTTTGTACACGAGTAGTTTATGTTATGGAATAATATAAATATATCACCAAGACACGCGAAGAATTGCGATAGCTGGTGATGGTAGATGACGCGAGCAGCAGGTATTGATCCTGGGACGAAGAGTATGGATATCTGTGCGATCGAGGATGGCGAGGTGTACTATGAAAACCCGCTTGATAACGTTGACTTAGCACAAGAACCGGAGAAGATAACCGATGCGCTCCGGGAAACGTTACCCGTAGACCTCATTTCAGGACCGTCGGGTTATGGCGTTGAGCCCACGCGCATCGAAGAGATTCCGGAAAGCATCTTCGAGGAGTGGTATTACAATTATATTCTGCTGACCACAAAGGCAGAGATCCTGAAAGGGATAGGAGAGGGGGTCTTTGGTGCGATACTGTACAAGAACATGACTGATTTCTCGGTATGGATGAGGCGGGAGAGGTTTCCGGTTATCTTCATACCGGGGGTGATCCAACTGCCGACCGTGCCCTATTACCGGAAGATCAATAAGATGGATATGGGGACTGCGGATAAGTTAGCCGTGACCGTTCTCGGGGTTCATGACCAAGCGAGACGGTTTGGAATCCCGTATTCAGAGGTTTCATGTATCCTCGTTGAAGTTGGGTTTGGCTACAATGCGGTTATGGGCATAGAAAAGGGGCGAGTCGTGGACGGCATAGGGGGATCGATGTTTCCTGGTATCGGGTATCTAACGATCTCGGCGTTAGATGGCGAGCTGGTACAGGTTGTTCATCATTGGGAGCGGAAGGATGTATTTGAAGGTGGTGTTGTCTCTGTTACCGGAGAGATGGATCCCGAAGGCTTTGTAAAAAGAAAAGATGCTAAAAATGAGATTGCATTTGATGCGATGATGGAGGGTATAGAAAAAGCTGTTGCGTCGATGAAGGTATCGGTTAAAAACCCCAAAGAAATTCTCCTTTCCGGCCGGTGGACGAAGTTTAATGAGATAAAAGAAGAACTGATAACGAGACTTTCGAATCACGCTGACGTACGTGCATTGGGCTTTTTAGAAGGTGCGGAAAAGACGAAGGAAACCGCACAGGGGTATGCGATGGTAGCCGATGGGTTAGCGGGGGGTGTATTTAAGGAGTTGATCGAATGGATGAAGATACGCGAAGCAAAAGGGACTGCTCTGGATTATATCCATCATCCGAAGTTTAAGGGGGTTCCAGAGAGATTCGTGCGGTTTAAATAAAGATCAATAAAAATCCTAGCGGTCATGTCCCCTCCACCGATGACGTTTACCAGAGCGGCTTTCCCATCGGTCACATCAACCTCAAGCAACGGAGAGCTTACCGCCTTTTTCACTGATTCGATTGCTTTATTCTCTCCGTCAGATCCCCCAAATCCGATCATCGCCATTCCACCATCTTTCATCATCGTCCTCACATCGGCGAAGTCTAGATTTATAAGACCTGGTTTGGTTATCAGCTCTGTTAGTCCCGTAACTGATAGCATCAGCACCTCATCGGCGACTTCAAATGCTCCGTTTAGAGGCAAATGTGGAACCACATCCAGGAGCTTGTCGTTTGGTATCACAATCAACGTGTCGGTATTTTCACGCAGTTTCTCAAGTCCATAAGCTGTATTATCCAGTCTAATCGCACCTTCGGCACTGAACGGCAATGTTACCACGCCTATGGTAAGCGCACCTGCTTCTTGCGCTGCTTGTGCAACGACGGGCGCTGCTCCTGTACCCGTGCCACCCCCTAAGCCACAGGTTACAAAGACCATATCTGCGTTCTCAACTATTGCTTTTATATCTGATCCGTTCTCCCTCGCGGCCTCCTCCCCAAACCGTGGAATACTCCCTGCTCCAAGTCCATGCGTGGTCTTCTTTCCTATCAACAGCTTCCTCTCCACTTTCGAGAACAACAAGTGTTGCGCATCCGTGTTCAATGCAAAGAGCTCAGCACCAAAAACACCTTCTTCGGTCATCCGCTGTATCGTGTTGGTCCCGCTCCCCCCGCATCCAATTACCTTTATGATTGTTCGTGCCTGTTCCAAGGACTTCTCTAATTCCTCATCGCGCATTATCTTTACTTCCTCCCCTTCAGACACCGGTTCGTCCCAAATTTCTCTCATCTCTTCTTTCCCCTCGGGTAATCAAAGTCTTGGCACTCCTTTTAAATTAAGTTGAATTGGGGTTACTACCTCTTCCTCGCGTGTGTATTGATTTAAAGCGCTATAAAACTAACTCAAAGCCTACAAGTACAAGCATACATATATATTATCAAAACGCACCAAAGGATTAACATGCGGTGTGCTTAAATTGCGTTATGCGGGGGTTGCTGAGTTAGGAAAAGGCGCAGGGCTTAGGACCCTGTCTCGTAGGGGTCCGCGTGTTCGAATCACGCCCCCCGCATTAATAACAAAGAAGTTCATGTAACCTAAAAATTTTTTGCACAAGTTTTAAGTCTGGGCAAAGCATATCTGCTTTGAGGTGGTGAAGAAGAATGGGTGCATACGTAATGTTGGTAACACTTACGGAAAAAGGTAGAAAAGTAATCAGAGACAAGCCAGAGAAGATAAAAGAAATAAATGAGAAAGTGGAAATTGCGTTTTATCTATAATCTAAGGGTTCAAACCAATTCCTAAACCTGCTTTGTTACACTCACCAATCGTTAAAATAGTGTAATCCGTTGCCTCTTTCTTAGCATTGTGGGACTCTGCCGTCACGATCCCGTAATCCCTTTAGGGCTTATCTATCTTTAGCAAGAAAGTGTAGTTAACAGGTCAAGTGTAAAGCAGCTACCGCTTTTTTAGCTCGTGAAATTT
>DYFG01000099.1 GCA_020725315.1 Nitrosotalea sp.
ACTTAACCTCGCTATCCTTTGTCGAGTAGAGCGTCGAGTAGAGCTCATAGCCACCTCCTCCCGGAGGCTACTATGAGCCCCCTCACAGAACCGGACTTGAGGTTTTCCCTCATCCGGCTCTTCAGAAGAACCTCCCTATTATTTTCTGGATAGGTTATGAGTCCAGTTTTGTTGCCATCCTTTACCCGCCTCTTTGTGCGGTTGATGTGTCCCTGACCCAACGGTTCATCCGCCAGCCCCTTCCCTCCACGGACATTACCCCGCTTCTTCGGTACTATGAGCTGGTCCGATTCCCAGAGTATCATCTGTACCATCTTACCGTTTATAGGCTTGATAGGACTTACTCCAGTAAGGAGAACACTCTGGGCCTCCCGAGTTCCCATAATATCCCTTTGATACCGTGCCACGGTCTCAGACCCCGTCGGGCTCTCATCACCTCGCCCTGTCCCAGAGCTCCATGCTATATTCCAAGACCAGAGTTTCGGACTATCGGTGACGAGAGTACTGCCTTCCGTCAAATGAACAACGTCGGCCACCGAGACAACGTGTATTTCGGGGCTCAATCCCTTCACTTGCGTTGCAGCCCAGTATCCCATCCCCCTGGCTTCACAACAGCCTGTTACCAGACTGGGTGCAAGGTTCAGTTCTGAGGTGGTGGCTAACCTTTCCTCAGGTTGGATTTTCACCAACTGGATATTATGAACTTTACTCGGCGCACTCATTTTTGTCTTCTATTCCTAATCGTTTCAATTTGCTCCCTGTGGGCACGCCATTTTCATCCTATCCACGCATACGATAATCTTCATCGTCCGTTTTTAAGAACTCTTCTCTGTCTATTACTCTTCCATTTACCTCCACAAGGAATCGTTTGGAAACATATCAACGTCTTCAGAAAGTTTAATCTCGGGATATCTTCAGCAATTCCTTAAAATCAATTTTTCCCTTATACAGGGCGCTTCCTATTACTACCCCGCTCGCACCCGCTTCTTTTATTCGCATCACATCCTCCACACTACTTACTCCCCCGGCTATGACCACAGGAACGCTCGCCGAACGTACGAACTCCTCGATAATCTTCGGCTCGATACCGCTCAGCAATCCTTCAACGTCTATGTTCGTAAACAGTAAACTACCCGCACCTATTCGTTCTGCGTGCTTCGCCGCCTCTTTTGCATCCAGCCCTGTTACCTCCCTCCACCCGTCTATCGTCACTTCTCCTGCTCTTACATCCAGAGCAACCATGACCCGGTCGGAAGAATACTCCTTCGCTACGTTCTCGATAAGATGCGGGGACCTCAGTGCGGCAGTTCCAAATATTATTCGATCCACGCCCACACCTCCAGCTATCCCGAGGAGCTTAACTGCTACTTCGTAAGACCTGATTCCTCCGCCCACCTGAATCTTTGCTTTTCCCAGCACTCCTTCTGACTCCGCTATACTTTTGATCATCTCAAAATTGCTCTTCTCTTCTTGGAACGCACCATCTAAATCGATGATATGTAATCGTCTCGCACCCTGCATCACCCATTGCTTCGCTATCTCAACAGGGCTCTCTGCCGAAGAGAATATCACGTCCTCCTTCTTACCCTGCCGCAGCTGGACACATCTGCCGCCCTTTAAGTCTATCGCAGGTATTACTTCAAACATTCGCTCGGATTTGCTTTGCTCCATGAAAATTTATACCCGTATACTACAGAAACAACTTCGCACAGTTATAGAACTCTTCTACTCTATTTTTATTCCTAATTCACGCGCTATCTCTTTATACCGTACGCGCAACGTCACTTCAGTAACACCCGTAGCCTCCGCAACATCTTTCTGGGTCTTCCTATCGTCACATAAGATTGCCGCTATGTAAATCGCCGATGCAGCTATGCCCGTAGGACCTCTCCCGCTTGTTATATCCCTTTCTAACGCCTTCTTTATTATCTTCCGCGCCTGTTCCTCTACCGGCTTCTCCAAATTTAATTTAGCGCAAAATCTGCTCACGTATTCTAACGGAGATGTTGGAGCAAGTTTCATATCAAGCCGTTTTGCCAATAACTTGCTTGTCTTTACGATATCCTTTCTCCCTACCTTTGTTACATCTTCGATCTCGTCAAGTGTTCTCGGTACGTTATGTTTTCGACACGCCATGTACATCGATGCAGCCAGTACCTTCTCTATTGAACGTCCATGAATCAAATCACTCTCCCACGCCTTACGATATATCTCCGAGCTACTCTCTCTCGTTTCCTCCGGTATGGAAAGCAACGATGACAATCTATCTATCTCAGCTTGCGCAGCTAAACGTTGCTTGCCAATTCCTATACTTATTCTTTTCCTCCGTTGACGTTCACTAAGCCTCTGTAAACGTTCTCTGTCTGCCTCTCCAGCACTTTCCTTTCTCTCCATCTCACGCATCTCCTTTTCCGCTTTTCTTTTTATACCTCAGAGAACGTATAATTCTTTATGCACAAGCTTTTTCAGCTCCTCTTCTGTTATCCCTTCAAGTCTCTTTATACTCACATAAGGACGGTTAACAGGTCCAAAGATATCGTAAACTCTTC
This sequence comes from Nitrosotalea sp., assembly GCA_020725315.1. Lineage (GTDB taxonomy): Archaea > Halobacteriota > Syntropharchaeia > Alkanophagales > Methanospirareceae > ANME-1-THS. The sequence continues at coordinate 2,550 of DYFG01000099.1, forward strand.
CTATCTTCCTTTTATTCTCACTCATAACGATAGAATTGATCATCCCCTCTACTTTTAGTCGACCTCCTCTCACTATCAACTTTTTATCCATGAGGTGAAGCAGTGTACCCAGTTTTCTCTCCCGCGTTCTTTTTTTCATCAGCACTGCTAAGGTTTGAGACAACAATATATAAAGTTTACGGAAAATTTTTATAGCTACTTAGTATTAGCGCAGGATTTGGGTTCTTTTTCAACTTCAACGAAGCTGATATAGATATCTTTACGGGTATTTTCAGCGTGGTGATTAGATAACTCCGAATCGTCTCAAGATTACGCATAAAAGAGCCAGCATATTCACATTACAAAATCATACGATCATGTACGCCACCACTTCGCCAATTGTTGATACCTCCTCCACGTCCATCTTTCCTTCCATATACTCGCCGAGATTGAGCTCTTTTGGAATATAATAAACCCGCGTAAACGTGATTCCAAATATACCCCTCTCCTCTATTTTCTGCTCGTAATAAATCACTTTTTTCTGACCTTTTGGGACAAGAAAAAGCTTCATGCCGTTCTTCTCCGCCGCCACTGCCTTTTCAAGCACTCCCCCTACCTCTCCTATATACCCTCCCTCTTCGATAGTCCCGGTAATAGCCACGTCCTGCTTTACGTGCTTACCCTCCATCACAGCTATGAGAGCGACCGTAGTAGCAGCTCCGGCTGACGGGCCGCCTATCAAAGTGCCATTTATATCAAAAGAGATGATGACATCTTTATTCGAGACGTTCATATTCGTGAAGTTCTCAGCAACTCTTACCGCTTCTCTTATCGAATATTGCGTTGTAGGCTCGACAAACGGATTCGTATTGACCAGTACATCACCATTTCCTTCTTTTAGCTCTACTCGTACCGTACCCATCACTCCTGAATAGGTATCACTTCTTACCGCGACGATATGAGCGCTACTCGCTCCCTCCGAGACATTGGTAAAAGCCGGGGTTTCTTCGCTACCCGCACTCCCAGTACTACCCGCACTGATAAGTCTCTCGATAATATCCTCTTGCGTTCGTATCATGTGCTGCTGCTGGTGATAAATGAGGAAGGAGCTAGCAGTAGAGAATAGCACGAGGAAGGCAAGTACAACAATTATCGCATTTTTGCGGTCCATATCAGCACCCCTGTACTAATAAATTGGAAAGCTTTCTATAAATATATAACCATAAAATCAAGCCCTCTAATCCTTTGACACTCCTCGCTAATCCTTGATCCCGTCTATTTTGGCAAAAAGACCGTGCTGAGATTGAGATATTCTATCAGCCGGTTCAGGTCCACAAACCGTTCAACAAGTTCTTTCATCTTTCTTATCTTCACCTCACCCCGTATCCTCGCCTTCCCAAACACCTCATCCACTTTCTCCAATGTCGTGAGTGTATCATCCGCAAGCAAAATAACGGGAACTCCTTTCTCTTCTGCTTCCCCCAGTATTGTTCCGGTCGGTTCTAAATCGCTCTACAGTCTCTGTAACCCTCTCACCACCCATGAACACGGGTATAATCAGCTTTCTTTCAGTTAATCGCCGTCCGAAGCCAGATACGCTATGAAGTCGCATTTAAGTTCGTATGCGTGTTTATTATCCCCAAACTGTTTGGTCCAATGAGATTTACGCGATATTTTTCACTTATACGCACAAGTTCCGATTCGAGGAGAGCACCTTCTCGCCCTGCCTCTTTAAAGCCCGCAGAGATAACCACCACATTCTTTATTCCTTTCTCCCCACAGTGTCCAAGGACTTCAGGAACGTTTACGGCTGGAACTGCGACAACCGCCAGATCTACTCGATCCTCAATCTGAATAATCGCAGGATAGCACGCGATGCCCAAAATGTTCTCATAATGTGGATTTACCGCATAAATCCTCACTCCCTTTTCGGTCTTCGCTTCATCCTTAAATACGATTATGTTCTTGAGGAGGGTACTTCCAACTTTTCCTTCTTTAGGCGTCGCTCCGACCACTGCTATACTCTCAGGATTGAAAACACGATCGAGCATTGGATTATTATCTATACATGACAGAAGTATGTCTTCTTATAGTTTGGAAATATTGCTTAAGAAAAGCAATATTGTATATATATAACAAAACACGCTCATTTTTGAATATGTCCAAAATCGAAGGACTCACCGCTCAAATAATCGCCCTCACCGAGCAGCCTCCCTTGTCTGGCAAAGGGGCAAGAGCATTCATATTTTGCCTTAACCTCTTCTCCAATTCGTTATACCTGTTTCGAAGTGTGACCGGGGTTATACCTGCGACCTTAGCAAGCTCTTTTTCCGCCACCAACTCACCACTTAGCTCCGCCGCGATGTATATAGCCGCAGCCGCTGTTCCCGTCGGTCCCCATCCCTTGGCTGCTGCCGTCCCTCTACCCTCCCTCATTATTTTTATTGCCCTCTCCCTCGTCGCATCACTCAATCCCAACTCGGAGCAGAAACGAGGTTTGTAGCGCGCGGGATCAGCCGGTGCAAGCTTTATCTCCAGTTTTTTTAAGAGGAAAATATACGCCCTCCTTATTTTCTTCAAGGGCATTCGTGATACTTGCGCAATCTCTTTCAGCGTTCGTGGAACTCCATACTGCCTGCACGTGATGTAGAGTACCGCCGAGCCTAATTCTTCTATACTTCGTCCTTTAATCAAATTGTGCTTCACCGCTTTTCGGTATAACAGTGATGCAGCCTCTTTAATATCATTTGGCAGCTTGAGTGCAGATGCCATTCGATCTATCTCACCAAGTGCAAAAGCGAGGGTCTTTTCACTGCTACCCATACTTATTATCCCACGCAATCTTTTCGTGCTCTTAACTAACTTAGGCGTGGGTGTGCCCAGCCCTTTATTATGTATTCTATAACTCATGGGTGGACCTGTTCTTATCCTTTTAGATGCTTGTTCTTCGTCATACGCACGCCATTCTGGCCCAAGATCCACCATCTCCTCGGCTATTACCACCCCACAAACGGCGCAGTAAAGTTCTGCGTGCTTATGATCCGTTATTATGCTCTTAGACCCACATTCTGGACATGTCCGTACTCGCTCTATCATAATTAGATATATATTTTTAGGTGTCTATTCACCTTTTTGAGAGAGCTTGCGGAGGATATATTCCTTACCATGAAT
>DYFG01000100.1 GCA_020725315.1 Nitrosotalea sp.
ATTTAGAGTTTAGAAATTCTGTGAAAAAGCGGAAATCTTTTTTGTCCGCAGGATAAATGGATGCAACAATTGATGTTATAATAACTCATACAATGTGCTTCTCCTCCTAGATATTCTCCCCGCATCCTTTATAACTCTATCAAAGTCCTCTGGGCTCATATACTCACCAGCCTGTGAACCCGATAACCGTGAGATGTTCTCTTCCATCAAAGTCCCACCCAGGTCATTGACACCGAAATAAAGCATCTTCTGTGCATCCCGCACTCCCAACTTCACCCACGATGCCTGTATATTAGTGCAGTAGGGATGAAGAATAACCCGAGCGAGAGCATGAACGATTGCATCCTCAAAAAAAGAAGCTCTGCTATTCACCATTCGCCCCAATTCGTTCTGCTTTCGCATGAACTTCAATAGTACAAACTCGGTAAAGCCTCTCGTCTCCTCTTGTATCTCCCGTATCTTAAATATATGGTCTATTCTGTCCTCCAACGATTCTATATGCCCATACATGATTGTTGCCGTTGATGGAATCCCCAACCGATGTGCAGTCTTTATTATCTCTACCCATTGCTCAGTTTTTATCTTCCGGGGGCATATTACTTCTCGTATGGAATCATCGAGTATTTCTGCTGCTGTTCCTGGGATAGAATCCAGTCCAGCTTTCTTTAATTCTCTCAATACCTCCGCTTCGGTCATCCCCGAATTTCTTGCCATATGGTAGATCTCCATCGGTGAATAGGCGTGTATATGCACATCAAAATGCGATTTTATCATTTCAATGATCTCACAATAGTTATCCACCAGAAGGTTAGGATGCAGACCACCTTGAATACAGATCTCCGTTGCCTCGTTATTCACCGCTTCCTGAACCTTGCTTAAGACCACATCTATGCTCAACAAATATCCCTTCTCCTCTTCTTCCCGGAAAGCACAGAACTTACACACGCCCACACAGATATTCGTGAAGTTGATGTTGCGATTCACCACATACGTGACAATATCACCTTTCTCCTCCTTTCGTAACTCATCGGCAATGCAGAACAGATAAGATGGGTTACGTGCTAAGAAGAACGCATCTTCTCTCTCAATTTTACCCGCTCTTATCTGCTCGGATAACTCATTAAAATCCTCTTTCATGGGTTTTTACCGGAGGGGTTACTTAGCCCTATCCATGCTTACGGCATCGTATATGCTATGATACTGGGGACTATTCCCGTTATTTTCTCCTTCTCGAAGTCAAATACCGTTGCTGTCCTTTCACCACCTCTTATTCTCAATTTCTTGCTCGTATCCACCTCACCAATGATAGAGGCTGCTATTCCAGCTTCTTGGAATATTCTTATACATTCTGCTCCTTTAGCCTTGCTCTCGACCGTGAGCACAAAACCAGTTCCAGGATACATCTTTAACCATTGATCATAGGATATCTTTTCCGTACTCGGTCTTGGTATCTTAGCCAGCTCTATAAGTGCTCCAGCTCCTGAAGACTCAAGTAACATTCCGAGGGTGCCTATTGTGCCGGGATTGCTTATGTCCTTTCCAGCGGTTGCTAACTTCTTCTCCCCTATCTTCACCATTGTCTCCAATCGCTTTTTTATCTCGGCTGTTGACTTTCTTGTCGTGGTATCCCATGCCAGATTGTATCTCGGAGATACTCTGCCATTGAGGTCGATTGCAACCACCACCTTGTCTCCAGGTTTCGCGCCGCTTGAAAATATAACACTATCCCTCTTTACCGTTCCTAATATAGCAACGTCGAGCGCATCGTAGACAGTATCAGGATGCAGATGCCCCCCGACCATGGGCACGCCGAATTTCTTCACGCCGTCCTCCATTCCTCGTCCCAGTTCGAGGCATACTTCCTTCTTCTGCGTTGAGGTCAAATTCACCATTGCCAACGGAGTGCCTCCCATCGCCGTTATGTCATTTACATTAACGAGCACAGCGCAATATCCCGCCCACCAGGGGTCTACACTCAACAATCTCCCCCAGATACCATCCATTGCGAGTAAAAGATAAGTATCATTATCATCGTCAATTTTAAGCACCGCTGCGTCCTCTCCAAATCCCGTTATCGTTCGGCTTCCTACTTTATCAGAATCACCCAGCCTTTTTACAAGATCATCTATAGCTCTTTTTCGCTTCACTCCCTCGAAGTTTCTCAATCCATCTGCCAGCGATTCCAAGTCCATTTCCTCTCTCGAGCTTTCCATTTCTACCCCCGTATCTCTTTTATTATCTCCCTTATCTCCCATACATTCTTGATCCTATAATCTGCAACATCAAAAATCTCTTTCGGCCTGTCTGCAGCTTCTTGCAGCGATAATACCGCAATATCCGCTTCCTGCATTGCGAGACAATCATTCCTATCGTTACCTACCATCATCACCGTATCTTCTTCCTTCAATCTTCTCACCAATTCCCGCTTATCCTCTGGATTCATCAAGCCAAAGATATGTTCCGGCGGCACATCGGGTAAATACACTGCCATTTCCTCTCTCACTATCCTATCTCCAGATGCAATAAAGGTGAGAACTGCAAGCTCACGTAATTCTTTAAACAATTCGAGTATCCCCGGAAAAAGGTTTATACCGCCCGCAATGACATATCGTATCGCTCTTTCTACCATATCCACAATCAACCCTATTCCCATTACCGGAAGAATGTCGCACCTTTTCAAAATGGTTACTGTTTCGTGCACATCCCGTACCTTGACGTTTGTATCCCTCAATAGTAGCTCAATTACCTCCTGGTCACTTATCCCATCTTTCTTATAAATAACTTTGTTTTCAATTTTTTTCTCCTTCATTAGCTCTGATAAATTCTTAGCGGGGTCCTCTTTCTCTATCGTTTCTTCATACCTCGTGTTCAATACTGCCAGTGCGCCTTCTTCAAGCCGGTCCGTGCAGGTTATTCCTGAGACGCTGCTGCGCTTGGTCACCCCACTCTCCACATCTTTTATGATCCTGAAAGGTGCGTATATCACGCCAGACCCATCAAAAACCACCGCTAATTTTGACATTCTCTCTCCTTGCCATACTTCTTATCACAATTAAAAAGTAACATGATAGATACCGATGTATATTCTAATAAATACATATATGAGGTATACTCAATAGATGAGGTATAGGGGTAGGAAGATATGATAATGCAGGACTTGATGACGGATAAATGGGAGGACTTTCTGAAGAAATATTATTGGAACGAAATCATAGAGCTCTCGAATTCTTACCCTGAAAAGCGTAGTTTGTTTGTTCAATTCTCTGAGATGGATACATACGACCCAACTATTGCAGATATGCTTTTAGATGACCCTGATGTAACAATTGAATCAGCAACTCGGGCTTTACGGGAGATGGATCTCCTTACCGGTGTTACACTCGACAAAGCCAATTTGCGTATAATAAAGCTTCCGAGAAAGATAAAGATAAGGGACATTCGAAGCGAGGACATAGGAAAGATGATAAGCATAGAGGGGTTGGTTACCAAAGCGACAGAGGTGAGACCGAGAATAGTAGAGGCGAACTTTGAATGCCCCTTCTGTCACCATATCTTCTCGGTAATGCAAAGTGGTAGGCAATTTAAAGAGCCGGTGGAGTGTGAACAGGAGAGCGGAGGATGTGGGAGAAAGGTACAGCGTTTCGTGTTATTGGTGGATAAGTCCAAATTTGTGAATGCACAAAAAATACGGTTACAGGAATCACCAGAGGAATTGAGAGGTGGTGAATTACCGCAAGTACTGGACGTTAATCTGGAAGACGACATTTCAGGCGAGGTATCTCCCGGCGATAGAGTAATTGTTACCGGGATTCTCAGGTCATATCAGAGAACAACGCAATTTGGGAAGACACCCTTTTTTGATATATTCCTTGATGGCAATTCGCTGGAGCTCAAAGAGGAGGAATTTGAAGAGATTGAGATAACAGAAGAGGACGAACGTGAGATAATGGCGTTGCGGGATCAGCCAGATGTGTATGAGAAGCTTATAAGAAGTATTTCCCCCTCTATATACGGCTACGAAGAGATAAAGGAGGCAATGGTCCTCCAATTGTTCGCAGGTGTCCCAAAGGAGCTGCCGGATGAGACACGGGTAAGAGGGGATATACACGTGCTTCTCGTTGGTGACCCGGGGGTTGCAAAGAGTCAATTGCTCACCTACCTGGTGAAGTTAGCACCGCGAGGTTTATATACCGGTGGGAAGAGCAGCACGTCCGCGGGACTCACTGCAGCTGCAGTGAGAGATGAGTTTGGAGATGGGAGATGGACGTTAGAGGCTGGTGCATTAGTGCTTGCAGACAAGGGGATAGCGGCGGTGGATGAGATAGACAAGATGAAGAAGGAGGACCGTGATGCACTCCATGAGGCGATGGAACAGCAAACGGTTTCTATCGCCAAAGCGGGGATAATGGCGAGGTTGAACTCACGATGTGCTTTGTTAGCAGCCGCAAACCCGAAATACGGGCGCTTTGATAAATATACCGCGATAGCGGAGCAGATAAATATGCCTCCTACGCTGTTGTCACGATTCGACCTCATTTTTACCATGATGGACAGACCAAATGAAGAAGTGGACATGAAGACTGCGGAGCATATAATAGAGATGCATTATGCTGGTGAACTACTCGCAAGGTCTAAAAACATAGGAAAAGTAGAAGAAGGGGAAAAAGAGCATTTCGGGAAGGCGATGCAAACAATGAAGCCAGCAGTATCCAGAGAATTGGTGAGGAAATACGTAGCATGGAGCAAAAGGAATGTATTTCCAGTGATGACCAGGGAAGCGCATAATAAGTTTTTGGCATTTTATATCGGGCTTCGAAGGCAGGGCTATGAAGATGAAGAGGCACCTGTTCCGGTAACAGCACGGCAATTAGAAGCGTTAATCAGGTTGGGCGAGGCTCGGGCACGAGCTCGGCTCAGCGATAAGATAACCGCTGAGGATGCTGAACGTGTGATTAATGTGGTTACCTACTGTTTGAGACGTGTTTTTGTAGACCCCGAGACGGGCAAGCTGGATGCCGATTGGATAACCGTGGGCACAACGAAGACCCGACGGGACCGCGCACGATCTATAAGGGAGACCATAAAGGAGCTGGAGAAAGAATACGGGGAAGAAGTGCCGATAGAAGAGGTGCTCGACCTTGCAGAGGAGGAAGGGATGGAGCGAGAGAAAGCTGAGGAGATCATAGAGGTGATGAAAAAAGAGGGCATACTGTATTCGCCGGGAAGTGGCGTGATTAAGTTCGTGAGGTGATTACTGGAATATTTAGACCCAAATATACCTATTTTGGGAATCTTTAATCACAAAACCTTTCTCTTGCATCCACCTCAATAATCCCTTTAAATCCTCGACATCTTTGAAAAATTCCTATATCAACATTTCTACCCTTTATTCCCGATTTTTGGGGTAAAAACGACCTATATTCCGGTGGCAACATCAGCTCCATCCTCTTGCATAATTCGTGTGCAGAATCTGAGTCGTCAAGAATAGATGCTAGGGAAATTCCTCCAATGTCACCAAAAACAAAAGGAGAACTTACAAGAGGTGATTGTAGAGATTCTGCTAATGTTTTTTCTGCATTGATACTTTCCTCAAATATTTTACTGACTATACTTTTGCACTTTTTAAAATTTAAGATTAGTCCCCCCTCTTTTTAAAAGTGA
>DYFG01000101.1 GCA_020725315.1 Nitrosotalea sp.
TGTGGCTTGTTCACTATTTTTCTCATCTTTTAAAGATTTTGATACACCATACTATATAATATAAAACATACCTTTATTATGCCGAGCATAGGGAAAGAGAAACTTGAAGAATTGAGAAGAGAAATAGGCGAAAAAGAGAATTTACTCGTTGCGTTCTCAGGTGGTGTAGACAGTGGCTTCCTGCTGAAGGTTGCTCATGATCTGCTTGGTAAAGAGCGTGTCCTGGCTGTAACGGTGGACAGTGAATTGTTTCCGAGAAGGGAGTTAGCAGATCTTAAGGAGTTTTTAAAACATACCGATATCTCTCATAAGATAGTGCGGTTCTCGTGGCAGAGAAGCGATGATTTTGTCAGAAATCCGTATAATAGATGCTACTATTGCAAACGTGAATGTGCAAAGCTGTTAAAAGATATTGCGGCTGAAGAAGGGATAACAACCATTGCAGAAGGCGTTACTCTTTCCGACATTGATGAGCACCGTCCAGGCATTGTTGCATCCCGCGAAGGAGGTGTATGGCACCCCCTGGTCGAGGTAGGCATAACAAAAAATGAGGTACGGCACTTAGCGAAGGAGATAGGACTACCATTCTGGGCTAAGCCCTCTTCGCCTTGTTTGGCTACACGGATAGAATACGGAGAGCGGATAACAGAGGAAAGACTCAAGATGATAGAAGCGGCTGAGGATTTTTTAAAAGATAGGGGATTTAAGCAGTTCAGGGTTCGGCTGCATCGTGGCGGAATAGCGAGGATAGAGGTTGATAAAAAAGAATTGAACGCTTTTTGTGATGCTACCATTATTGAAGAGGTATACCGAAAATTGATAATACTCGGGTTCAATTACGTCACGCTTGACCTTGAGGGATATCGAAGTGGGAGTATGGATAACCTTCACCCACCCACAAACTTGGCTCGTTCTGACAATTTATAAGAGAGCGGTAATTTACGGAACGGTTTGGTTTTAAACTCTTCCTCAATCCGTTTCTTCAACTCCAAAGCACTCATCTCCTCTACCTTTTGCTCCTCTTGATTCGATTCCCCCCTTATAGTGACATTCAACGTCTTTCTCTCCACTTCCTTCTCGCCTACCACCGCAACGTACGGAATCCATTCACGACCCGCATCCCTTATCTTCTTCGATACGGTCTCATCTCGATCGTCCACATCTACTCGTATTCCGTTCAGTAAGGGTAGAAGCTCCTCGATGTATTCCAAATGTCTTCCCGCTACGGGAATTATCCTCACCTGGGTAGGAGAGAGCCATAAGGGAAGCATGGGCAGAAATCCCTTCTGCTTATCCAGATACGCCTTCTCCAATAACGCATAGATGCATCGTTCAATCGCTCCGCTTGGCGAACAATGGAGTATAATCGGACTTTTTCGCACTCCATCTGCATCCGTATAGGTTATACCATACCGTTCTGCATTCTCAACGTCTATCTGGACGGTGGAGAGCGCTGATGCCTTCCCCAGTGCATCCACGAAGTTGAACTCGAACTTGAGCACGAAATAGAAGAAGCGCTGGTCCCATATCTCTATCAACACGGGTTTCCCTGCTATTCGCACCAAATCCTCTACAAAATCTTTATTAGCCTCATCCTCATAGAAATCCCTTGTAAATCGTATCGCCACCTCGTAGTCCCCGGGCGGAAATCCTATCTCCTCTAAAACACGCATACACAGCTCAAATTGCTTCTTGAACTCCGCCAAAGCTTCTTCCATACTCTTACAGAACGTGTGCATATCCGGCATCGTGAACTTTCTCAAACGACGGAGCCCAACAAGCTCCCCTCGCTTCTCCTTTCTGAACGACGGTGCAAGCTCGAAGATCTTCAAGGGCAAGTTCTTGTACGATATGCTCATCTCATTACTCATGAGAAATTGCCCGAAGCAGGCTGAAAACCTCAAGAACAAATCAGGCTTACCTCCTTTTCCTACCAGTGAATACTGCCGTGCAGGAAACCGTTCGAGGTAATCTTTCAGCGATGGATGCCATACACTATACATTATGGGCGTCTCCACCTCAACCGCGCCGTATTCTGCTACGGAAGCCCTGACGTACTCTTCCAAGAGCGTCTTTATCAACTTGCCCTTAGGATAAAACCGCAAATTCCCGGGATCTGATGAGGGTTCGTAATCTGCGATCTCTAACCGCTTCATCAGTTCTACATGTGGTGGTATCTTATCCACCTCTCTCCGCTTCTCACTTTCATACAGGAAGAACTTCCTTAAGTTCTCTTTGTTATCTTCAAATTCAAAATCCGCAGTTCCTACAAGGTTTCCTTGTTCATCCATAAAGAAGAAATGCGATACCGCCTTTTCCTCCGCTTCTAACGCCTTTGATTCTCTTTTCACTTCCGCTTCTTTCACCTCTGCCCCCTCAGAAACCGTTATCTTCCGTGATAACTCGGATAACGGATGCCCCTTGCATCTCAGTGTAAACGATTTATACCAGCCGAACGGTGCTCTCTTTACTTCTATACCGCTTGCATGCAAATACTCTGCCATCTCTCTCAATATCTCGATGCTCTGCTCTGGTGAAGCGAGTTCAGAGCTTAAATGCGCATACGGATACAAAACGACCCTTTCCGCATTAACTTGCTTAAAAATAGAAGTGATTTCGTCCACAGCCTTCCCAACGATATAGTTCACATTCTCCGCGTCTTCCCTTTCGACCGCAACAAAAACAACCAGCGCTTCTTCAATCCGCTCGCTCTTCCTCGCATCCTCTATCTCCTCTGCAATCCTCGTCTTCTCCTTCGCTTCATATTCGATGTAATCAGAATGGATGAACAGTAATTGCAATTTTCACACCTCAGGACCTTTTTACTTTTCCTACTATTCCCTTTGTTAGAGCACGAGATAGGGAGACCAAAGCTGCGAACGATAATCCAGAATTGGATGTGACATCCTCCTACCTATGAATAGGTAGGCATCCGGTTCCTCCTTCCACGATAGAACTTGCTCTCACGAGTAGTGGTTCCACCTCAGGAGGCGCAAAGGGTGTGCCCCACCCCGCCCTATTTAGGATATTTATTGTGGCGTTTATATCCCTATCCAGCCTCCCATAGTTATATTCTTTCTCACCACTCTTATATCGTTTGATTATCACCTGCTTTATCACACCTTCTATCTTAGGTTATCCTTGCATATCCCTCGGTGGGCAGCCAGCCAAGGCCTGAGCATAGAAGCCCTATTCTCGCAGCCGTTGGTGTGGGCTTCACCCCTAACCCACTCGCCAGCTGAGTGGTTAACGGCTTCGTGTCTGTATCCAGCCTCGCCGACTATAATGCTGCGTGCAACATACGAGACTTTTCTCAAGGCGAAAAAAATCGGCCGATTGGATATACCAAGAGAAAGATCAAGGAGAGGGGAGAGAATAGAGATCAACTTATCAAGCAAGTAATGAGGGAAGGAAAGATGGTTGATTTCACGAAGAAGAAGAAGAAGATAGAAAGGTTCTGATGATAAAAAGAACCTATTCTTCCCTATACCATCTCTCTTTATCTAAATCCGTCCTCTTCCTTAAAACCACTCGCTCATATCCAAGAAGCTCCTTATTCTCATCCAGCTTCAATTCATACCGTCCGAGGAGGTCCTGAGAATCTGGAACCGCTCTCCTTTCTAATACCTCAATCAATACCTTCCATTCGTTCTCCTCTTTCTTAACACTTATAACGCTCTCAGCCTTCTTATCCAGGAGCTCCTCTATTATCCCCTTCGCTTTCTCTCCCAAATCCATGATCGTTTCAGTAGCCATATTAAATCACCTCAATAATTATCATCCGGCATTTCACCTTCGCCTTCATCACTTCCGCTTGCGCTTACTTTTGTTCTTCTAATTGAAGCAGCGACAACTTCTTCTATCTTGCTTTTTAGTCTCTCGTAATCCGCCGGTCCCCTTACTTTAGACGTTAGAACATCCGCACATATACGTTTAATCCCTTCATTCTCATACCTGTTTAACACTTCCAATCCCTGTGCAATCATGATGCATGCACGAGTACCAGGCTTTGCTATACCATCGCCACCCACATCTTCCAGCTCTCTTAAACTTCTTACCACCTTCACCAGACGCTCTGCTATCTTCCTCGGAATGTTTGTATGTGCCATAACGATCTCCACCTCGGTCTCGAAATCATAGAAATCCATGTAGATGCCAACGAGCCGGTCAAGCAAAGCATCTTGCGGTCTATATACACCCGCGTATTCAATGGGATTAGAAGTGAAGATGGCATTGAAGTCAGGATGAACGCGAACGTAGCGTTCCTCTCCGAATTTAGTAGGCAGCTCAAGTATCCCCTCTTCGAGAACTGAAAGAAGGACGTTGTTTGCCGCTGGCTTTGTCCTCGAGAACTCGTTGTAAACGAGCGTGTAGCCGTATTTGCATGCCAGCGTTAGGGGATTATCCACCCAGGTTGCCTCCATTGTCTCCGCAGTTTTATATACATTATGGACAAATCTATCGCTTAGAGTCTGCCTTTCAAATCTTGAGTATCCTCCAATCAAGTCTGTTGTTGTCATCTGCTCGTCTCCATTTATCCATACCGTAGGTCTTCCTAATTTAGACGCCACATGCATCGCCAGTGCGGTCTTCCCGCACCCAGTAGGTCCTATTATATGAACTGGATACCCGGCATCTATCCATAGCAAGACCCGCTCTTCTATATCCCTCACCGCCGGTGTCTCAACGAAATTTATCTCCTCCGGCACCAGATATTCTGCTTCAATACTCTTTATATCTAACCCTAGTTTCTTCCCTCTCTCTGCTATCTCTCTCCTTTTGTCTTCCAAATCAGTATGTATCTGTCCTCCTCTTACTATCCTTTTGTGCGTATCCTCATATCTCATCCTCATAGCTATCCCTCCTTCTTACAATATATATCTATCGAGAAATATGCCCCCACTGGTAACACTTTTTCGTTTTACAAAAAATAAAAAAAGGGTATTGTTGTGTCTATACCACTCTGGTTTGGGGCTTAGCTATCCCCAGAATTCCTTCGCATACTCGCCAAATCGCTCTACTATCTCTTTTGTCCCTCTTTGCATTTCCGCTGTTTTCTCTTTTATACCGCGCTGTAGCTCTGCAACGCCAGCTTCTACCCTTTCCCTTACCGCTTTGGAAGCCGCAACTTTTTCTTTAACTGATGCCATCTCTTGTCACCAGACCCTAATCTAAGCTGCTTACTCTGCTGGAGCTGCTATCGCCGCCTGTTCTATCTTTGTTATCTCCTCTGCGTAGTGGAGGAAGGTGTCCACGGAAGCGATGACTACCCTCGCTTCTATGGTCAATAGCTCGATTCCCACTAGCGATATTCTCGCCCACAGGTCCACAACTATTCCCTTGTCCAGTATTCTATCCAATACTTCTGCCAGACTCGATACATCTGGGCTTTGTGTTACCATTTTTCTTTACCTCCAGTAATATCTCTGGGAGAGTATACAAAAAAGTTTCGGTTATAGCAGGATCTGATATATAAGTATCGCTTCGAAAAAAGCGGTACTAAAGAACCATGTCTCCTCCATCTCAGAAATGATGGAGATGATAAAATAGCAAAATTGTAATAGTTTAGCTCTGGCAAACAGATTGAAAAATAAGATGGCTTACGCTAGACAGACCTATCGCACC
>DYFG01000102.1 GCA_020725315.1 Nitrosotalea sp.
CAACGCCCTTTATATCAAATACACTGCTCGCTGCGCTTCTCGATTGAACATCCACACTGTTTATTTCGTCTCGTGAAAAGCAAAGCAAAGGGATACCAAACTTAGTAGAAACATCTTGTAACTCCTCAGTTTTTCTGAACTCGACGGTGCATAAACCTTTTACTTCTTCCAGTTCTATCCCCAATTCTTCTAAGAACATCCGAATCGCGCTCTCCATCTCCACCGCCTCCACGCCTCTATGAAATCCGATTCCGATGTAGACCTCCTTATCCATCTTCATGAAAAGTTGTTATCACTGCCTGGGCTGATAGTCCCGCTGCAATGAGCTTTGCGAATTCATTTGCACCTCTGTGCCCATTCAGCACGGGTATAACATATTTACCATTCTCGTCTATGCATACCACCCACGGGTCTTCGGTCTTTTTCTTGGGCTCTATCGCTCTCACCACCACACCCAAGGGGAGAACAGCGACGATGTTCTTCTTCGCTCGGAACCTTTCCCTTATCGCCCTATAAACGCTTTCCACCTTCTCATCTGCGCTGTTGCACGAGATCTTTTCCGAGCATATCAGCTCCGCATTGAATCCTCTTTCCAAAAGATCGCTCTTCACCTTTTCTGCAATTGCAACTGATTTCTGGGCAAGTGAGAAGATGGCGATCATTTTTTGTTCGTCTCCTTCCTATAACCACAGATTTCCAGAATACAATTTTGAAATGCCTGCTTTTTCAAGCACATCACCCACAATTATCACTGACTGGCTCTTTACACCCGCAGTCCTCACCTTATCGGTTATGTCACCCAGAGTGCCCTTTATTATCTTCTCTTCCCTCCATGACGCTTTATGAACCACTGCTACGGGTGTCGTGAGGGGATAGCCGGCGCACAGTTCTGAAACCACGTCGTCAATGAGATGAACACCAAGAAAAATGACCATCGTCGCTCCATGCTTTGAAAGCTCTTTTATGCTTTCCCCTTCTGGCTTACCCGTCTTTCCAAACGGTTTCGTGATTATCAGCGTTTGAGATACACCAGGTGAGGTGAATTCCCTTTTCAGGGATGCAGAAGCAGCGGAAAAAGAAGATACACCCGGTACGAGCTCTAATTCGATATTCTTTGAAGCGAGAAACTCCATCTGTTCTTGAATAGCGGAATAGAAGCTCAAGTCGCCGGAATGGAGCCTCACCACTTTCTTACCCTCGTTTACAACAAAACGCTCGAAAATGGCGGAGATTTCTTCTCTGCTCTTACCATAACTGTCGATCAGTATCGCGTCATTTCTCGCATATTTTAAGATATCCTGATGGATGAGCGAGCCCGCATATAGTATCACATCGGCACTCTCTATCTCTCGTTTTCCTCTGAGCGTGAGCAATTCCGGATCGCCCGGTCCTGCACCAACAAAAACTACTTTCATTTTCATAACCACAAGATTACACTGATTTTCACAATATTCTTCTTTTCACCTCCAAGCTCTTCTTACCAAAATTTAATAATAGACCAATACGCATTTTTGTCGCTTTTAGATAGTTTAATAACTGCACTTCTTCAATTTCCGTTAAGCCTGCTGTTGCTTTTATCTCTACTATGACTTTATTCTCGACCACCAAATCAGGCTTATATTTTCGTGGAATTAACAAGTCTTTGTAACAAATATCGAGTTCTTTTTGCCTCTCAAAAGAAATCTCTCTCAAATTTAGGTTATAACATAAAGCTTCTTCATAAACATATTCGAGGAAACCAGAGCCTAATTCACGATGGACTTCCATCGCCGCACCTATAATCCCCTGAGTTAAGTCCTTATAAAGCCACTTTTCCTCCTCCTGTGTTAATCTCGTGGAATCTCGTGGTTTGGAATCTCGTGGTTCTGTACCAATATCTTCCTTCTTTACGATAAGAGTGGAGAGGTAATGAGTTGGTTCTTTTAGTTCAGTAAGGTTACCCACGACCATTTTTTGATCCTCGAATCCAACCTTAACACCTAAAATAGCTTTTTTATTGCCCAGCATACTTTTAATCGCGTCGGTATTTTTTGGCTTGAGAAAGATCACGGAATCGGAATTTTGTATTACTCGAAGGGCAGTATGATTTTCTTTTACATCAGGAATTATAGAAACAATTTCGTTCCCTTCGGCGATAGGGACTTTAGCCAGAGCGGAACATGCGGAGAAAGAGGTTACACCAGGTATGATCTCCACCTCTTCCACTTCCTCTTCAAAAAAGTCCAGAAATTTGTAGAAGGTGGAATATAAACTTGGGTCTCCAAGAGTTATAAATGCGATAGTTTCACACCCTCCCCCCCTCTCTAATACTTCTTTTTTAGCTTTTTCCCAATAAAATTCAAGTTCCCTCTCATTCTTAGTCATCGGAAATACAGGCTCGACAATCATGGGTTTATTCTCTCGCTCTTCGATGAATTTTCTAATCGTGAGCAATGCTAAGCTCCCCTTTTTCTCATTTGACCTCGGAGCAACTATCATATCTACTTCTTTAAGTATCATATACGCCTTCAGGGTAAGCAGTTCAGGGTCCCCCGGCCCTACACCTATTCCAAAAAGCTTTCTCATTTTTTTCACCGTAGATAAGAAATACTGGATAAGATGGAAAGAGCGCGGTTTTCCCTCCCAACTCCTTACCTTTATTTAAACATACATTCAAAACCTCTGGATTAATACCCCTGCTTTTCAACATATCTATCGCCTCTACCACGGTCTCAAGTCTGACAGCAGCGATGATTATCCTCCCCCTTGCTTTCACGCTCTCAAACACGTTGTCAAGCGATTTTCCAAGATTGTCTGTTCCGCCGAAGAAAACAACATCAAATTCACGAGATAATTTCATTTCCTCCATCTTCCCAAGCAAGAGTTCTATTTTATCAACTAATCCGAATTTCTCTATGTTCTCCTTTGCTATCTTGAAATTCTCCTCGTCCTTTTCCACCGCTGTGACATCGCAACCTAACAAAGCGAATTCGATAGAAACGCTTCCTGAGCCTGTGCCTACGTCTAAGATCCTCTCACCTCCTCTTATCCTCGCTTTTGAGATTATAATAGAGCGGATTTCCTCCCTCGTCAAGCCTGCTTTCGACCGCAAGAAGAGATCGTCAGATATTCCCGGACTTTTATAATCCCACTCTTTTTCTCGCATTCTCTCATCTCTCGTCTAAATTAACTTCTACTTTCTCTATTGCCGTAGATTACCCTTCATTACTTTTAGCAACTCCTCAACGCTCCGCGGTGGCACTCCGGGGTTTTCACACGCCGCCATCTCGATGCCTTTGTATATCCTCAACACCCTCGGCATGGCAAGCCTGCCAGACTTGATAACCTTCTCATCACCTAACACCTCGTATGGCTTACCCGATTTCACGATTTCACCCTCACTCAGAACTATCACCCTATCTGCCCACTCATAGGCAAGTTCAACATTATGGGTTGCTACTAAAACAGCCATGTTATCATTCTGTTTGTACATGCTATCAATGATGGTTATCAAATCTTCAGAACTCTGGGGGTCTAATCCTGAAGTTGGCTCATCTAAAACCAATATCTCAGGTTCCATAGCCAGGACACCCGCAATAGCCACTTTTTTCTTCTCACCTTCGCTTAGTTCATGCGCCTTCCTATCACTCAACTCCTCAATATTGAGCTCGTTCAATGCTCTCTTCACCCTATTTTTCACTTCTCCATCACTCAACCTCAGATTCACAGGACCTAATGCTACATCTTGAAATACTATCGGTGCCACAATCTGATCATCAGGATTCTGGAATACTATTCCCACACGCTTTCTCACTTCGGTAAGGGCTTTTTTAGTATAGCTGAGGTAATTCCCTGATACTTTGATCCTTCCCTTATCAGGTATCAATATTCCATTCAAGTGCAGTAATAAAGTTGTTTTTCCAGACCCGTTACTCCCCAGGAGTACGGTCTTTTCTCCCCTTATGAGCTCCATATTTATCCCCTTAAGCGCCCATTTCTCCTTATTATACGAAAACCATAAGTCCTGAACCTCCACCATTTTCTCAGCATCCCTTTTTATATCCTCCTCGTCCTTATATCCGCTCATATCACACTCCCCCTTCTACTGCCATAACGAGTAAACAAGCATCAAATAGAATAATGAGAATGAGAGAAGGTGAAATAACGTGGACTTTGCTCTCGCTTTCGGTTTCTCTTCCAAACTTCAAAGAAGGCATTTTACCCGCATAACATCGGGCTTCTAAAGCCATCTCCATATTTTGTGCTTTCTCAAGTGACCTTACGAGCATAGAGGAAAGAAGAAGGCTCAAAGATTTTATCCTGTTCCCCCGTAAATAACCTAATCTGGCATATTGTGCTATCTTCGTGCTTTCCATCTCTTCTATCAGCACAAAAATTAATTTGTATACCATAAAGGAAAGTTCTACTACTATCCCAGGTATCCTGAACTTCTTCATCGTATCCAATATTTCCGCTATTGGCGTGGTCATTATCAGGAAGAAGAGACATGAAATTCCGGCCATTGACCTCATCATCAATAGAGCACCTAATTCCAAACCTTCTCTCATCATGGCTAAATGCATCCCTAATAGGGAAAAGGTAAGCACTGGCTCTGAGCCTCGTAAAAAAGCTAAAACGAATATAGAAGGCAGTAAAAAGGATAAGGGTATCATCAACATTTCTACATAGTGCTTGATCCTTACCCCACTCCAAATGGTTATGGAGGACATTGTGAAGAGGATGAGCAGCAATAGAAAGGGCGATTGGGTATAGACTGCAATAAAAAGAGTAAAGATAGAGAAAAACATTTTCTCCCCGGTTCTTATGTTTACAAACTTATTTGAAACGGTGTAGCCCTCTAAGGTGTGATCAAAATGCATCTTATTTCTCGCTCTCTTTTCTGCCCTTTAATATTCCAAAATAGTATCCTATTATGAGCGAGCCGATAGCTGCTTGAAGAGCAAAGAGAAGAGATTCAATTTCATTACTCGGCGGCTCCCAGATGGGATTCGCCCAGGGCTCGTAGTTTAAACTCTGCTCTATCAGCTCCATTCCCTGACCGTCTGCACCACCCCACTCGGCTTCTGGAACGACTGTCGTCAGAGAAAGCAGGGAGAAGAAGGAGATCACAAGCAAGACTGCAAGGATCGTTGTGACCTCAAGCTTCACTTACACTCACCTCCTTCGGTCGCCATATCTCCACTGCCACTCCGTGTTCCTGCAAAATCCTTAACGCCAATGCCACCACTATGCCCTCTACGATGGCAAGCGGGACCTGAGTGACTGAAAATATTCCTAAGAAAGCTCCAAAAGAGAGTAAGAAACCTCCTTTTGTCGCTGGAAATGCCGCCGCAAGCTGCCCTGCAGTAACCATATAAGTCATCAGGTCAGCAAAGAAAGCCGCTACAAAGCCTGAAGTCAGAAGTCCCGCTTTCATTTTTCTCACCGCTATATAAGCCAGCCAGCCCACTGCCGGTCCTACTATCCCCATCGAGACCGTATTTGCACCTAACGTTGTTATCCCCCCATGAGCTAAGAGCAGTGCCTGGAAGAGCAACACGATGATGGATAAGAAGGAAACGATACCCGGACCAAACAGTACCACTCCCAAGCCCGTTCCCGTGGGGTGCGAGCAACT
>DYFG01000103.1 GCA_020725315.1 Nitrosotalea sp.
TTAGTATATATCATCTATTGTTCAGGAAAGAATTCCGGGCTATTCTGAACGACTTAGAATCAGAGATGAAATGAGGATATCTGACTTACGGTTGGGAAAAGAACTGGAAGCTATTTTCTGCGATAGCGCTATAAAAGAGTTATATCCCCCGCAGGAAGAGGCGATAAAGGCTGGCTTAATCGATACTGACACAAATTTCGTTATAGCGTCACCGACCGCGAGTGGAAAAACGCTGCTGGCTGAATTGGTGATGCTAAGATCGATTTTAACCGCATCGGGGAAATGCCTGTACGTCGTGCCGCTGAATGCATTGGCATACGAGAAGTATCAGAATTTTAAGGATAAGTATAGCTCTGTTGCAAAGGTGGGGATCTCAACGGGCGATTATGAAAGCTCTTCGCGATACCTTGAAGGATATGACATCATCATTCTCACGTTGGAAAAGCTGGATTCACTCACACGATTGAAGCCCGCATGGTTAAGGAAGATTTCGGTTGTCGTTGTGGATGAGGTGCATGTGATCGGAGAGGAGAAGAGAGGACCGCGATTAGAAGGGGCAATGGCACGGTTCATGAGTTTTAATCCTGCGGCGAGGGTCATCGCGTTATCTGCAACCATATCAAACGTTGAGGAGTTTGGAAATTGGCTGGATGCGTCCGTAATAAAATCAGAATGGCGGCCGGTTCCCTTACAAGAGGAGGTATTGCTGGCAAAGGACGACAGGGAGATACTAGAGCGAGTGGTCGAGGAGGTAAGAGGAGGCTCGCAAATCCTCGTCTTCGTCAATACCAAAAGAGGAGCGGCATCATTCTCGAGAAAAATCGCACCACTGTTGAAGAGGGGCAATGAGAAGTTGGATGAGCTTGCAGAGAAGGTTGACATTGGTGTGGATGACCTTGCGGGGATGGTGAGATGCGGCGTCGCTTATCATAACTCGTGGCTGCACCCGGAGCAGAGAAGAGCGATAGAGGAGAGTTTCAGGAACAGGATATTGAAAGTGATCTGCTGCACGCCAACATTGGCAATGGGGGTCTCTTTACCCGCAAAAACAGTTTTAATCAGGAATTATAAGTTCTTCTCACTCGGCAGAGGAATTGAGCCGATGCCGGTATTCTGGGTAAAGCAGGTCTTTGGTCGTGCAGGAAGGCCGGAATACGATGCGTATGGAAGAGGGGTAATAGTGGCGAGGAGCGAGGATGAGTTCGAGGAGATAGAGGAGATGTATATACATGGTGAGTTAGAACGGATAGAATCGCACTTTTCGGGAGAAACAATGACCGAACAGATTCTTGCAACCATCGTCGGTGGTGCACACCGTATAGAACAGATCCTCGATTTTCTCAACAGCACCTTTTATGCGTACCAGCATAGTGATGAACTGGAATCCGTAAAAGAGGAAATGGAGGAGATACTGCTCGACCTTGCAAAAAAAGGCTTTATCGAGTTTGACGGCGATAAAATACGAGCGACACCATTCGGAACGCTCTCCTCACGGCTCTATTTATCCACAAACTCGGCACTGGAACTGAGGGATGGGATACGAGTTTTAAGCGAGCTGGAGCAGAAAGGAGGAGTTCTATCAGCCTTTGACCTCTTGCTTCTCTTATGCAACTGTGAGGAGGTTCTTCCGCTGAATGTGAAGGATGCGATGGAAATAGCAACGAACCTTACTGATAATCAAGAATGGCTATATAGCTGCGCACATGCAGTGGGTAGTGCTATCGTTGCGCAAGCGTGGGTAGAAGAGCTCACGTATCATGAGTTGAAGGACCGGTTTGGCGCATATCCGGGGGAGATTCACAACAATATCTATAATATGGAATGGATAGCGTATGCGAGCTCGAGGATGGCTGAGTATCTGAGGGATGAGAAGATGTACGTGAGACTACGTGAGTTAACGGACAGGATCAGGTATGGTGTCAAACCCGAGTTGCTCAGATTGGTAGCCATAAAAGGCGTTGGAAGAGTAATCGCACGGGGATTGTGTTCCGCCGGGTTTAGGAGCCCACGGGAAGTGGCAAAAGCCGACGTCGCACAGTTGGAAAGAGTTCCTGGTGTTGGAGCGAAGCGAGCAGAGAAGATAAAGGAAGAAGCGTCGCGACTGAGGATAAATAAAAGATAAAAGAATAAATAAAAGAGATACTCAGAGTTTTGGAGTTCCGAAGGTGGAAGAAGAAGGAATAGAAGTGGTATTAGATAAGTACCGGAAAGCAGGCAGGATTCTAGCAGAGATACGAGGAGAAGCAATCGAGAAAGTAAAGGAGGGTGTTTTATTATTAGAGGTTGCGGAATTCGTCGAAAAGAGCATAAGGGAACGAGGCGGAGAACCTGCGTTTCCCTGTAATATATCCCTGAACGAGGAAGCGGCACATGCTACCCCTTCGATAGACGATGAGACGGTTTTTGGCAATGATCTCGTCAAGATAGACATCGGGGTTCACGTAGACGGTTATATCGGGGATAGTGCGGTGACTGTGGATTTAAGTGGTGAACACGAGGACCTGGTGCGCGCGTCTGGAGCGGCGTTGAGCGAGGCGATAAAGATCATTCGTGATGGTATAAGCACGGTTGAGATAGGCGAAGTAATAGAGAATGCCATAAGGGGTCGAGGATATAGGCCGGTCGTTAATCTCTCTGGACATGGTCTCGCACGTTACAACTCACATGCTCTACCCACGATTCCCAATGTACGGTATGAACATGGCGTGATCTTAACGGAGAACGACGTTGTTGCGATAGAACCGTTTGTGACCGACGGTGCGGGAAAAGTGGTCGAAGGTGGCACGGTGGAAATCTACGGTCTTATAAAAGCGAAACCGGTTCGGGTGAGCGAGGCAAAAAAGCTGCTGGATGAAATACAGAAGTACCAGGGGTTACCCTTCGCCAAGCGATGGCTACCACGAGAGCGGCTCGATTTAGCACTCAGAACGTTAAAAACCGTGGGTGCCTTACGAGAGTATCCAGTATTGAGGGAAGAAGAGAAGGGCTTAATTTCGCAAGCCGAAGAGACCGTAATCGTGACGAAGGATGGCTGCGAGGTGACGACGAAGTAAAGGCTCTTTCTTCAAATAAGAAAGAAACTTTATGCTCGAAATAGATGGCTCGTTTGGTGAAGGTGGGGGGCAAATAATACGGACTGCAATCGCACTTGCGGCAATAACCGGCAAAGAGGTGGAGATAAAGAACATACGGACGAACAGACCAAATCCCGGACTTTCAGCTCAACATCTGCATGCGGTAAAAGCGGTCGAGCGCTTATCAGGAGGTTACACCAAAGGACTGGAGCTGCGTTCCTCACACTTAACATTCTCACCCGCGGTGCTCAAAGGATTTGAAGGTGAGATAGATATAGGCACGGCAGGCAGCATAACCTTACTATTGCAATCTCTTATTCCCGTTGCGCTCTTTGCGGATCGCGAGACAAAGGTACGTATAACGGGTGGCACGGATGTAAAATGGTCACCACCGATGGATTTTTACACAAAGGTCTTTCTCAAAGCACTTCATAAGATGGGGTGTGTGGTGCACATGGACCTGAGGAGCCGGGGGTATTATCCGAAAGGTGCCGGGCTAGTGGATGTGCATGTGGCTCCTGCGCATAAGATAAAAGGTATTGTTTCAGCAAAGCATGAACGAGAAGGGATCATAACTGGCATTTCGCATTCCCGTGGTCTTCCCGCGCATGTAGCAGAGCGGCAAGCGAAAGCAGCCAAAAGGATTCTAAGGGAAGCGGGGTACGATACCGAGATAAAAACAGAAATAACGAACGGAGGTAAGATGACAACGGGCAGTGGCATAACCTTGTGGTCTGGCTACAAAAGCGGAAGCGCGCTGGGAGAACGAGGCAAAAGGGCAGAAATCGTTGGAGAGGAGGCCGCGGAAACCATCCTAAAAGAATTAGAATCCGCTTCGACGGTGGATGTTCATCTCGCCGATCAGCTCATTCCGTATATCGCACTCGCAGAGGGAAAATCCGAGATTAAAGTCAGAGAAATAACAAACCATCTTGAAACGAACATGTACGTAACAAAGCAATTCTTGGATGTTGAATTCCAGGTAGAGAAAGAGGAAACGGAAGGAGAAGAAGAGGTGTTCGTGATCAGGAAGGGGTAGGTTTGCTGTGGAATTTATTGTGTGTATCATAAGCAAAAATAAAAAGCTCTAACTATTGGAATACCGGGTGTGCTTTTCGTTGATACCTCAGTCCTTGAAGACAATAGTCACAAACTCATCGAAAAGTTAGGTGTGCAGTCTTTCAGCCAAGAAGGGGTTGTAGAGGCAGTTATTCTAAAGGGCTTTGAAGACGGCACCTGGAAAAACTGGACTGTTGAAGAGAGAGATGTGTGAAATTCATTATTGAATGGTTGAAAGGGGAAGATTGGAAAACAAGTAAGAATAGCCATAAACAGCATTTTCCCTCTCCTTTCTTTTTAAGTTATGGTTTGACCTTTATAAAGCTTTGCTTATAACTTGGATATGACTACGTTGATTTTTGGCTCAGGATAGCCCTCGCAGGAAGCACTATAGCGATGGCGAATAATAGTATGCCAACTATGATCATGATCATTACGCTGGGTATCATGCCGACGATTACATGGTGGGCTAGCACATATCCCCAACACACTATGCCGACCACCAAGAAGGTGTACCTGTAAATGACTCAAATTCTTCCCTAATCTTTTGTTTCTATGTCCCGTAGCCGATTGCGTATAACGTTCCCAGCATAAAAGAAGTTTTTGCGAAGCAAAAATTTAGGTGTGCGGAACGGTGCGGTTCTAATGCGGTGATCACCCTATCCTAATTACTACGGCTTCACTAACGGGAAAAGGGGACCATCGGTCACAATGAAGAAGATACAATCTTCTTCTTTCGGTACCTGAAAGGGACCATGTATGTCTCCTTTTGGGGCATAGAAGTACATCCCCTTGGAGGTCTCTTGACCACTTTCAGGGTTTACCAGTTTACTCGATAACAACTGTGGATCTCATTTGGATTCCTCCTTTCCTTTTTGAGTTTCACACACCTCTATCTTTTTTCACCCTTTAAAATGTGCTTTTCTGTGAAGATGCTTTTATGTCCCAACAACTCTAAAATATATCTTAAATCAGTCCCTCCCTCCAACAAATGCGTTGCAAATGAGTGCCTCAAACTATGAACAGTCACTTCTTTCTCTATGCCTGCTTTTTCTCTCGCCTGTTCAAAAATAGCTTGAATCGTCCTCATTGAAATGTACTTCTCTTTTCTTGCCTCCGGAAACAACCACCTTATGGGTTTATATTTATCCGAGTAATCCCTTAAACTTTCCATCGCCGCCTCCGAAAGTATCGTATATCTATCCTTCCTCCCTTTCCCTCCTCGAACATAAATCAATCCACGTATTTGTATAGCTAAGTATCCCTTTTAAAAGGTTTTCGATTTTTCCTTTTGCGGGTTTGGGTTTGGCTTGAAATATGATTTTCCCCCTTTACTGGCGAGAATATCGCAGTTATCTC
>DYFG01000104.1 GCA_020725315.1 Nitrosotalea sp.
GCCATAAGAATATATTATGAGGAAGTAGGACAAAACTTTTGGGGTTTTACTTAATCGTGGGTTGGCGTTTTTGAGAGCTCAGAAGCCTATTAACCCTATATTGATGCCGGTAGAGGGTAAGCCACAAAAACTATTTAAGCACAAAACTTTAATAAGCGTAGAAAGAGAAGGAGGTGAAAAGATGAAGAAGGCTATAATTGCACTGGCTATTATTGGGATAATCCTGCTAGCAACAGTTTCTAGTACAGCGAGACCCGGTCTAAAGGAAGTGAGAGAAAAACATGAACTATCTTTGTTAGCGATAGAGGGTGTTTCAGGCGTCTCAGTGGATGAATTGGAAAACGAAATAGTTGTCTACATAGAAAAGCCGAAAATCAGCGAGAAAGTTCCGAAAGTTATCGAAGGGATCAAAGTGAGATGCGAGGTAATAGGAAGAGTAGAAGCTTTACAAACAATTTCAACCGAGCCTGTGACATATTCGACATCCACGTATTCGAGAAAAGATGAAAATAGACCTGTATTTGGTGGAATAAGTGTAGGGAATCCATACATAACTGCAGGAACTCTGGGATTAGTTACTTATAACGGTTATGTCCTGAGCAACGCCCATGTCCTGGCAATGGACAGTAGAGCAAAATTCGTTAAGATAGGAACTGAAATATGGCAGCCAGGTAAATATGATGGAGGGACAAGCGAGGATAAAATAGGAGTCTTATATAAGTATATACCAATCAGATTCCTCAGCACCAGGGCGAATAACTACGCAGATGCGGCGATTGCTACATTAGAGGTTGAAGGTATGGAAGGGGAAGTTCTAAATGAGACTAACGATGGGTTCTATACGATAAGTGGCACCACTGAAGTATCAATAGGTAATTCAGTAAGGAAGAGCGGAAGAACTACTAATGTTACCACTAACACAGTAAAAGATACAAGTGCGACAGTAAAAGTTTATTACACTTACGCGAAATGGGCAATATTCAAAGACCAGATACTTGTTGCTCAACCATTCGCCAGAGGCGGTGACAGCGGCTCAGCCGTAGATAAGGAAGGTGAATTTGTAGGGCTCGTATTCGCGGGATCCGATATAGTAACAGTTGTGTGCAAGGCAAAACGTATCATAGAGGGTTTGGGGGTCGCAGTATAGGCAGGTATGACAGATAGTCTTGGTGGAAGAATCAACTCTTCCGCTTCCACCAAGCTTTTTCTATTTTTCACAACGAAAAGGCAAACAAATTATGGATTATAAAAGTTTTTGGTAATGTCTTACTATTTAAAGGAAGTTTTTTAAGAGAAATAGCGTTTATGAAGGTATTATTAGCAACCGGAAGGAAAGCAGAAGGAATGGTTAGGGATGCAGTAAGAACTGCGGATATGGCTCGTATAACCTGCGAGGTGCTTACGCAGGAGTTGGATATAGCAGCGTTCTCCACGCCAGAAACGTTGAGAAAAGCACTTGAACAATTTGGTGTGGCTCAAAAACTGGACTGCAACCTCATTTTAGTTTCAGGATTTTGCAAAGCTGATTTCAGTGCTTTGGAAAGAGAGATAGCCACACCAATCAGGTTGGGACCACGACAGGCATACGACATCGGTGAGGCATTACGATTGGCAGAAGAAACGGAGTTCTCTTCAAATACACCGGCTGATCTGTTCCTGGCAGAGAAGCGAAAAGAGATGGCGAAGCAACATCTGTACGAGTTAGAAAGCAGAGTGAAGGAGACTTTCTCCTTAAAAGGGGTGAAAATAGGCGGTGGAGCACGAATGAAGGTATGCGCAGAGCTCGTGGACGCAACGCTGATGAAAGAGGAGGAGATACAACGAAGAATAGAGCACTTCCTGAAGAGTGGCGCTGACATTCTGGATATTGGTGTTCATCTCGGCGCGAAGCCCGATGCAGTTAAAAAAGCTGTAAAAACCGTTTTAACTATCGCACCGGAGGTTCCTATTTCCATCGATACGTTAGATGCTGAACTCATACGTGCAGGTATCGAAGCCGGTGTTGACATGGTGCTCAGCCTGAATAAAGAGAATATATCAGGAGTGGGTGACGAGCTAGGGGAGAATGATGTAGCAACAGTCGTCATTCCTGACCGTGATGGAACCCAGAAAACCAACGAGAGCTTGTTTGCGAATATAAAAATGGCGGAGGAGTACGGCATCAAGCGCATAATCGCAGACCCGGTCTTGAATGCCATTGGATATGGAATTGCTGAATCCCTCTATAATTATTATAGTTTCAGATTGCATGACGAGAGCACACCTCTTTTCTTTGGCGTTGGGAACGTCATAGAGCTTATGGATGCGGATTCGGTAGGTATAAACGCGACCTTAGCAGGTATCGCCTCGGAACTGAGCGCAGGCATTCTCTTTACACCGGAATGCAGCGATAAAGCGAGGGGAAGTGTAAGAGAGTTGCGGGTAGCAGCGGAGATGATGATGATCTCGAAGGCACGTAAAAGTGCACCGAAGGACCTTGGATTAGACCTGTTGATGCTCAAAGAGAAGAGAAGGGAGCCGGTCATGGGAATTCGTGATAATAAGCGTATTGTTGCGAAAGAGAATGAAACGTGGGAGCTTGACCCGAAGGGATGCTTTAGAATCGCGATCTGTGAGGTAGAAGTAGATGGCGGGAGCGATAAAAAGATATGTGCACACCATTTGCCTACCGGGAAACTAATTATAGGGAAGAGTGCACCGGAGATAATGGATACAATCCTGCGATTAAATCTGGTTTCACTGCTTGAACACGTTTCTTATCTGAGCAGAGAACTAACCAAAGCTGAGCTCGCACTGCAGCTGGATCGGAGTTACGAGCAGGATGAGGAGCTGTTTTTTAAATTCCATATACTATGAAGTTGAGAACTTCTTAAGATATAGGATATATATTAACAATACTAACAATGAAAAAAGGGATGGTAAAAGATGATGTTCTAGAGTCATGGCTAAACGAAATAAAGGAGGGTTTGAAATGTCCAAATCAACTATTTTTAACATAACTGAAACCGAACCTACGCCGCTTCTACGGGATTTTGCTACATTTACACAGTACTTAAGAACACATCACATTGTCTTAACCCGGGTCAATGAGTTCATATCTGGGAAAGATTTATATAAAATAAACCAGGAGATAACTCGTCCTCTCCCAGATACTACTCCACGAACCGACCAGACCAGGTATCCACTTTTGCATCTATTTTACCACTTAGTTTTAGCGGGGAGATTGTTCCAAAAAGTTACTGGAAAAGGCAGTAGATTAGTTTTGAAACCCACCGGGCGTCTTCGGACATACGAGGAATTGAAGCTTACAGAAAGATATTTCTTCCTGCTGGAGACTTTCTGGGTAGACGCAGACTGGGAAAAACTCCATGCAGAATACCCCTGGCACTCATTTTTGTATACCGTTCCAGAGGTTTTGGAATATCTGAGTGAGCAGCAGCCAGGGGAAAGAATTCAAGTAAAAGGTGAGTCTGATATGGCTCGGATGCTTCTGGATTGGAACTACTTCTTGCTCTATTTTTCCTACTTCGGCTTCTGGGAGGTAACCCGAGATACCGATTTAACTGCCCGGGACTGTCCCAAACGTTTCTTCAGAGCAGAATCAATAACACCTTCTACCTTTGGGGTGGCTTTGGCAGAGGTCTTAAGTGAAAAAAGGGATTTATTGTACTGGAATTTACCTAATCGTCGTAAACAAGGCGAATGGAATGCTATACCTGGATCTCCGTTCCCTGGCGAAGAGACATTAAACCTCTTTGAGCTGGAACCAGAGCGCAAAAGGTCAAAAACAGCCGTCAAGGAAGATAAAGGAAGACCCGGCGAACCTTTCTTCCTCTCCTTTGTTCCTCTCTTTGCCGAGGGAGAATTGCAAAAGACGCTCCCCCGTGAAGGAGTGAAATTTGTGGACGGAACCTACATCTTTAAAGTGGCTCTGACTAAAGACCTCTGGCGACGAATTGAGATATCCGCGGACCATACCTTGCTTGACCTTCATCGTGCTATCCAGAGAGCCTATAACTTCGATGATGACCATCTTTATTCCTTTTTTATGGACGGCAGATCATGGTCGCATGAAAGATTTACTTCTCCTTATGAAGATGAAGGTCCATGGGTAGATGATGTTCGTATCGGCGAGTTAGGGTTATTTATAGGGCAGAACATCCTTTATCTCTTTGATTACGGTGATGAATGGCATTTTCGAGTCGAATTGGAAGAGATAAAGAGAGAGTGTCCAAAACCACGCAAGCCTAAAATCATTGAAAAGAAGGGAAAAGCCCCGGAACAATATGG
Organism: Nitrosotalea sp.; assembly: GCA_020725315.1. GTDB lineage: Archaea > Halobacteriota > Syntropharchaeia > Alkanophagales > Methanospirareceae > ANME-1-THS. The sequence continues at coordinate 4,291 of DYFG01000104.1, forward strand.
AGGTTATGAGGAATGATATTTTGATCTCCATTGCATAAGACTATTTTTAAAGAGAAAGCGGCAGGAGAATGAAAGATATTATATCCGGCTGGATTGAGCTATCAGGATTGCCAAAGTTCACGACCTCTATCTTCCCCTTCCTCTTAGGAGCAGTCGTAGCATGGGCTGATGGATATGCATTTAACCGTCCAGTGCTCGTAATCTCATTGCTTGCGGTCTTTCTGCTCTCGGAGTTCTGCTTCGTGCTCAATGCGAGCAGTATATACGCCGATTTAAAGCGAAAAGGGATTGATGTTGGTCAGGTAGAAGGAACGAGCACGCTTCATTCCACAGCAGTCAGCGGGAGGTTTAATGCATTTGTGAAGGGAGATATAACGGTGAAGCAGGCTGATATTGGTGCGTATCTCTGTGTTGTGGCTGCAATACCACTCGGCGTGCTCTTACAGGTCCATTTCAAGACCGGTTATCTCACATTGCCACTCGGGCTCCTTGGCGTATTCATCGCGTACTCATATTCGAGAGGATTGCGGCTCTCTTACCATGGATTGGGTGAAATAGCGCTCACTACCGGAGTGGGGTGGCTGACGGTCTTCAGCGGTTATTATTTACAAACGCAGCAGGTGAACTGGCTTCCGACGATTGTCGCTCTTCCCTGGATGATCGATGTCTTCAAGCTGAAATTAACGAGGAATATCCCGGATTTCGAATGTGACCAGATGATAAACCGCAGGAATCTGACAGTTCGGCTAGGCAAGCGCGTGATTGCCAGTCTCTATGCACCGTTGACCATCTGCGCATGGCTCGCATTCATCCCCCTTCTGTTCCTCGATATCGGCGTCCCGTACATTTTTTTCGTGCTGTTAGCCTTTCCAATCTTCTTCACTGCAAAGAGTTTGATGTTAAAACAAACTTTTAAGAAAAGTTTGGTGATCAAAACAAAGGGGGAAGGGGAAACTAAGGAACAAATAAGTGCGATAACGAAAAATGCCTTCTCGGGCATGATACTGATTCCGGTAGCGCTCATCGTGATTTTTCTTCTGAAGATAATCGGTACCGCAGTTTCTACCTTTTAA
>DYFG01000105.1 GCA_020725315.1 Nitrosotalea sp.
ATTGAGTTTTCTTCAATACATCAAATTATTGAGGAGGCAAGTTAAAAATGCCCAACAAAGGCACGGCGTATAACAGAGCGTATCTGGCTTCGGTGCTTCGCACATCCGCCCAAATTCCTCGCTACGCTCGGAACTTCAGATACGCTCAGCCGTTATATGAAATGCGCAGATCAAAAACCTATCTATGTATCCTACCAGTGATTATTAAAAGTATTTATAAAAGGATAAAGGAGAGAATTTATTATTATGAATAAGCCAGTGAAGCTAGAGGAGATAATAAATGCGCTTGAAATCCAAAATGATACTAGTATGGCTTTTTTTAATAAAATAACCGGAGAGGTTAGAGTAATTGATGAAGAAGAGTACAGGGCTGCAGAGGAAGATAAAGATTTAATGGGCTACCCAGCGTGGCAAAGAGATGTGATAAAAATAGCAAAGGATTTAATTGATAATGAAGACAATTATATTTACTTACCTTCAAAATATGATATAAATGAGTATGAAATAATGCAAAATTTTTGTTTGTCCATAACTGATCAAAGAATAAGCTATGAATTATATTATTCAATAAAAGGAGGAGGAGCATTCAGAAGATTTAAAGATATGATTAAAAGATTGAGGATTGAGGATGATTGGTATCAATACAAAGATGAAGCAATAAAGCAAATTGCAGTAGATTGGTGTAATGAAAATGGGATAATTTTTACAATTGATAGTAATACTAAAAAATTTAAATGAATAATGCTAAGTGGAAGTGCGAGCACATCAAAATGTCTGGCGTGATCGTGAAGATTTGTGGTATTACGAATGCGGCAGATGCTCAGCTTGTAGTGGATAGTGGTGCCGACCTGCTTGGCATGATCGTGGATGTGCCGGTAGCAACGCCGCGGAAAATACGCATAGAGGAGGCGGAGGAGATCGCAAAGGAGATCGGTGATGCGATAAATATCGTGGTGGTTCTCTGTCCAGGTTCCGTGAATGAAGTGGAGAAGATTGTGAGAAGGATTGCGCCATTTGGCGTGCAGTTGCATGGATTTGAATCCACTGCGTTTTTGAAGTCCGTCCGTGAAGCACTTCCTGAGGTGAAATTGATAAAAACCGTTCATGTGGATGAGCAGGGAACGATTCATGGTGTAATGCCAGAAGAGGATTATGTAGATTTTCTCCTTCTTGACACCTTTTCTGCTCAGATTGGGGGGACGGGAAAAAGGCATAGTTGGGCTAAAAGCAGGGAGATTGTGGCAGATAGCATGATTCCCGTGATTCTATCGGGCGGTTTAACACCTGAGAATGTGGCAGCTGCGATAAAGGAGGTTAATCCTTATGGTGTTGACGTTGCAAGTGGTGTGGAATCGTCAGCAGGGAAGAAAAGTAAGGAGAAGGTCTTCCAATTCGTGAGGAATGCGAAATGCATATAGGTGAATATCCAAAGGCGGGTAAATTTGGTGAATACGGCGGTCAATTTGTACCAGAGGTTTTAATGCACGCGCTGAAGGAGCTTGAGGATGCGTATCTTCTCTACGGGAAGGACGAACAATTCAAAGAAGAATTGGACTTTTATTTGAGGACCTTTGCGGGTCGACCAACACCTCTTTACTTCTGCGCTCGGCTTTCTGAGTTACTGGGCACCAAGCTCTATCTCAAGCGGGAAGACCTCGTTCATGGTGGTGCCCATAAGTTGAACAACACGATCGGTCAAGCGTTGTTAGCGAAGAGGATGGGTAAGCGAAGAATAATCGCAGAGACAGGAGCAGGACAGCACGGATTGGCAACTGCGATTGCCGGTGCTTCGTTCGGGTTGAAAACGGAGATTTATATGGGCGAGGAGGATATCGAACGGCAGCGGTTGAACGTTTTCCGGATGAGATTACTGGGTGCGGAGGTTCACCCTGTTGGCAGTGGTTCGAGAACCTTGAAGGACGCGATAAATGAAGCTATACGAGACTGGGTAACCAATGTTCAAGATACGCATTACCTTTTAGGTTCTGTTGTAGGTCCGCATCCTTACCCCATGATGGTACGGGATTTCCAGCGCGTAATCGGGATTGAAACAAAAGAGCAGATATTAGAAACCGAGAGAAGGCTACCTGATGCACTCGTTGCGTGTGTTGGAGGAGGAAGCAACAGTATAGGGCTGTTCTACGATTTCCTTGATGATGAAGAGGTGGCGTTATATGGTGTAGAGGCGGGAGGGGAAGGCATATCGTCCAGTAGACATTCAGCAACTCTTTATGCCGGTACAAAGGGTGTCTTACATGGTACCTACAGCTATCTGTTACAAGACGAAGATGGACAGATACTCCCAACGCACAGCATTGCGCCCGGGCTTGATTATTCTGGTGTAGGGCCGGAGCATGCGTTTTTGAAGGATATGGGTCGTGTAACTTATGATATAGTAACTGACAGGGAGGCTCTGCACGCGTTCGAACTGTTGTGTAAGTATGAAGGTATATTGCCGGCACTTGAGTCTGCACATGCAGTAGCGTACGTGGCGAGATTAGTCGAGGTAGAGGAGATCGGCAGCGATGATGTTGTTGTGGTGTGCCTCTCAGGACGGGGAGATAAGGATGTGGAGATAATAGAGAGGGCACTCCATGAGCAGAATCCGTGATACCTTTTTGGAGCTTGAACGAAGCGGTGAGTGTGCTTTTATCGCATATATGATGGCTGGCGATCCTGATCCGTCACTAACTCCACCGATAGCAACGGCGATAGCACGGTATGCGGATGTCATAGAACTCGGGATACCGTTCTCAGACCCGATAGCAGATGGTAAGACGATACAAACAGCATCAGAGCGGGCTCTTAAGGCTGGAATGAGACCTGATAAGATTTTTGAGCTCATCGCTGCTATAAGAAAGGAAACGGACATCCCGATCGTCGTGATGAGTTATTACAATCCGATCTTGCATTTTGGGATAGAGCGGTTCATGAAACGGCTTGCAGAAGGAGGAGATGGGATTATTATTCCGGACTTACCCATCGAAGAGGCAGATGATGTGGTATGGTATGCGAAGGAGAATGGTATAGACACAATTTTTTTGATTGCTCCGACGACGCCCGAGGAGAGGATAGAGCAGATCTGTGCGTATTCATCAGGGTTTGTTTATCTTGTGTCGCTGCTCGGTGTTACGGGTGCGAGGGAGACAATTTCAGGGGTTGTGAAAACTCTGATAAAGAGCGTGGTTGAGAAAAGACAAGATATACCACCAGCAGTAGGATTTGGGATATCAAAGCCAGAGCACGTGCAGGAGATAGTAAAGAGCGGTGCGAAAGGGGTAATAGTGGGAAGTGCGATCGTAGAACTCATCGCGAAACATAAAGCTAAGCCAGAAGTACTGATTCCCGCACTTGAAGAGTTCTGTGCGGCATTAAAAGCGGCAACCAGAAGATGATGAATGCTTGAAATTAATAAAAGGGGATATAAGCGAAGAAAAAGCTTTAGAAGCGTATGCGCAATTGATGAGGGCGAAGGTAATTTCTGTGGATGCGAGTTTAGCACTCGAGGCTGCTGATTTCAGCCTGAGCCTGAGATTAGGATTGAGTATGGCAGATGGAATAGTATATGCAACAGCGAAAAGGGAAGGTGCAAAGCTTGTGACGAGCGATGAGCATTTCAAGGGTTTGAAGGACGTTGAATTTATCGAGGAAGAGAAGAGAAGAGAAGTGAAGTGAAGTGAAGTGAACAACATGGCAAGAGAAGAGATACAAAAACCAAAACCGGCTGCGTTGTAGGAGTAGGTTCAAGCATTTCAAAGTAGTAGGATTTGACATAGACGAAGAGAAGATAAGAACGTTAAACGATGGAGATAAGAAGAAAGACAGCCTAAAACGCGCAGGATTTAATGAAAGAGATAAACTGGCAAGAGGAAGGCAGAGGTGAGTGCTGCTGAACTAATAAGAGAAGATAGAGATACCAGATAGAGTAATCCTCGATTCAGGTGCTATTGCGGCGATATTTTTTAAAGAGGAGTCTTCTGAGAGGGCTGAAAGAGTTGCGGAGAATTACCAATTGATAACGGTTGATCTTGCGATTGCAGAGGTAGCAAATGTTGCCTGGAAGTGAGTAGTGTTCTTCAACGAATCAAAGGAGATTGCATTAAAAGCGCTGAGAAGGGGCAGAATGAACACCGTCCGTCCAGCGAATCGCGATATTATGATCTTGTCGACATCGGAACTCAAAGCTAAAAGAAAAGTAACACGGAAGAAAAGATTTTTATGTCTGAGGGAGTAAAACATCTTTTTAGAAAAAAGGAATTGGACATTAACTGGAGCGAAGAAGTGAGAAAGTTCATAGAGGATAAGGTGCGGGAGTACAAGAGAGAGAAAGCATTGGAAGAGATAGATTCCATGCTCAAAAACGTACCCCCGCCTGAGAAAGGAACAGCATCGAAGTATGTGAGGGAGGATCGTGATAGTAATTGATGCATCTTCACTCGCCAAACTTATTTAATCACAAATCAAGAGGGTATAAGATAGGTGTTTAGGATTTGGTGCTTAGGATTTAGTATTTCCAAAGAGCTATACAAATAGCAGGAAATTTATCTGCTCTACAAGAAACGAGAAGTAGTTGAGAAGATGTTTGACACTTACAAGACGGTGCTTAATGCGGACACGCTCTATCTGCAGGATGATGAAAAAGGGATCATATCCATACACCTCAACGCCAAATTCCCTCATTTTACCTTTTCTAAAAGGTGGAAATAGCGTTCCCTACTCATCCCTGCCGTTCTCATATTTGTACGGATATGTGTTACAGGCACAAGTTTCGGGCTGCTTTTAATCACAAGCGGTCGTTTAACACCTGACTTTGTATGGGCGTAATCTTTTTGCTCATTATATCTTAATAGGATAAGGCTATCTTCTCTTCTACAACGGGCTCTTCGAGGACCCATCTATCTTTCTCTTTTACAAAACCTGCCTCCTCTAAAACCTCTTCTAATGTTTCTATTGCTTCACACTCCTCCAAGAAAGCTTCTAGTGCTTCGTGTAGTGAGTCCTTGGCACTCTCAACATCATCCCCAAAACTTGAAACATTGAGCTCTGGGCAAACCGCTACATAAACATCCCCTTCCTTAAAGACCTTAACCTCCAACGTAATTCTAGACATACTTTTCTCGCCTCCTATATTTTTTTATTCATTTGGACTTTTTATATCACCACTGTTCCTTCAGGGAGAACAGCAGGCTCTTCTGGGACTACGACTTTTCCTTCAACCACGCCTTTAATAGTTTTTAACATCTCCTTTGCCTCCTTGTTCTCTTTGTAATTCAAAATGGGGGGAGACGGCTGAATCGTTACTCCGTCGAGCCATCGATGCACCTCATAAACGACTTC
>DYFG01000106.1 GCA_020725315.1 Nitrosotalea sp.
ACATAGAATTATCCATTGATTTTATGCGGGATAACGAAGCATCTAAATATTTTATTTCTATTTCTAAAGAGGGGATAGACGAAGAAAAATTAACTATTAAAGATGTAGGAGTGATAGATCGGCATTTGAATGACATTAAAAAGCGAATAGATGCTGGAACGTTTGAAAAGGTCGCTGCTGGTACTTGGGTATCTGCGATTTATTATCACTCTCCCAAAACCAGAGAATACCTGAACTCTTGGCGATCCTACAATTTCATAACCTCTGAAATGAGAAGAACGTATTCGGCCAAGAGGAACCTTATTCTGGATAAAAACGGAGGAAATTTGGCACAAGTTTTGCTCTCTTTACATAACGAACGTCCAAAGACCTTTGATAAAATAGAGAATATGCTTAAGCAGGCAATTCCGCAGATAGACGAACTTTTGACTCCTTTAACTGAAGGAGGGGAGACCTACGTAGCAATGAGAGAAAAAGGCTTTGATTCTCCTTTTAACTATTTCCAGGTTTCTGATGGCACGCTTAAGTTGCTGGCTTATATAACAGCGATTGCCACAGAGGAGCCAGGATTAGTCGGTTTTGAAGAGCCCGAGAACTTCATTCATCCCCGACTATTTGAGCTTTTAGTGGAGATTTTGAAAAAATCAGATAAGCAGATCATCCTATCAACGCATTCTCCTTATCTTGTTGATTGGGTTGAGCCTGGGGATGTAATAATAGTGGAGAAAAAGGATCAAGAGACAGTAGCGAGTAGAATAAAGGATGGAGATAAACTCAAGAAACGTTTAGAAGAGCTTGGACTGTCACTTGGCGAATATTGGTATGGTGGAGGAGTTGGCGGCAATCCATGATGGGCGTTATAGTCGAAGGCGAATCTGATGAGAAGGTAATTCGCGAGATTACTCATAAGCTGGGAGTTAATGCGGAGATAAGGAGATCTAAGAGAGGCGCAAAAATACAAAGTCCGACAAAGACAAAATCCTATGTTTTAGATTTACTTCATGATTGTGATACAATAATTATACTAAAAGATTCCCATTGCTCTGATCCTGAAGAGATAGAAAGTAATTTTGGGAATAGATTAAGAGAATTAGGATTATCCATTGATGGAACTATAAGTGTTTGCATTGTAGTTCATGCGATAGAATCGTGGCTACTTGCTGATGAAGAAGCAATTGGTGATTATCTGAGTACTACGATAAAAGAAATTCATAATCCTGAAAATGCGTGTAAGCCAGAAGAAATTTTAGATGAAATATTTAAGGAGAATAACAGGGAATATTTAAAAGGAGGTGAAGACCCAAGAGAAATAGCAAAAAGATTGAGGTTAGAGAGAGTTATAAAAAAGTGCCCCTCTTTTATAAAGTTCAAACGGGTACTAGTATAGAATAGGAAGGGGTTAAAAATGGTAGAAGAAGAAGAGGAAATAAAATTGGGTTTTGTCGTCTCAGAGTTTCATCGGGAGATCACCTATCAGATGGAGATACTGGGAAGGGAGCATGCTGAGTTTCTTGGTGCGAACGTTTATCGCACGGTATATACACCGGGAACCTTTGACATGCCGTTAGCGGTAAAGAAGATGCTCACCGATGGAGAAGTAGATGCAGTGGTTACCCTCGGCTGCATCATAGAAGGTTCAACCGAGCATGATGAAGTGATCGCATCGCAATTGACGCGAAAGATAATGGACCTTTCACTGGAGTACAACAAGCCGGTGACTCTGGGCGTCTCAGGACCAGGGATGACGAGGCTGGAAGCGCAAGAACGAGTGGATTATGCAAAAAGAGCGGTAGAGGCTGCAGTGAAGATGGTGAAGAGGCTTAGGGAAACAAAATAAAAAACAAACATCACCACGATACAAATGAATGCGAAAAGGATTGAAGACCGCTTCACGACCTTTATCGCTCTTTCTATATGCTCCTCGGATGCGCTCTCAAAAGGTTCTCCCACGCTATAATGCCCCTTCTTCTCTAACTTCACGTGTAAGGCATGGCTCATCGCCGTTATTGTCAGAGGAATGTTCTCCTTTTCGTGCAGCTCGTTTACTAAATCTCGCCATTGAGAATTACTCGTCGCCAGTATTAAGCCTGCTGCGATCCGTTCTGGTATGTAATTAAGCACGGCATCCGTTTTCGCAGAGAACCAGCCGAAATGGAGGTATCTTCTCGTTTTATACCCGACAACGGCATCCAACGTATTGATTACCCGGTAAACCATAGCACCAAAAACGCCGAAGAGCATGAAGTAGAAGAAGGGAGCTATAACGCTATCAGTGAGGTTCTCCGCCACCGATTCTATGGTTGCGGAGTCGAGATGCTCCCGATCTAGATCCTTCACTTCTCGACTGACGATTTTGCCTACCGCTGCTCGCTTTGCTTCCAAATTCGTGGCTTCCATCGTTTTTCTCCCGTATCGTTCCAATCCTTTTATCGTGAAGGTCATTTTGAAAATGAGCACGCCTAAAGCAATATATGCGAGTTCAGAAGGGATGAGGAGAAGTAATAAAAGAGGAAGGGAGAAAATGGAGAGTACCAGCAGTGGATACACCACCCCGAGCATTTTCTCTCTCCTCGGATTTCCTCTCCTCGTTCTTCTGTCAAAGAAATACATCAACCGGCTTATCCACACAATGGGATAGAATTTTTCTACCTTCTCCGGTGGGTCGCCTATGCTGAGGTCTATAAGCAAAGCAATCGAGAAAATAACGATGTGGTCAATAAGCAAGTTTTTTCGCATGTGTAAAGCTCTCAGAGAATCGCCAAACCCCAGATATACTAATACAACAACACAAATCCATGTTCCCAATACAATCAATGAACTTTTTTTGCTCGCAAAAAAAGTCATAATAAACCCTCCCATTGGCATCAAACCTTTTCTTAAAAAGAAAAGCTTTACCAAAAGAAATGTTCTATTATGACCACAGCATAATGGCTGGTATCCAGTTGTCATATCTTTTTCCATTCGCATCTATAAACCCAGTGCAGTTTATCCATCCGTTCGCTGTTGGCAGTGCATCCGTATGGTGAATCTGCGGATAAGAGCCTGTGCGAATGGTGTAGTTGTATGTTTTTCCTGCTTCGAGCGTGAAGGTTTTATCAAACGAGATATTGTGCCAGTCGCCTTTGTAGCCATTCCAATAGGCTTCTGCTATTAATGTTCCATTTGAGTAACCGAAAGCAGCATATTCGGTATGCCCACCAGTGCCTGCGCAGGGATAGGTGTAAAGTTTGGATACGGTAATCGTTTGATTTGGTGTGATTGTTCCGTAGTGCGTACCGAAGATGCTCGGATAGGTGCCCTTGCCAGTGTCAAAGAGTGAAGGTGCAGTTGGTTTTACAAGCGGTAGATAATCTCCGCCATTTTGTATATTTCTGATGTTGTTTCCATCATCATAACCGTTGTTTGGGTTGCCGAAGTAGTTGTTGTAGATGGTGTTGTTGGTCGAAGAAATCAGGTGGATACCCCAATAGCCGTGTTGTTACTCGAACCCCACAAGTAGATACCGTTGGTGTTTTTCAATGCAGTGTTGTTAATCAAAGTATATTCACATAATTTCCTGTCACATTAAAGACATGATCATCCGAATCCGCAGCGTGGACAATCGTATCTGCTGGATTTCCGGAGGTTGATTTAATTCTTAAAGATTTGTAAACATCCACATTCTCAGTGTAAGTCCCAGCATCCACCGTGATTGTATGCCCATCCTTCGTATCAGGGTCGTCTATCGCAGCCTGAATAGTTGAGAAGTCTTTTCCTGTGTTGAGGTTATGGACTGGACGTGGAATAGGAGATACTGGCTCTGTTAGGTAAGGAATGTACTCCACAAGTCCCAGGCTGGCATCGTCATACCAGTCGTAGATGTGTGTTTGAATTGTAGCTTCATCGGTGGTTCCCCACCAGTTATTAGTAGCATCGATAGTGGGGGCGTCCCAGGAGAGACGATTTCGCACATCATAAGGCGTGTTATTGTGGATATTATTATAGTTGATGGTCGGCTTACCTCCACCAATCTCAATGCCGCCACCGGTGCTCAAACCAACTGTGTTACTACTTACCTCATTATCATTGTTTACCAACGTTATTGAAGGCTCACTTTGTTTTTAAAGAAGCTCCACACAAAATTTCAATGAAATGGGATTGGGTCTTTTTTTCATTCGTGCTTAGGATTTGGTGTGGGTTACTTTTTAGGTGGATATTTCTCTTTTAAAATAAAGAATACTTTCTTTACTTCTTCACTTCTTGTCTCAATATCCTCAACACTCTCTATGCCATATGCCATGAATTCCACCATTATTGCCTCCGCAACGTCCGCGCGATGTATCCAGTAACAGTCTGAACAGTCCCAAATAAGTCCACCGTCCTTCCTCTTCACCCAGTCACCACCGGTTTCCTCGTCTTCGCAGGGATAAAACGGGCAGAAACACCACGTGCAATCGTGACCAGGGAAGTGGCAGGGATAATACTCACATGATTCATCAGGTCCTACAATTTTCTTAGCTTCCATTACCTTTTTTAGGTATTCGTAAGCAAGCGGATGCATCTTCAGTAATAACTCAGATATTTATGTTAAGTAATAATAGAATTATAACTATGGCTTCTGTTACCTTGCCACAAAAGCTCAGTGAGAAGCTAAGAGAGAAAGCAGAAGAGAAAGATTATTTACCGGAGGAACTGGTCATTGAGATTCTTTTTAAAAGTTTGGATGAGGAAATAGACCCTGAAGAACTTGTGGAACAGTATCGATTGCTGAGCGATAAATATCTTAAAGAGGGCAAGGAATTTTTGAATAAGGGGGACCTTGTTCAAGCATCGGAGAAGTTATGGGGAGCATCAGCGTTGGCTGTCAAGATGGTAGCAGCGGAGAGGGGACTGAAGTTGGATAAACATGGTGGGCTCTGGTCGTTCATAGATACACTCACGAAGGAGAGTGGTGATAAGGAATTCGTAAGGCTTTTTCATGTTGCAAATGGATTACACAAGAACTTCTACGAGAATGAGATGCCTAAAGAGGCGGTAGAAGTATCAGCAGAAGATATTGAGCGGTTAATTGAAAAATTGAGGAGTTTTTCGTGATGCTGATTGCATAAAAACAGATGGGAATAAAAATACCTGTGGCGGCGATACTGGGACTGGTATTCCTGTTTAACAGAAGGAGAAGAGGTTAAAACTTCTTCTTTTTAAATTTATCTTCTTCTCCGTTTATCTTCATATTCTATCTGATTTCGAAATAAATAAAACTACCTTGTTTAAAAGATTTAAAAAGAAATCTTCAACCCTACCTCCCGTTTTTCTTTCCTTATCCATTTCTTCCACTAATTAGTTT
>DYFG01000107.1 GCA_020725315.1 Nitrosotalea sp.
ATAAAATAAATTCCTTAATTTTGCGAAGAACTCTATCACGAATCTTTTGAAAAAGGGTGCCTTGAGAGTATTTGTGTAAATAACACCCATAACTTCAAAGCCATGCTTCTCTAATAATTGACTTAAAGTTATTGGGTCATAATAGCATTTATGATCCTTATTCACTTCTACATATCCTTTCATTAGTGCATGCCAGAACCGAGTTATTGAAAACGGATTAGGGGTATGTAGTATCAAAATCCCTTGAGGCTTTAAATGCTTCCTTACACACTTTAAAAAATTCCCAGGATTGGATAGATGTTCTATTAAGTCACCAGCTACAACCACATCGAATTTCATGCCAATACTCATTTCTTCAACATCTCCTTGTAGCACATTAAATCCATATCTCTGTAGTTCTTTTATTCCTTCCTCGTTCGTGTCTATTCCAAGGCAGTAATTAGCGTGTTTTGCAATCATTCCATGTAAAAATCTTTTGCTATGCACGTTCGAGTACTCAGAGCCGACACAGCCACAGTCCAGAACTGATTTGCCTGAAACATAGTCTTTTATAATCTCAAACTTATCCCTTGACTTCATAAAAGATCTCCTCCAGAATCTTGACATGCTCTTCCCAAGAATGTTTTTTAACCTCTCTTCCAGCAGTTTCTCCAATACGCGTCCTTAAATCATCATCTGATAATAGCTTGAGGATAGAATCTGCAAGTGCTTCTGCATCTCCCGACTTTATGAATACTGCAGTCTTTCCATCTTCCAAGATCTTTATTATATTTCCCACACCTGTGGTTATTATTGGTCTTCCGCAAGCCATGTATTCAAATATCTTAAAGGGTGTGTAAAAGAATCCATACCTCTTCGTAAGTTCGTTCTTTTCGGGGTCAAATGGCGCAATTGCAACATCAGCAGCGCAAATATGCATTGGCATCTCCTCATAACTCACCGCACCTGTAAACACAAAGAGTTTACTCAGACCCAACCTTGAAACTTCTCTCTCATATTTATAGAGATTCTCACCTGAACCAACCATCAAGAATACAATATTTTCGTGTATCAATCTTTTTGCAGCTTCTATTATCGTATCAACTCCATGCCAAGGAGCAAAAGAGCCGGTATATAGCAAAACTTTCTTACTTTTGAGACTGTATTTTTCAAGAACTATGCTAGGATCGACTCGTGGGTGGAACATTTCAGTATGACATCCCCATACCACTTCAATAACTTTCTTTCTTACACTCCCTTTTACAATCTTTCTACTCGTAGTAACTATTTTTCTTGCAAGTCTCAAAGATATGTTGGACATCATTGGATCGTTAACTTCCAAAACTAGAGGTTTTCCGGTTATTAAAGATGCAATCCCACCTGCACCTAACGATGATGCCCGCTCATATATTATGTCGCAATCTTTTGCAATCCTTGCGACATTTAGCCCTAAGGACATGTAAAAAGACTTCTTCAAAATGGGTGCCAAACCATTTAAAAGCCTCTTTGTTCTTTCACTCCTCTCCTTAACAGCTTTTACTTTGTCAGCACCGGTGTATATTCTGTGTATTTTAATGTCTTCTAATACTCCTTTATATTCTTGAGTTCTCATGGCTTTCATGCATATAAGTTCTATTTTATGTCCTCGCTTGACAAGATTCTTTGCAACTTCATAGGCATGAACAGAACCTCCACTACCTCCTACACCTGTGTAAGGAACTTCTACATCCAAAGCAACATAGCATATTTTCAATTGCTACTCACTCCACGCGTGTTTTTTTGTGATTTAAAATATAAACACCACGTGTTTAAATAAGGGCTTTGGGATCCATCTTATCAAAGGATGCTCAAATGCATGGAAGAACCTGTCTATATCAAAAATTCTTAAGCCACACTCCTTACATAACCTTTCAATCCTTGCCTCGTCAAAAGATTGAATATGCCCTCGTGGATAAATTTTCCTAAAGCAGTGCAGGCATATCTCCTCCGAGATTATTTCGTTGTAGGGAACGTGCCCGCTTCATATCTTTTGAACTTCGCTTCCTCATCGTAAAATTCCCTCCATTTCATGTTACTTGCTAAACCCCACAAAAGTATTTAAAGTATAGAACATGAAATCCAAAACATGCAACTAAGTTCGATCTTAGATCCACTCAAGACAAAAAGTTCGGATGTCAAACTCCTAATTATACTTGTACTCTTCCTAATAGCCTTACGCTTCGTACTTGGCTGGATTTTCCCCGTATTCTCTGACGCTTGTCAATATCTTCACATCGCAAAACACCCCGCCCTACTCTCGGATCCCCATTTCAACTACTATCCACCACTACTTATGGTCATTGGTGCTACTATTTACATGCTTCTCGGCGAGTTTGGACTCAAGCTCATCGCCCCTTCCTTCGGTGCTATTGGCATATTCTACACTTACAAGCTTGGAAAAGAGATTTTTGACGAGAGAAGAGGATTAATCGCTGCCATCCTCCTCGGGATAATCCCCTCACACATATACCTGAGTGCAATGGCTTACCAGGATGCTGTCGTCACTGGACTTCTTACTGCCTTTGTGTATTACTTCTATAAAGCGACGAGTTCTGAAAAATGTGAAGTAAAAGCTGGTGTCACCGCAGGACTCTCGAGCCTCAGCAAGCTCACCGGTGTCATCGTATTTCCTATAATTGCCATCTATTTCCTCGTAATATCAGCAAAAAATAAAATTTTTGATTTCAAAGTCCTCAAGAAATGCTTAATCATCGCAATCATAGGATTACTCATTTGCAGCTGCTATTATATACGATCATACTTACTGTTTGGCTCGCTTTTTGGTTTCCGAGTAGCATCTCCGAAAATGCAATCCTTCTCGCTAACGCTAAATTTTGATAGTTCGCTTTTTAATGAAGCATTTTCACAGAGGTTTGCTGTTTATCGTGAAGCAACCATTTTCGATTACCTGAAGGAGATTTATCTTGATTTCTGGGGCGTTCCACTCGGCACGCAAGTCTCTAGTTTGCCAAACTTTGCTATCCCCTCCTTTCTTATCATAACCATATTTGCCTCGTTTTTGTTCCTCTATGGGATGATAAAAGGCTTGCTTAAAGCTGAAGATACAGACAAAAGTAGCATTTTCATTTACGTATGGCTCCTTGCCTGGATTGTTGCCGTTTTAGTTCTACAGAAGAATCTACTCTGGGGCTTTCGCCGCCTTCTTCCTATGGCTCCTGCTATTGCTTTGCTTGCGGCAAAAGGGTTTGATTTGAATACTAAGAGATACAAAAAATTCTTCGTCCTCCTATTAATCTTTGCCGTAATAATTTTCCCAACGGCCCAAACAGCAAAGGCATGGTATGCTCACAATTACTTCGAAAAGTATTCTGATGCTTTACAATACATAAAAACGCTACCCGTGGACAGCATCATACTGATACATGACGATGAGCAGTGCGTTTTCTATGCAGAGAAGAAGGCATATAATATCGGACATCTCAAGCCTGAATTTTTAAACATGACGACCCTTAAGACTTACAATATCACGCATGTCGTTAGGTTCGAACAATATTTGTTCTACAATCTCAGAGAGCATGTGAAAAGGATAGATGACATGGCGGCTAAGACCGAACTAAAACTTGTGTGGGAGAGTGAATATGTGAAGATTTATGAAGTAAGAGGCACATGATCACTATTTCAAGATTTCTTCTGCCACTCTTTCCCAAGTATATTTCTCTATTACCGCTTTCCTGCCATTCTCACTAAACTCTTTTCTCAAGCCAGCGTCTCCCAACAGCATCCTTATCTTCTCTGCAAAATCACCAGCATCTCCGGGCTTCGCCAACAAACCGCACCTGTTTTCATTGAAAATATTTCTTATTATTTCCACATCACTTGCCACTACTGGCTTACCACAAGCCATATACTCAAAAATCTTTATCGGCGAGAAAAGAAACCATGTTCTTCCATATCTCTAAATCCCATTGGATTATATGGCGCCACCGTAACATCTGCTGCCGAAATATATTTCGGTATTTCTTCATGCTCTACAAATCCTGTGAATATGAACTTAGAATAAACTCCTTTCTCTTTTGCCTTATCTCCTAGCATTTCTAAATTTTTTCCAATCATAAGAAATCTTATATCCTCATTGAGCTTAGTAGCAACCTCAACCAGGTCTTCTACACCATGCCATGTACTTAAAGACCCAACGTAAACAACCACTTTCTTATCCTCTAAGTGGTATTTTCTTCTGATATCCTCGTCTTCCCTGTAAGTTGGTTTGAAAATTGTTGTGTCCACGCCTGCACTTACAATCTCTACTTTATTATGCAAATTCGGATTAATTATCTTTTTAGTATACGCGAAAATCTTGTTTGCTAATTTGAGTGATAAATTGCTGTAATCTGTGTCCAAAAGTTCAACAAAAGTTGGTATTCCAAGCAAAAAACCAGAGAAAGCACCGATACCTTTTGATGAGCTTCTATCAAGAATAATATCTATTTTGTGTTTTTTAAGCTGATAAAGCACAAGGAAAACTAAGATAAAACGATAGAAAAAGAAATATGTTTTCTCAATAAAATTGCGTAAAAATTCACTTTTTTCTACCTCTTTGCTCGATGTTTTATCACGAATAGGAAAAAGCAATCCTCGATAAACTCTTCTCGTGAAAATATTCTCTGCAATCCTCTCGAATTTCTTCTGCACTCTTGTCACTCTTCTTGATATTACAAAAACATTGTTGCCTCTCTTCGCTAAGCCCTCCGCTATCTTCATTCCATGCGCAGAGTCGCCTACGAAATCACCAGTATGTGGCACTGGAACATCAAGAGCTGCATAAAGGATGTTCATTTTATGATCTCCCTATATAGCTTTTCATACTCTTCCACAATCTCATTCCACGAATAAACCTCTTGTGATCTGGTAGGTTTTTCGAGTGCTTCCATTATAGCCTTTGCAAGACTTCCTGCACTGTAATCCGCGACATAGCCAGCTCCTGGTTTAACCCTACTCCTCAAAGCCCTGCTCTTCGATACAACAACCGTTTTTCCACGCGCCCATGCCTCAGATAGCACGATTGAAAAAGCTTCTGTAAATTCACCAATACTGGGAATCACAACTATATCTGCAGCATCGTATGCTGCTATCTTTTCTTCTTCGCTCACAAAACCCAGGAATAGGACGTAGTCAAGAACTTCAAGCTTTTCTGCAATCTTTTTTAACTCACCGGTATACCCATTTGGGTCAGGACCAATTAGAACAACGATAGCATCTGATTTTATAATACTCGGCAATGCTCTTATCAGCAATTGCGGACCCTTGAGCGGATGGATTCTATTCACAAA
>DYFG01000108.1 GCA_020725315.1 Nitrosotalea sp.
ATCTGAATATCAGCCTATATGCCCTGAAGAGTCATACAATAAGATTACGGAATTGCATGAAAAAGGGTTGAGTGAGGAAGAGATAGCAGAAGAACTTGCATTCCCTTTGGGCATTGTGACCAGATATCTCAAAGGTGATTTTACCCCACCACCATGTCCTGAGTCAAACCAGAGCATATCCCCGTCTGATTGTCCTACGTACAGTAAAATCAAGGAGTTGTATGGGGAAGGATGGAGCGAGGACGAGATTGCAGAAACGCTTGAACTTCCTTTAGATGTCGTGCGCGGATTCATCAGCGGTAACTATACTATAATATCTTCATGCCCGGAGCCGTATCAGAAAACAGAGAAAAATATAACGGCAGGGAAACCAATAGAAGGCATAACTCCAGAAAAATCCATGGAACAATGGAGGCAAGAGCATACTGTAAAGGTTAAAGCTATCAGGACTTTGAAGTATGAGCAAGGACATCTGATCGGAAAAGAGATATACACGAGCGAAGAATTCAAAAAGAGATTTGGAAGAGATAATTTTACAAAAGAGCTTAGAATTCCGGTTAGTGCAAGCGATGCCGAAATGATTGGGATAAGAGAAGGTGAAGAGAGAACTTCTGTGACTGAAGAAGAACGTGTGTTTACAACCGTAACCGACCCACCACAGTGGTGGAACTGGTATCATTATCCTCAGTGGTGTTACTCAGAAGATGGAGGCGTATATACAGAAGAGGACCCGATAAATCTGGCATGGGAGAATACAAATATAGCTACTGTGAAGTCAGAGATAACGGAAGAAGGATGGTGGGGTGGTGCATTTCCCCAATACACTTTTCATGTCTCCGATCCGGTATATGGTTGGTTAGCACAAACCGATAGTGCAACCACCGATCCAACAGGAGCGACTTATAGATATCATATTAGATTCTGGCATCTATCTACCAGTGATGTCATTGGACAAGCTCACCGGGATACTCCGATCATACATTATGCAGATCAATACGAGCCTGCGGAAGAATTAGTTGCCGGATACTACAAAGAACCTGACGACACGCAATGGAAAGTTTATGATGATACTTACCCCTTAGGCAATGAGTATACGAATCCTCACGGCGCATACAATAACGGGTGGTGCACACAAACCTACTACATAATACCGAGTTTGGGTGAAGCAGTGATAACACTGCCCTCTCATGGAGCACAGGAGGGAGAGTAGGCTGGTTTGGGCAAACCTCGACCTATTACTATGGCAGTGACGCTGCTCAGAGTGGTACAATATCACACAATTACGATTCATGGACTCAAACAACAGTTACAGGTCCCGGGACTTTAAAGTTCTATTGGAAAGTCTCATCAGAGGCAAGCTGGGACTACTTGGAGTTCTATATTGACGGTGTGAGACAGGATAGGATAAGTGGAAATGTTGACTGGCAGCAGAAGAGCTATAGCATAAGTTCTGGCTCGCACACGGTAAAGTGGCGATATATGAAAGACGGCAGTGTTAACAGCGGTAGCGACTGCGGATGGCTGGATAAAGTAGAGTTCACTCCAAGCGGAGGAGACTTAATAACAAGCAAGAGCGGAACACTTTCAGGCACTGGGAACTCTTATACCTTCTCAGTATCGGGCTACTCTACCGTTACAGTAGTGATGGCAGGCAATGAGAATGCAGACTTCGATTTGTATGCGAAATGGGGCTCTCCACCTACAACAAGCAGCTACGATGCAATTGGATATTCAAGCACTTCATTAGAGTACTTCACAACAAGCGGCTCCGGAACGCTCTATATAATGGTGCATTCCTATAGTGGCAGCGGTAACTGGAAGTGCTGGGCACTTTCAGGTAGCCCAGGCGCTAACAGTGGAAGAAAGAGCGGAACTCTTTCTGGAACTGGTGCTACTGCAACCTATTCTCTTAGCGGCTCCGGTAAGGGGTATGCATTTAACTCAGGTCCTGACGGAAGCGACTTCGACCTATACACTAAATGGAATTCACCACCTACAACTAGCAGCTATGATGCATGCGGATACTCCAGTTGGGCGCAGGAGATAGCGGGTCCTGCATCAGGTTCCGGAACACTCTACTTTATGGTACGCTCTTATTCAGGAAGCGGGGAGTATGCAACGGTAGCACTGATATTCTAACTAAAAAGGATATCGGGTACAAACAATCTTTCAATTTTTTTCTTTTTTTCTTTATGGTGCTCCTCACAAAGGAGCGAAGGGGTAAGAAGGAGAAGAAAAGGAGTGAAAAATATGGAAAAGAAAGATTTGTTCAGAATAGCAAGCATGTTTGTAATGATACTATTGCTTCCTCTTTTACCCGCGTTGATGTATGTGGGATATGAACAGGTTATAATACTTTTCCTACATCCTATATCCATAAAAGAGCAACAAATATTTAAAATCATAATTTTTGGTATTCCTGTATCACTTATTATCGCTTATGGATATATAACAAAGGATAAAATCACATCAACACTATCATCTGCTCTCCTAATGCCTCTTTTCTTTTTCTATCTTGGTATTCTTTCTGGTGAGAGCTACTTACGGCTAAGCGGGATAATATTGTTTGGCTTTGCATTTTTTATGCTAATTTGTGGATTGGCCGGTTATTTCGCATCGAGAGGTACGAAAGTGTCTCTTTTGATCAGTATATTCTTCGGTGTACTATTTATTTTCATTATGCTGGGTATGGGGCATTAACTAAAGGTGATGATATAGTGGTTCCGCATGTGGCTGATCAATTCGAGCCCGTGGAAGATTTAGTTGCCGGATACTACAAAGAACCTGACGACACGCAATGGAAAGTTTATGCTGATACTTACACCCCTTAGGCAATGAGTATACGAATCCTCACGGCGCATACAATAACGGGTGGTGCACACAAACCTACTACATAATACCGAGTTTGGGTGAAGCAGTGATAACACTGCCCTCTCATGGAGCACAGGAGGGAGAGTAGGCTGGTTTGGGCAAACCTCGACCTATTACTATGGCAGTGACGCTGCTCAGAGTGGTACAATATCACACAATTACGATTCATGGACTCAAACAACAGTTACAGGTCCCGGGACTTTAAAGTTCTATTGGAAAGTCTCATCAGAGGCAAGCTGGGACTACTTGGAGTTCTATATTGACGGTGTGAGACAGGATAGGATAAGTGGAAATGTTGACTGGCAGCAGAAGAGCTATAGCATAAGTTCCGGCTCGCACGCGGTAAAGTGGCGATATATGAAAGACGGCAGTGTTCATAGTGGCTCAGACTGCGGATGGGTGGACAAAGTGGAGTTCACATCAGGCGGTGGAGGAGGAGATTTAATAACAAGCAAGAGTGGAACTCTTTCAGGAACAGGGAACTCTTATACCTTCTCTGTATCAGGCTACCCCAGAGTTACAGTTGTGATGGCAGGCAATGAGAATGCAGACTTCGATCTGTATGCGAAATGGGGTTCTCCACCTACAACGAGTAATTATGATGCAATTGGATATTCAGGCACTTCATTGGAGTACTTTACAACAAGTGGCTCGGGAACGCTCTATATAATGGTCCATTCCTACAGTGGCAGTGGTAACTGGAAATGCTGGGCACTTTCAGGTAGCCAAGGCGCAAACAGTGGAAGAAAGAGCGGAACTCTTTCCGGAACAGGTGCTACAGCAACCTATTCTCTTAGCGGCTCCGGCAAGGGGTATGCATTTAACTCTGGTCCTGACGGTAGTGACTTTGATCTCTACATCAAATGGAATTCACCACCTACAACAAGCAGTTACGACGCACGCGGATACTCCGGTTGGGCGCAGGAGATAGCGGGTCCAGCATCAGGTTCTGGAACACTCTACTTTATGGTGCACTCTTATTCAGGAAGCGGGGAGTATGCAACAGTAGCACTGGTATTCTAACTGAAAAGGACATCGGGTACAAACAAAATAATCTCTCAAACTTTTTTCTTTTTTTATTTTTTATGGTATGAATCACAAAGGAGCGAAGAGGTAAGAAGGAGAAGAAAGGGAATAAATATATGAAAAAGAAAGATTTGTTCAGAATAGCAAGCATGTTTATAATGATACTATTGCTTCCTCTCTTCCTCGCATTGATGTGTGTGGTAGACGACCTGATTATAAGCCCTTCTCTAAAACCTTCCATACAAATGGCACAAGCATTTAGAGTCATAATTTGTGGCATTCCCATATTAATTATCATCGCTTATGGATATATAACAAAGAATAAAATCACATCAACACTCTCTGGAGTTTTTCTAATTCCGCTCTCTTTTTTCTATATTGATATTCTTTCTGACTTAGCTGACCCCTATTTTATAAGCACGAGGGAAGTAGGATGGCTAAGATGGATAGTTAGCCTTAGTAATCCACTCTTTATGCCAATTTGTGGATTGGCGGGTTATTTTGCGTCAAGGGGGACGAAAATATCTCTTTCGATTGCAATATTCTTCGGTATTCTATTCATTTTTATTATGTTGGGTATTGACTAAAGGTGATGATACAGTGGTTGTGCATGTGGCTGATCAATTCGAGCCAGTGGAAGAATTAGTTGCTGGATACTTCCAACAAACTGGGAACAACGACTTTCTAGAATGGAAAGTTTATGACGATAACTACAATTTAGGCAATGAGTACACAAAATCCAATAGTGCATATAATAATGGATGGTGCACACAAACATACTATATAATACCGAGTTTGGGTGAAGCCGTGGATAACACTGACTTCTATTGGGACACAGGAGGGAAAGTAAACTGGTTCGGGCAGACTTCGACCTA
This sequence comes from Nitrosotalea sp., assembly GCA_020725315.1. GTDB lineage: Archaea > Halobacteriota > Syntropharchaeia > Alkanophagales > Methanospirareceae > ANME-1-THS. Next base: position 4,773 of record DYFG01000108.1, read on the forward strand.
TTACTATGGCAGTGACACTGCTCAGAGTGGTACAATATCACACAATGAGGAGTCATGGATGCAAATAGGTGTTCAAGGTCCCGGAACTTTAAAATTCTATTGGAAAGTCTCATCAGAAGGAAGCTTTGACTTCCTGGAGTTCTGGATTGATAATACAAGGATGGATAAGATAAGTGGAACTGTTGACTGGCAACAGAAGAGTTATAGCATAAGTTCCGGCTCGCACGCGGTAAAGTGGAGATATATGAAAGACGGCAGTGTTCATAGTGGCTCAGACTGCGGATGGGTGGACAAAGTGGAGTTCACATCAGGCGGTGGAGGAGGAGACTTAATAACAAGCAAGAGTGGAACTCTTTCAGGAACAGGTGCCTCCTATACCTTCTCAGTATCAGGCTACTCTACGGTCACCGTGGTGATGGCAGGCAATGAAAATGCAGACTTCGATCTGTATGCGAAATGGAATTCACAACCTACAACAAGC